>NZ_JAVRBN020000030.1:0-84191 GCF_034531305.2 Nostoc sp. ChiQUE02
GAATTAGAGCAGCTTTACAAACAAGCTAAAGATGGAATAGAAAGTCGCCAGTATCAGATTATATGGTTACTAGCGCAAGGAAAGAAAACAGAGGAAGTAGAGAAAATAACGGGCTACAGCAGGACATGGATTTATGCATTAGTAAAAAAGTATAACGAGTTGGGCATCTGCGGGATTGGCGATCGCCGCAGTGAAAATCAAGGGGCAAAGGTGTTGGTAGACGATATTTACCAAGCATTATACTATTTTTATCTGCAACATAAGACTCTACGAGAAAAAAAGGAGCCTAACTTAGGCTCCTTAATAAAAAAGTGGTAAGAGAATTGTGACTACTTAACAGTCACCTTACCGCCAGCTTCTTCGATGCGCTTCTTAGCATCTTCAGCGGCATCCTTAGCAACACCTTCTTTAACTGCCTTGGGCGCAGCTTCCACCAAGTCTTTAGCTTCTTTCAGACCCAAACCGGTCAATTCCCGTACAATCTTCAGTACGGCAATCTTCTTATCAGCTGGGACTGATTCGAGAACCACTTCAAATTCAGTTTGCTCTTCTACAGCTTCAGGAGCCGCAGCAGCGGCACCAGGGCCTGCGAACGCTACGCCAACAGGTGCAGCAGCACTTACACCAAAAGCTTCTTCAATTTGCTTGACTAACTCAGAAGCTTCCAGCAAAGAAAGAGTTTTTAGTTGTTCTAAAATGTTATCGGTTGTAGCAGACATTGATATAACTCCTGTAATTTTGATTATTTATTTGTCATAGGTCATTAGTCTTTAACTATAGACTTTTGACTTTTGACTGATGAACCACGAAGTCTATTCAGCAGCAGTTTCAGTGCTACTATCACCTTCAGCAGTGCTTTCGGTGCCGCTATCTTGTACAGCAGCAGTTTCGGTACTACCACCACTTTGCTCTTGGTCGGCCACAGCCTGCAAAGCGCGAGCCAGCGAACCAGGAACTTCGTTGATACCCACAGCAATCTTGGTAGCCAAGGAATTGATAGCCCCAGCAATTTGTGCAATGAGTTGTTCCTTAGATGGCAAGTCTCCTAGTACCTTGACATCAGGTTCTTTGAGTAGGCGACCTTCCAGCACACCACCACGAAGTTCTGTTTTCTTGGTGACTTTCTGGAATTCTTGGTACGCCTTAATTGCCGATGAAAAATCATCTTTTACCAGCAAAAAGGCGGAAGAACCATTGAGCAATTCCGACAAAGGCTGCCATTTTTCATCGTCTTTGATAGCAATGCCCATTAAGGTGTTCTTCGTCACCTTACAAACAGTGCCACTGGGACGTAACCGCCGCCGTAAGTCTGTGATTTCTGAAACTGTTAGCCCCTGATAGTCAATTACCAGTGCCAGAGTTGACGCACTCAAAGTTTCTTTGAGGTCAGCTACTATCTCTTTTTTATTTTCTAGTGTTCTACCCATTCCAATCTCACCTCCTTAAAACAATCGGGGAAGTGCCCTAGTTATGTGTTTTTTCTCAACCTGAACCCAAACAACAAACCCCAGCTAACTTAGCCGGGGTTGAGTAGTAAGACTCGTGATGCCATAGTTATCACACCTTTGTGGGTGGTAATTCTGACAATTAGAGTTTTAACCTCGGCAGGATATTAAGTTATTAGCACCTGCTGTCTCCGGCTTTGCTTATTTAATTTTGTCATTTGTCCTTAGTCATTTGTCCTTTGCCTTTACAAATGACTAATGACTAAAAATTAACTTGCTTGGCTCAGTTTTAAATCTCTTAGGGCACTGATATCAACTTTAATTGATGGCCCCATAGTGGCTGACACATAAAATGTGCGCCAATAACGACCTTTAGCTCCTGAAGGACGGTTACGGTCAATCGTCTCCTGCAATGCCTTCAGGTTGACTAACAAATCTTCGGGCGAGAAGGTTGTCTTACCAAACATAACATGGACAATACCAGTTCGATCGGCCCGGAATTCTAATTTACCTGCTTTGAATTCTGCGATCGCACCTGCTAAATCAAATGTCACAGTTCCACCCTTGGGCGATGGCATCAAACCACGCGGCCCAAGCAACTTACCCAGCTTCGCTACCTGTGGCATCACATCGGGTGTGGCAATCAGCTTGTCGAAATCCATTCTACCTTTTTGGATTTCGTCAATCAGTTCTTCTGAACCGACTAAATCAGCACCAGCGTTGCTTGCTTCGTTTACCTTTTCGCCTCTGGCTATCACCGCCACCCGGACAATTTGTCCTGTACCCTTGGGCAGTGCTACCGTTGTCCGCAACTGTTGGTCTGTATACTTGGGGTCAATTCCCAGCCGGATATGGGCTTCAGCAGCTTCGGTAAATTTAGCTGTTGCTGTGTCTTTGAGAAGGGCTAAAGCCTCTAAAGGATGATAATCCTTATCTTCTACTTTTGCTTGCAGTCCCTGCAAACGACGCGATATTTTTGGCATTTTGTTCTCCTGGGGTAATTCCGAAGCTTTGCCTCTCCCCCGATAATTTTTAGTTATTTGTCCTTTGTCATTTGTCCTACACTGCGGAAAGCCGCTAACGGGTCTATGTCATTTGGTTTTTACTAATGACCAATGACCAATGACTAATCTGTGACTGTTATGCCCATATTTTTAGCCGTTCCTGCCACAATCTTCATGGCCGCGTCTATATCGTTGGCATTGAGATCGGGGAGTTTCGTTTGGGCTATTTCTTGCAATTGCGCTTTAGTAATTGACCCAACCTTCTTTTTGTTGGGTTCATTCGAGCCTTTTTCAACTTTCGCTGCCTTCCGAATCAGCACTGATGCTGGTGGCGTCTTGAGTACAAATGTGAAACTCCGGTCTTCAAAAACCGAAATTTCTACAGGTATCACCATTCCAGCTTGATCTGCTGTTTTGGCGTTGTACTCTTTACAAAACATCATGATATTGACGCCATGTTGACCCAAGGCAGGGCCCACTGGCGGTGCTGGGTTGGCTTTTCCAGCATTCAAGGCCAGTTTAATGACCGCCACTACTTTCTTCGCCATTTGTATTTAGCTCTGTTTCTCTACCTGATTAAATTCCAATTCTACTGGTGTATCCCTGCCGAAAATTGAGAGCAAGGCTTTGAGCTTACTCCGTTCTGGAGACACTTCAATTACCTCGCCTTCAAAGTCTTTAAATGGACCAGAAAGCACCATTATCTTATCACCAGTAGCCATGTCAATTTTAAGAACTGGCTCCTGTTCGCTGGTTTGTTTGAATATGCGTTCGACTTCTGAAGAACTCAGCGGTATTGGGTTCACATGACCGCGACCCTTACTACTACCACGTTTTTGTTCTGAACCGACAAAATTAATTACATGGGAGGTGTTTCGTACCACCTGCCAGGTATCATCATCCATCATCATTCGCACCAGCACATAGCCAGGGAAAACTTTTTCTTCTGTATGCTGCCGACTGCCATCTTTGCGGATTTTTACCGCTGGCGTGTGCGGAATTTCCACCTGGATAATTTTGTCAGCTACATCAAAAGTTTGAATGCGTTGCTCTAAGTTAGTCTTTACACGCTTTTCACAGCCTGAGGCAACCTGCACTGCATACCAGCGTGCTTCTTTTGACGCTGCTTCTGCTGTTTCTGCTGTTTCCTCCGACTGCAACATTGAGTTGCGCGGTTCATCTGTTGCAAAAGTCATCAGAACACCTGTTTGGCTGCCCAAGCAAACAATCCATCGACCAAGTATATCAAAGATGCGGAGAGTGCCACCATTAACAAGACAGCGGCGGATTCGCTCACTATCTGTTTTCGACTAGGCCAAACTACTTTTTCAAGTTCTTCTTTGATTCCTTGTATGAAGTTACCAAAGCTAAACCCATTTGTAGTTTCTGGCAATTCTGCTTCACTTTTTTTGGCCACGACCGTTTATTCCCCCGTTTCTTATACAGCTATACCTTAGTTAATTGTCATCCAAGTTTGCAGTTTCGACTCTATTTCACTTACTAGAAGCAAAACAACTGCAAATACAATAAGTTTACCCGAAATTATTAGCGCTAACTGCTATATTAGCAGCTGCGTAATTATTTCGGGCTTTGTTTTTTGCTCTTGAGCGCGCCCTGGAGGACTTGAACCCCCGACATCAGGTTTTGGAGACCTGCGTTCTACCAACTGAACTAAGAGCGCACAAGCTGTTTTTGTTTCAGTCATTGCGCTGAACTAAATTTCAGTTTAACGCAATATGCGATTTCTATCATACCTCAATTTTGTCGGGGAAACAAGTCAGCGGCAGATGCCGCTTGAGGCTTGAGATTTCTCCCATATTTTTGAAGGACGAATCACAAAGGGCGGTCAAACCGTTGCTTGATCCGAGTTGCCTTACCTACGCGATCGCGGAGATAATACAGCTTAGCACGACGGACTTTACCACGACGTAATACCTTGATGCTGTCAATCCGGGGAGAATGCAACAGAAACACACGCTCGACGCCCACACCTTGAAAAACCTTACGGACTGTAATAGTTTCATTGATGCCACCATTGCGCTTGGCAATTACTACTCCTTCGTAGGGTTGTACGCGGTATTTATCGCCTTCCTTGATTTTCACTCCCACTTTTACTGTGTCGCCCACATAAATGTCGGGCAGATTTGATTTTAGTTGTTCCGCTTCAATCGAGCGGATAATCTCTTGAGCGCTCATAGTCTTTCTGTCTGCTTAAAAAAATCTCACGATCATCAATGATAAATCGATAATCCTATTTCAGTCTACTTGTTGAGATTGATAATTTTACTGATACAACAGCGTAAAGTTCAAAGCTATATTGCAGAATGCTGTAACACAGGGGTGAAATTTATGAAATTTAGCGTCGTTATCAGTACCTATAATCGCTTGAACTTGCTGCAAAGAGCAATTGATTCGGCTCGTAACCAAACAATCGAGTGCGAGGTGGTTGTTGCTGACGATTGTTCTTCTGATGAGACCCAAACCTATCTCAAAAGCTTCGGGGACAAGGTTGTTTATCATCGTAACGAGGTGAACCTTGGTCATGCAGCAACGGTAAATGCTGGAGTTGCCAAAGCTAGCGGCGACTGGATTAAGTTTTTAGATGATGACGACTATTTAGCGCCCAACTGCATAGAAGAAATGGCAAAGGCGATCGCACTTCGTCCCGATGCTGTAATCTGCTCTTGTGTCGCTGCTCAGGTGGATGGCAATGAAGTTGAACTCTCTCGCACCCCCCAAGTTGGCCCCGGTTTAGCTTTTTATATCCCACAAGCCGATATTCACTACGGTATGCTCTTAGAGCTTGTACCCTTTGGCACACCTGTACAAGTAGCTTGTCGGCGTGATGCTTTCCTGCAAACTGGTGGTTGGGACTCTACACTCGATGCTAACTGTGATGATATCGATTCCTGGATTCGGATTGCCCAGTTTGGAGATGCTATTTTCTTCAATCAGTGTCTTGCTTACCGGACTATCTGGCCCGGTGCTTATAATCAAAAGTTTTCTTTGTCTCGGCGGTTGGCGACAAATATTTTGATGAAGGAAAAAATTTACGCCTTGGTAAATGAGCAACATCGCTCAAAGATTCCTTTGCTTCAAGATATCAAAAATTACCTGAAACTCCATTGGAGTTTAGTAGCACTGAAGCAGAAAAATCTCAAGAGTTTTCTTTCAATGATAGACCCGTCTATACTTTCTCCTCAGTCTTGGAAGTTTTTGCTCACTGCTGCCTCATCACGCCGTTCTCAGGGAAACAATTCTCAGGTTCGTAAACTTGTGTTGATTGAGTCCTAATTTTTTAAGCGTTGGCGATGGTTTTTGCTATTAAAAACTTAGCATTTACGGAAATTAAGAAGTAAATAATACCAATTTGAAAAAGAATACAACACTTGGACAAAACCCATCTGCAACCCTCTTCTTGCTGAGGGCAGGGTTGCAGATAGGGTAAGGAATCTTCTGAGTCCTAGACGATGACGTTAGTACCAACTACCAGATTTGTCGCGGTAAAATTATCCAAAATCGCCAAGGTGTAAGAATAATTAGCAACGACTTTAACTAGTGTAGAAGTATCCGATTGCACAAATTGTAGGTTGCCATCTAAGATGGGATTGCTGCCAGTGTAGCCCAGACTCTTAAACACGTCAGTAAGGACTAACTTATCCTGGCTTTGATTAAAGTCAGTGATTGTATCATTGGCATCAAAGGTTTGGTAGATGAACTGGTCACGACCGCTACCGCCAGTTAGGATATTGTAATGTGTACCACTACCACCAACAAGGATGTCATCGCCAGCACCACCAATGAGGGTATCAGGTTCGCCAAAAGCACCAAGCAGGGTATCATCGCCAGCACCACCAATAAGGGTATCGTAACCGCCCAAGAAACTACTCCGTAGTAAGTCGTTGCCACTTTTGCCGTCGATGCGGTTATAAATCCCCTGACCATTAATCACATCATCAGAGTTGTCAAAGCCATTGACATTATTATTGATTAGTCCATTGAGAAAGGTGACTGTGTTTTTGTTGAAGATGGTGCTTTGGGTAGAGTTGGCATTGAAGACATCAAAGCTGTCACGAATGCTGCTTTGCCCATCAAACAAGATATTGCCGACGGTAGAGAGGTTGTCTAGGTTTTCCAGGGTAAAGTTTTGCAGGATAACTTTGTCATCAGCTACCCCTTCAAAAGTGATTTCCAGATTGTTATCATTCTGGGTGAGTACCAGATTTCGGGCAGTCAATCCAGCACCTTGGAATTTGAGGGTATCCAATTCGCTAATGATCGCTGCCGAGGGATTTGAGCCTTTACCTAGCCCACCAAAATCGGTGATGATATCAATACCGTCACCTAAATTGTAAACAAATTTGTCTTTGCCGCCGCCACCAGTTAAGATGTCATTACCTTTATTACCTGTGATAGTATCATTCCCGGCTTGAGCGTTAATTATGTCATTATAATTATTGCCCACTAGATTATCAGCGCCATTGGTTCCATTCAGCCCGTTGAACTCTAGGGCACCAATATCAACTGTACCCTCAGATATTCTGTCAAATCCAGCGCCGCGTTGGTCGGTGGTTATACCTGCTGGAATTAGAGCATTATTGCCTGCATTAATAGCGGGACTATCCCCAATTAAGGCATTAGTAAAGGTTGCACCGTCATTATTTTGCAGGGGGCTGAGTCTGGGGTCGATAGGATTGGCGTTGGTGCCGACGAGGGTGCTGGTAGTAAAGCCAGTGCTATTAGTGTTATCGCCAATCAGGTTATTGCCGAGGTCGGTGAAGTTTCCTTTAACGTCGCTATCATCTAAGTTGCCTGCAATGATGGTATTTCCAACGATAACAGTGCCATCAGATTCATTGAAAACACCCGCATTCTCAGCATAACTCCTGTAGCCACCTATTGCCTTGTTATTGGTAATAGTGTCATTGGTGAGGGTAAGAGTGCCGCTGTTGTTATAGATGCCACCGCCCTTAGTATCTACATTATTATCAGAGATAGTGCTGTTAGTCAGGCTAAAAGTACCATCGTTAAAGACGCCACCGCCGTCTGCTGCCCCATTACCAGAGATGGTGCTTGCCGATATATCGGCAATGCCTGAGTTATAAATTCCACCACCATAGGACGGGTAGGGGTTAGGAAAACGGTACGCCAGACCTTCGGCATATGCCGTATTATTAGAGACAGTGCTTCCCATTATCTTGAGGATGCCTGTATTAAATATGCCGCCCCCGTAGGCATTGAACGATCTGTAGATATATGCCCTATTACCAGAGACAGTACTATTAGTCAGGCTGAGAGTGCCTGTGTTAAATACACCACCGCCTAATGATGACCCTTGATTGCCAGAGATAGTGGTGTTGGTCAGGTTGAGGTTGCCTCTGTTAAAGATGCCTCCTACTGCTCCCTGATTGTCTGAGACAGTGCTATTAGTCAAGTTGAGGCTGGCATTGCTATCGAGGAAAATACTGCCATATATAAGATCATTAGCATTGGCAATCTTCAAGCCATCAATATTGACATCTGTCCCTGTCCCCGTAATCTCGAATACACTGAAAGCATTATTGCCGCTAATGGTTAACTTAGATGCTCCAGTTCCCACAATGCTTACATCATCAGTAATCGTCAGTTGACCAGAAGTAAGGCTGATAATATCTGGGGTAGCATCAGTGAATACGCTGCCTGCAAAGGTAATCGTATCTGCCCCAGCAGTTGCATTGGCATTCAGGAGTGCCTGCCGCAACGACCCTGCCCCAGAATCGTTGGTATTAGTCACCACTGTATCTGTGTTAATAGGTAGTGGGGCAATCGGTGACTGGACTTCATAAGCACCAATATCAACTGTACCGCTGAAAATTCGGTTAAATCCAACACCTCTTTGGTCAGTAGTGACATTAGCTCCAACTAGAGAATTATTGCCTGCGTTAATGGCGGGACTACCAGCAAGTAAGGTATGAGTTAAAGTCGCACCACCGTTATTTTGCAGCGGCCCAAGTTTTGGGTCAATGGGGTTGGCGTTAGTGCCGACTAAGGTGCTGGTGGTAAAATTAGTGCTACCAGTCTGATTACCAATCAGGTTATTGCCCGAATCTTTGAAAGTGATGCCGGACAGGTCGGGGTTGATATTCCCGGAGCTAGATTTGTCGAAGTTGCCTGCAATAATGGTGTTGCCCACAACGGTGAGTGGGTACTTGTATATCTCAGGCTCACTATTGAAAACGCCACCACCGTTACCAACACCATCGCCATTTGAGTCACCAGTGTTATTGGTAATCGTGCTGTTGATGAGGCTAAGGCTGTTAAAGTTATAAATGCCACCGCCATCCTTTAATGCCTTATTGCCAGAGACAGTGCTATTAGTCAGGGTAGCTGTACCGATGCTAAAAGAAACATTAATTCCTCCGTTATAAATGCCTGCACCGTTGTTCGCCGTATTGTTAGAGACAGTGCTATTGGTAAGCTTTAAGTCGCCTTCCGTATAAATGCCGCCACCGATGGAGGTTGTCGTATTGCCAGAGACGCTGCTTTTAGTTACGTTGAGGATGCCTTCCGTATAAATGCCGCCACCGCTGGAGGTTGCTGTATTGTCAGAGACACTGCTTTTAGTTAGGCTGAGGATGCCTTGATTAGCGATACCGCCGCCGCTAGAGATTGCCGTATTGCCAGAGACATTAGTATTGGTAAGCTTAAGGGTGCCTTTGTTATTGATACCGCCGCCGCTGGAGGTTGCCGTATTATTAGAGATATTACTATTGAACAGACTAAGAAGGGTATTGTTATTAACCAAAATACCGCTATCATTACCGTTAGAAATTTTTAAACCATCAATACTGACATCTCTCCCTAATCCCGATATCTCGAATACCCTGGAGGCATTATTTCCACTCACTGTGAGGTTCGACGCCCCAGTGCCCAAGATAGTAACATCATCGGTAATTGTCAGTTGCCCAGAGGTCAGGGTAATTACATCTGGCGTAGTATCGCTGAATACGCCCCCAAAGGCGATCGCATCATTTCCAGCAGTCGCATTGGCTAAGTTAATTGCTTCCCGGAGTGTGGTAATACCGTTGTTCGCATCACCATCATCTGCGTCCCCGGTATTATTCACGGTAAACGTTGCTAGTACTCCTGCGTAAGCTTTACGCGTCGTTTCTGCAAACGCTAAACTCACTTCCATATCACTGGTGCGTACTTCCAGTTCCCAATTACCTCTTAATGCTGCATTGCCTATCAACTGACGCGAAGCGGCAATATTCGCTCCTGTAAGTTGGTGCAGTTTGGCAATAAATTCTGTACCCACATCACCAGAAGCTACATTGCAACCATAAATGAGTAAGTTTACTATAGATGTTGTAGCAGATGGAACTAATGATTTAGCAGTTTTGGACGAGGTGGAAAATATCTTCTGCCATTGTTGCAGTTGCTGGCTATTGGATTCGAGGGAATCGAGTCCCAAGTGAGTGTTACCCAGTTGCAAGCTACCGGGGGCACCGTGGCAAACAATATGAATGCTGCTAAGATTCTGGTCAGCACGAGTCGTCAAAATCTCCGTAATTTGCTCAACACCGTTCTTTGTCTGGTCAATAACGAATACTTCGGTGTGGGGGATAACACCGTTAATTAAACTCTGATAGTCTTCAACTGCCGTGTCGATGAAGACCAGGTGAGGTGTATATGATGTGGAAATTACTGTATTTAATTGGAAGTGTGGAGTTTGTAAAGTTACCATTTTGTTACTTCAAGATAAGGTTATGAGGTCAACTCAAACTGACTGAAGCTTTGTCTTTACTGGGTTTTCACACAATTACTAACAATAGTAATGAATTATTTATTACTAGATAATTTCTTTTTTATCATCAGGCAAATTGCTGTTTTTGTAAAGCTGCTTCGGCCTAGATGACTGGGAACTCAAAAATCAAAAGAATCGTATTCATATTTCTGCTGTGCTGTACTAGAGTCAGATGCCTGGGTATTGGCTCATGCTGACCGTACCAATTGGGGAATAGCAAAGCGACTGAAATAGCAGATTCAGCCTTCAGAATTTTGGAGTTTTACCCCGATTTATCGAGCCGTTACTGAATAAGTCTTTAAGCTAAGTAACTGATTAGAAGCGCTGTTAGTCAGTAGCAAGTGGTCAATTTTACACGCTACTGGCTACTTTTGAGTTGTCACTAATAACCTCAATGATTATGTTGATTTACACTCAGTTACTTATCTTTATTTTTTATACACATCTCAAAGATTATGCGAATTATACATATTTTGAACCACGTTCAAGAAATAGGTAACGGTATTGTGAATGTGGCTGTGGATCTGGCTTGTCTACAGGCAAAATCTGGTTATGAGGTAGCGGTTATTTCTGCTGGTGGTGAATACGAGGCTTTACTAAATAGTTATGGTGTCAAACACTACCAATTAGACCAAAGCCGGAAACCGATAAGTATGATTAAAGCAGCTAGGCGTTACCGAGCGATCGCAGCTGAATTTCAGCCGGATATAGTTCATGCCCACATGATGACAGGAGTCATCCTAGCACGCATTTTTAAAGGACACAAATATGCCTTAGTTTCCACAGTACACAACGAATTTCAGCGTTCTAGCCTGCTGATGGGTTTAGCTGACAGGGTAATTGCTGTGAGTAAAGCTGTGCAAGATTCGATGATTCGGCGTGGTATCCCAGAAAATAAGTTGCGGGTAGTATGTAACGGAACTTTGGGCAGTCCCCGCACCCGACAGATAAAAGATTATCAACCTTTACCATTACAGCATCCAGCGATCGCCACCGTAGCCGGAATGTATCAACGTAAGGGAATTGCTGAGTTAATCGCTGCTTTTGAACAAATTGCCTCAGATTTTCCCCAAGCTAATCTTTATTTGGTAGGAAATGGCCCTGATAAACAGCTATTTGAGGCACAGGCACAAGCAACTTCTGTAAAAGAACGTATTCATTTTGAAGGCTTCCAACCAGAACCTCAACGCTATCTGATATCTTGTGACATATTTGTGCTGGCTTCGCACCGTGACCCTTGCCCTCTGGTACTTTCGGAAGCTAGGGAAACTGGAACCGCTATCATCGGTACTCAGGTAGACGGGATTCCTGAAGCTTTGGACAATGGGCAAGCGGGTCTTTTGGTGCCAGTAAAAGATAGTAATGCTTTGGCTGTGGTCTTAGTACAATTATTGAGTAATGCCGAGATGCTGCACGAGTGGAAACAACGGGCAAATCAAAACCTAGAGCGGCTGAGTGTTGCCCGTGTCCATCAGGAAACACTGGCAGTGTATCGTGAGTTAATTACAGAGTAAGGATATTGGGCACAAGAGGCAGAGGGGCGGGGTGCGGGGAGCAAGGGGGAGAGGAATTTTCCCTCTGCTCCCCGCTCCCCTGCTTCTTCCCCAGTCCCCAATCTCCCGTAACAGCATTAACAGTGTAGCGATCGCTTTAATTTTAAAGCTACACCTAAAGCGCCAAAGACTAGTACACCCAAAACATTAGTTGATTCCGGAATCGCGGTGTAATAAGCAGCCACTCTGATCGGCCCATCTTTATCCTGTACATCTGCTGGTATTGGTGGAATGATTCCACCACCTGGCGCTAGATTAGGCAGGGTAGCGAATGGATTATAAAACAGGGTTCCATTTGGAATCACGCCACCACTAAAAGTGATAATACTACCATCAATGGTAATGTCTGTAAAAATATCCTTTAAATCAGAGTTAGTAGAGTAACCAATCTTCCCATCTCCATTAACATCTCCCCACTGTACTGGTTCATTATCAAATGGTGGAGTAGAATTCGGATTACTATAGGACAGCGTTTTTAAATCAAAAACCAAACTATTTATATCGTACCCGGTGGAATTTAGAAAGTTATTAGCTACATCTGGAACACCATATTCTATTACTTGGCCTGGTAGATAGTCTGTAAGGATTCTTGGGCTTTTCGTGTCGAGTATGTCTTGATTTTTAGTCGTCACAATGGGTTCTACAAAAATGAAGGCTCTCGCTGGTGTCCAAGACAAAAAACTGATTCCTACTGCTCCTAGAACAGACAAGGCTATTTTGGTTGTGATTGTAGTCATATTTGTGTCCTTTTCATATTGGTTAACAGAATGCTATACCGCTTAGGTTAAATCAAACAGCAAAAACTCACTTTGAAACTGCTATCTACCTGCTAGATAAATAGTGGTTAATGTGTGCTTGCTCACTGAGTTGATATCTACCCATAGGTTGATTTATAAAGCAATTCTTGTAATGCTTTATCACGATAACTAGTAATTTCACGCAATCTTTATAAAAAATCTAAATTAGAACTTATGCGTTGACAGATTAGACAATATGTGGCTCATAAATAATTATTCTTAATTCTAATGAACCGTGGTTCATTACTGTCTTAACTGTGAGCTACGTACTAGGCTTGATATGAAATGGTTATAAGATTTAGAGACTATAGCAAACGGCTTTCTGATTTTGAGGAAGAAATTTTAGTTCGTTGTCCCCAATGCGATGCCTACGGCGGGCTGCGCCTACGCACTGCCAAGGTATTAACTGTAAACTCTGAGCAATCAAGTCCCAGTTCAATCAAAAGAATTACCTGTCAGCACTGTAGCTATACAAAACAACAGTCAAATGCTGCCAAACGAAAATCTGCACTGCGATTGTGGCAGAACAATTACATGGCTCAAAGAAATTCCAGCTATGGAATATTAGACCATTTTTTTGGCTTGCCCCTGTGGCTACAAACCTCTTGTTGCGGTCAGGTGCTTTGGGCGTATAATGAAGCACATTTGAACTTCTTAGAAAGCTATGTTCAATCAAGGTTGCGAGAACGCCTGGCAGATGACACTTTAGGCTGGCAAAATGGCAGTCTTGCCAGTCGCTTACCTCAATGGCTCAAGCTTACACAGCATCGGGAAAAAGTTTTACAGAAAATTCAACAGTTAAAGCACAGATTGTAATGAAGGCTTTAATCCTGTTGATGAGCAAATTTATAACCACCCCATAGAGAAAGAGCAATCGCGATCGCCAGCAAAATCGGTATGCTGTACCAAGGAAACTGGGATAAGGGTAAATAAGCCGCTGCACGCAGTCCGATGCTGGCGTAGGTCAACGGTAACAGGTAAACTACGACTTTGAGGGCAGCTGGTAATGTTGCAGGGTCAAAGAAAGTTGCTCCTAAGAAGGACATGGGGATAATTATAAAATTGTTGTAGAGTCCGACTGATTCGAGCGATCGCACACTCAACCCCACAATCACCCCTAACCCAGCAAATACCGCACAATTTAGTACCACCAACAGTAGAAATAGTGGGTTGAGAAAATTCCAGTTTCCAGTCAACAGCAGCGCGACTAAAATCACTGAACCGGAAGTCATCAACCCCCGCACGACTCCCGCCAGCATTTTTCCAATGTGCAACGCTAACGGCTGTATAGGAGTTAACA
The DNA here is from genome assembly GCF_034531305.2 of Nostoc sp. ChiQUE02. Classification (NCBI taxonomy): domain Bacteria; kingdom Bacillati; phylum Cyanobacteriota; class Cyanophyceae; order Nostocales; family Nostocaceae; genus Nostoc; species Nostoc sp. ChiQUE02. Next base: position 13,886 of record NZ_JAVRBN020000030.1, read on the forward strand.
ACAATTCCTCGAAGGTTTTGGTAAATAGTCTGTCTCCACAAATCGAAAATGTCGTTCCACCAAAGCTAATCGTCATCGATGATAGCGCCACCATCCCCGGTAATATGAATTCCAAATAGTTGTCATAGTTACCACTAATTCCTGAACCTGGTTTGATGGAACTACCCAAACCCAAACCAAAAGCTAAAATATATATCAGTGGAGATATTAAGCCTGATGCAGCAACTTGTACGATTCTTACACGTAAATCTAACCAATCTCCCCAAAAAATAGTCAGACTATCAGCTAGGAGAAGTTGAAGTTGCGAAGTTTTGAACCTCTTGCCCGAAAGTAGCGCTCTTTGAGATGTCACGTGCTTTCAATTACTTATCAAAATTTGATTAAGTGTTAATTTACATTGTTTGACACATCAATTACTAGGGGTAACAAAAATATCTCATCCTAAAAATTGAAAATTAACAACAAAAGCTAGATAATCTCAGCATTTTGACTGCATTAATTGTGAAAATTTAATTCAGGCTATCTGATAATAATCAAAAATATAGGAATCCGATTTGATTTCTGAAAAAATCTAAGTATCTGTAGGGCGTGTTATCGCGTAGCGGAACGCACCAAAGCCTTCGGACGGTGCGTTATGCCTCTGGCTAACGCATCCTACGTATATTTCAAAAATCAAATATGAGTCCTATATGATATAATTGGTAAATATAAATCCATCAAAAATTAATGTTAAGTTAAACAGCACAAAATTCATGCATAAGTAATAACAATTGGTTAACGAGCAAATAAAGAAGAATACTCACAAATTATTTCAGACAGAAACAAAAAGCGATCAACTTAAAATTCTGTCCAGATATATAAGCCTGCAAGAATGAATTCAAATATAAACAATGTTAAATTGATATTGGCTCTTAGTAAGTGGCTCTAGCCCTATTTTCAGTGTTAGAGCCGCTTACTACCAGGCTTTAATTATTTACGCCCACTAAATTATCTAGATAAGTTCCTATTTTTCTCATATAACAAGAATATCGCACAGAAAGTCACAGGCAATTACAGTCAAGACTAGGCATACTGAAAAGAGGGAGAAAACTTTAGACTACTCCCTGCTAAATCGGCGTGAAGGTGATTAAGCAACAATGAGACGTAAACCGACTGGTAGATCGACTACTACTTCTAAACCCTCTATTTTCCAATCCCCTATGTTTAACCTCTTCACCATCGCAATTATGGGAGGGGTGTTGATTTTGGGAATTGGGATTGGCATTGCTTTTAGTTCTACAACCACTTTGACTCCATCAAATGTGGCTTCTCGTGAATTCATTGACACCAAAGCACCAAACCCTGAGATTTGTGTGCAGTACGGAGCCAGCGCGATGGTGATGGACGCTAGACTGTTCGTCACTCTCAACCCCTTCAATGTCTATGTTGCCCAACCCAGTATGCGTCCTGGATGCGTGATCCGACAAAATAACTGGGCGCTTTTAGAGAATCGTAAGCTGGTGACATCCGATCAGGTAAGAGATTGCAAAAATCGCCTGAACACCTTTGGCTTCACAGGGAACTTGGACAGTGACAAACCTGATATTAGGTGTATATATCAGAATGAAGCTGCTCAAAACTTCTTCACGGCTCAACCAGGAGCAGTTGGAACACCCCAGGAAACGGACAGATTTTAGATTTGGAAATGGGGCATGGGCCACTTGTACTGAGCGACTCGTGCCGAGCGTATCGCTAAAGCGAAAGCTCCGCTAACGCGTAGCGTCTCGCAGAGAAGCCGAGGTAAGCCGAAGTATTGGTTATTCTTTCTCCCTCTGCCTCCCCTGCTCCTCTTCTTTTCACCCCAGTCCCTATCTAGTTTTAGGAAGAGGTTGACCAAACTCGATCACCTGGGGTTCGGGAACATTGGGGACTGTTGGAACTGGAAATTCTGACATCCCGAAAGGAGGAATGCTATTTAAATTACCGGGTTGATTTGGGAAAGACGGAGGGGGAAGAATCAAAGCAGGTTGTTGAGAGGATGTATTCGGAGTTGGGGGAGGTACAGTGACAAAAGGCTGCCCTGAATTAGTAGTAATTGTTGAGGGCAGTTCATTGGATGGAGGAGGAACTGTGAGTAAGGGCGGTTGTGGATTAGTAGTAGTTACGGGTAAATTAGGCGGCTGTGACTTATAAAGTGTTTGAGGTTGTTTCTTGGGTGAAGGTGGGGAGTTTCCTGGTTTCACGGCAGTAGTTTTACCAGAAATAACCGAACGTAATACCCAGCGAGTGGAGTTTTTTCGGGAAACGGGTTGCAGTTGTACCTGTTTGGGATTAAAAACAGTCCCTGGTGCTAAATCTAGGACAATGCGTGTGTCGCGATCGTTCAGTTGAGAAACGCGAATGCTTTTGATTGCTCCAGAATAATTTTGTTGTGTGGTAACTTTGCCCAACTTAGTATTTGGTAAATCTACAACCAGACGAGAGGGTTGGGCCAGGTAGAAATAATGGGGGGTTGTGCCTGCTGAGAGATTTATTTCGAGTTGTTGTGTCTTGGGGGAAAAACGCCAATTATTTAGCTTTGCCACTGGTGTAGCAGCAGTAGTGGAAGTTTCGAGGGCGATCGCTGCATAAAAGCCTAATAGACTGATACTAAATAGCTGCTTGCGCCATTGGCAAAATTGTTTAGTCTTTAGTCCCTGATCCATTCTTTTTATCTGCTCCATAAAACTGCGCTGACATTGCTGTTTACTTCGCGCTTCCAATTCCTATCCCCAACCCCCAGGAACCAGTTCAATGGCTGTTTAACTTCTGAGATTTTTCCTGAGCTTTTTGGGGCACAGCAGTAAATTTCAGAGTTTGTGGGATGCCATTTACGGCTAATTGACCGGTCATACTACCTTTATCCACAAGTTGCATTTGAATTGTGACTGACTTTAGAGGATCATTTTGGGGGCGAGGAATATTACAAAGGATTGATTTGCCAACTTTCCCAGATAAATTTAACTGTTGATTTCTGAAGATGCCTGCCAGAGAGTGCTTTTCGTCAGTATCGGCGTTAGCGTTTGCTGGTAATACAGAGGCATTTAAGTAAATACCCGACTGCTCAATGTTTAACGTCAGGGTATCCGATTTTTCACAGTTCGGCAAATTCTCAGCCAGCGTTAGACGATATCGGCCGTTAACTGGAGGAGGAGCTTTGAGATTGTTTTCCCCATAAACGCTGACAGTTTTAAACAACACTAGCACTGAACTTATTGCTACTCCGTAAAAAACTAAAGATTTGAAGTTGAAATGATTCATAATCTCAACTCCTCAATGTTGGCTCTTGACTACTAACCTCAGGAAGCATGGAAGCTAGATGAGCGGAGACTTGACTGTAACGGCGGGTAATCAGCAGGGAGGAGCGGCATTGGATGGCTAGTTGATCTGTATATCTACCCAAGGTTTGACGTTCGATACCCCAAGTACGGCTGGTACCAGCAATTGTCAGGTCTACACTTTTTGAGGCTTCGACTACAGCTTGGATTGGATCTGGAGCTTGGACAATTTTAATTTCTATGCGATCGCGTACACTGCTCGGTAATTGCTCTATCATCATGTCCAACTCATAACTCAATTCATCCTTGAGGGGATTTGGTAAAACGTGTAAAATCTGCAACATACAAGTTTCATGATTAATTAGCAGTCTGAGCGCCAGTATCAGTGCCAAATCATCATGGATATTTGCAGAATAAGGCACTAATAAGCTTTCTAAGCGATCGCTTCCCCGGTCTACAAATACTGCGACATCAACTGGGGCACTGGTAAGAATTTGACCGACTCTTCCACCTAAGCGATTGCTACTAAAAGCTGGGCGATGCCATCCCACGAGAATTAAATCAACTTGGTCTAGTGCGGCAATCTGTGCTGTTTCCCGTGCAACATTGCTGGATATACGAACGATGGGATGCACATAAGAGCGTGTTTCTAGTGGTTCGAGAGTATTAATCAATTCTTCTAGCTGTTGGCGGCGCTGGGCGATTAATCGGTCTGCTTCAACTGGGGTACTTTCAAAGGCATAGTCTTCTTCAAATTCAATCAGGCTAAGAGGGTTAACAACAGCGGGATGTCGGTAGTTAAGAGCGATCGCTACTGCCAACTGTACCAAACCTTTTTGGGTACTCGGATTAGCTACTGGCACCAAAATTCGGTAGGGACGAACGTAAGTTTCACTTCCAGCAGTGGTCTCTGTATCTATATCACCTATTTCTGCTTCCGACTCCGGTTCCATGACATCTAACCTGATCAGCTTCTTCGGATATGTCCATTCCAGCAGTGGCGAGGTCATGAATGTAGTTACCAATGCCATAATTACCAGCATGGTAAATATTAAGGGGGAAATTACCCCTAACTCTAGACCAATATTGAGCACTATCAGTTCGGTCAAGCCGCGAGTATTCATTAACCAACCGAGTGCCGAAGCTTCCCGTTTACTAATGCCACTGACACGAGCCGCTACATAAGTGCCAACATATTTACCTGCGATCGCCACTCCTAAAACCAACGCACACAAAAGCCATAATTCTGGACGGTTGAGCAAACCAATCTGCGTCCGTAAACCACTGTAGGCAAAAAATATTGGCAGCAAGAAAATTAGGACAAAATCTTCGGTTTTTACTGCCAATTCCCGCACTAAATCTTCATTTTTGGGCATGGCTGCTCCCAGTAAAAATGCCCCAAAAATTAAGTGAATACCAATTAGTTCGGTGATTAGTGCCGACGCAACCACTGCCATATAAATCCCAGCTAGCAGCAATTGGCTGAGGCGTCTCGCACGAAGGTAGTGTTTGGCAAGGCGTTGGAGGAACCAACGTCCCGCCGTCAACATCAAGCCGATATAAACTATGCTGGCGATAATTGTGGGTATCGCACCAGCAAAGTCGCCAGTCCGAGCAACTGCGATCGCTACTGCTAATAGACACCAGGCTGTCACATCATCCACAGCTGCACAAGTTAATGCCAACGTTCCTAAACGCGTTCCTTGTAAATTGTTTTCAGTAATGATTCGCGCTAAGACTGGAAAGGCAGTAATCGACATCGCTGCCCCTAAAAACAAGGCGAAAGCGGTAAAAGATACACTTGCATTGGAAACTAGAGGATAAAGGATCGCCGCTAGCAATGTTCCTAAAGAAAACGGCACCAAAATGCTGACATGAGAAGTTAAAACTGCTACTTCTAATTGTCCGCTGAGGTATTTAGGATTAAGTTCTAGCCCAATCAGAAACATGAAAAATATTAGTCCCACCTGAGACAAAACATTTAGAAAAGGAAAAGTTTCTGGTGGAAACAAGGTAACTGCGACATCGGGAGCAACTAAACCAAATAAAGATGGGCCGAGCATAATCCCAGCGACAATCTCACCAATTACCAGCGGTTGCTTAATAGAACGGAATCCTAGCCCTACTAGCCTTGAAAGTCCAATAACAATCAGTACCTCAACCAGAACGAGAATAACTATGTGCATGGTTTCCTCACAATTAACTATCTGGTTTCTCTAAGATGATTCTTTAAAAGACTGGAAAATGTCAAGTTTGTCAGATACACCCAAGAGTAATTTGTGCTTTGTTGTCATGTCAATTGCTGTTACGATGCAGTTGCAGCCGTGAAACATGAATTTTGATGATTTTAGGAGCTAAATGTAGAATATGTTCCCAATTACCCATCTCAAAAAAATTAGGTAATAGGCAGTCAGTTTGTAGTAGCGCTTAAACGCCACTACAAACTATTTAGCGGTGATAGCCAGAGTCAAAGCAGAGAATTTTACCCAATTTATAGGTAATTAATTTTATATTTAAATTTGCTTAAGCGGAAGATTTATCATAGCTTGTACCTTGCAACAAAAAGGCAATCAGTGGTGATGCCATGAGGGTAGTAATGACTGCCATAATCACCATGATAGTGAATAAAGTCGGGGTAATTATACCTTGCTCCAAACCAATATTGAGGATGATTAACTCCATCAAACCACGAGCATTCATCAGAGCGCCGATAGTTGCAGATTCGCGCCAATTCTCGCCGGCCAATTTTGCAGCCAACATACAAGCAACACCTTTGCCAAGAATTGCGATCGCAATAATTAAGAGCGTAATTCCCCACAAAGTAGGTGTGTTTACCAGCGCAATTTGAGTGTTCAGTCCAGAGAAGACAAAAAATATTGGTAACAAAAAAGAAGTAGTTAAAAACTCCGTATATTGGCGAATTTGTTGGGCAAATTCTCCGCGTGGTGTCACTGCTCCCAGCACAAAAGCACCGAATATTGCATAGATGCCTGTGACATCGGTAAACCATGCACAAAACATCAAAATTATCAACATTAAAGTTAGGGTTTGTCTGTTCACACCTGCATCGCGTTTTGTCATGCGTGTGAACGCTCTCAGTAGAGGTTGACCGAGAAAAATCGCAAATAGCACGTAACAAATGCCACCACCAATTGCTAATATGGCAATGCTCAGAGAATTTTTCACACTAGCAAGCACGATCGCCAGTAAACACCAAGCAACTGCATCATCTACCGATGCTGCACCTAAAGCCAAAGTACCGAAGCGGGTTTGTGCAAGACCACGTTCGTAAAGAATGCGAGCTAACATTGGAAAAGCCGTAATTGTCATCGACGCACCTAAATACAAAGCGGCTGACCAAGGCATGACTTTTGGTTGAAAGAAATCACCATTGTGATAAAACCAAAAAGAAGCGATCGCTCCTAAAAGAAAGGGAGTGATAATCCCAGCAGCAGATAGCAAACTTGCACTTTTGATATGGTGTTTCAACAGTTTGGTGTTGAACTCCAAACCAATCAAAAACATATAAATTACCAACCCAATCTGGCTGATAGCATATAAAATCGACATCGATGGATTGGGTATCTTGAGTCCTACAGCAGTGATGATGGGAAGCTTAGGAAACAGCCATTGCTGAAAATCTGGTGCAATCAATCCTAAAAGTGATGGCCCTAGCATTACACCTGCAATCATTTCGCAAACAACATCGGTTTGACCAAGATAGCGGCGTCCTAAAATCGTGACGATGCGACACGTGGCTAAAATAACTGTGAGTTGTAGAAATAGCTGAATAACTAGATCAAAATTTGACATTGCACCACCTTAATTTACGTCTCTGCATTGAAAAATTTTCCCACACTCCAAAACTTGTCCTGTTTTTCTCATACATGACTATTACATCAGCACAAGTGCCAATTTTGGAAACACAATATTAGGTGTTTTTTATTGGATGAGATTAGCTAATTGACATTCATGTTGCATGTTGAAATAGAATTTCCGCCAAGGGGTCAGAAATCAGGAGCCAGGAGCCTTTTTTATTTTGACTCCTGGCTTATGACTCCCAGAACTACGGGGAGACTGCAAAGTGAATGCATATCAGCTTACAGGTTGTTCGTAGGGACGCACACAACTGTACGTCAATACAACATATTGCATCCCAAGTAAAATTGCCAAATGTGATTTTTTTAATTTGCGATTTAATTTTTTATTTTTGATAAACTTTTGATAAATTTAGTTTTGAGGATTTGAGATTTTACAACCACTCGCCGCCCCGGAAACGCCAACGGAGAAAGATAATTCGCATCAGACTTTGTGAACTAATAAAAACTGCTAGCCACACGACGCTATAGTGCAATAGAAAAGCCGCTGGCGAAAGTTCTTCTTTTGGTAAAGGTATTGGTAAGAAACCAAACAGTTTGACTCCACAAAACACAAACACCAATTCCCAGATGCCAGCTAAGAGTTGATAAACTGCGGGCCAATCTCTATCCCAGCGGGATTTTTGCAGATAATCATAAAGCACATCCCAGCCTATGCCAAAGATGGCGACATAACCAAGTATCCAAAAATAAACCGAGTTAGCACCAGGGCCAATCCAACCCATTGCAAAAGGCAGAGATACGAATACACCTATAGTTGTAAGTAATAATAATCGAGTTTGCCAGCGACCTAATAAAGTTGGTGTCATAAGAGTGCTGAATTAGGAGTTAGGAGAGACGCGATTAATCGCGTCTGTACAAGAGTTAGGAATGGTGAGTTAATGAACAAAAGTTTTTATAGATGAATTGTAAAAGGATATTACACCTACTTTCATTTAAAATTTAGTAAGATTTTGGTGCTTTTTGTGAGGATGGCAAATATGAGAATATCAGCTAGCCCCAAAGCACCAACATATCTATATTATTAGGATGATTCTCAGGATGGTTTAAGGTGATAATCAAATTGAGAATGGTAAGCTGCATTGGCAAAGCCCACTGAAGTTATTGCATCCCAATTGATTACATCCTCTAACAAAGCTTGATAGCCTAGTGTATTGGGATGAAGACCATCTTCACTCAAGCGTTTGAGCCGCCAATTTTCACCGCGTTCCATCCATTGCTCAAAAATATCCAAATAGGGAATCTGCCGTTTGGTGCAAGCAATTCGAGTTGCTTCTTTGTAGCGATACTGATCGGCATGATTATAGTAAAAGCAATCTAAAAATGGCATTTTGGCTTCATCTACTGGCACCATGCCCACAAATAACACAGGACAGAGTTGCTGTGCTAAATCTAACAGAGAAGCAATTTCTTTTTCAAACAATGTAAAATCTGTGTAACTTCGACCATCGGGACGCGTCAACCGCGCTGAATCATTCACGCCTACTGATAAAATAATTAAGTCGGGGACACGATTTCGGAGTTCACCTCGGTGGCGAAATTCAACTTCTAGCCTTTGTGCTACTTGTTGCGTGCGATCGCCTCTTACCCCTAAATTATATAAAACATGACCCGCACTATCCGGCAACATCCACCATCGCCGTAGTTGCTCAATCCAACCTCCTTTTTCCGGGTCACCGAATCCATAAATTAAGCTGTCCCCCAGTGCGACAATCTTCATTGGCTGAAAGTGATTTGGTGGTACAGACAGCTGCATTGAGGAAGAAGCTAGAAATGTGTGCATTTAAGAACTATATTTTATATCTTTACAAGATTCTATACATTTCTATACCATAGATGGCTATCTTTAGTGTCCAAGCATCTATGAGGTTTCTACTTGTTGATATAGTTGCAAGGTTAATATGCCGCAGTTGAGCTTCTGAGGATGAATGTTGAGCCTTTGAGGGTGAATGTTGAGCCTTTGAGGATGAATGTTGAGCCTTTGAGGGTGAACGTTGAGCCTTTGAGGGTGAATGTTGAGCCTTTGAGGGTGAATGTTGAGCTTCTGAGGGTGAACGTTGAGCCTTTGAGGGTGAACGTTGCACCTTTGAGGATGAACGTTGAGCCTTTAAGGGTGAACGTTGCACCTTTGAGCCTGAAAGTTGCACCTTTGAGCGTGAAAGTTGCGCCTTTGATGCTGAAAGCTGCACCTTTGAGCCTGAAAATTCCCTCCTCTGTAACGGGCGGGCGGTTTCTAATCTTGGTGGAGAATATTTAGAGAGAGCCTAATATTTTGTTACGAATTACGTTAGCGCAGCGTAAAGCCTTCTCTTCTTTTTCAGAGACGCGAACGAGAGGGTTGTCTGCGACACGCTGCGCGTAGCTTGCTTCTCGCCGGAGTTGAGTATTACGAATTACGAATTAAAAAGGGGTGGTGTAAAAGAGTCATCTGTGGCTTAATTTGTTTAGACACAAATTTTACTGCTAACAGGGTAATCACGATGACAAATCGACCTCCTTCCGAACCGGAGTCATCCCAAAAAACTGCCCTTGGCTTTGATGAATTTATAGCCATTCTGGTTGCCTTTACGACTATCGGAGCGATTCTTTTTTGGTCATTGTCCCGCAGGGATTCTAGTTGGAACTTAAACGGACTGCTGTCGCCTTCCTCCACTCCTTCTCCTAGCGTTCAACCAAATCAAGTATTGCCCTCCCCTACTCCCAAGGTGGAACCAAATGCAGTACCAAACAATGTTTTACCCTATTCTCCACCTGAGGCTGTTGTTGAACCCAGGACACCTTCATTCCCAACTAACAGCAGAACTCCTTCACCCGCATTGTTGCCATCTGCGAAGGTAATTCCAACTCAATCCCCACAAATACAGACGCCTGTACCCTCTTCAACAGGACTTGAGCCATTAATTACATCATCAGCATTGCCTTTAGTAACTCCGGCAAAACAAAAATCAATCATTCCGCCGCCAATTGCATTTAACGATGTGCCCAATAACTTTTGGGGTCGGCGTTTTATAGATGTTCTTTCTTCTCGTAGTATTCTCAAAGGGTTTCCTGATTATTCTTTTAGACCAAATCAGCCTGTAAACCGCGCCGAATTTGCTGCTATACTCCAAAAAGCCTTTGACCAAGAACCGTCTAAGACTGCGATCGCATTTCAAGATGTACCAGCAAAATTTTGGGCAACTCCAGCAATTGACCAAGCCATCAGTGCCAAATTTCTCAAAGGCTACCCGAAAAAAACTTTCAAACCACAACAAAATATTTCGCGAGTGCAAGTTTTAGTTGCCCTTGTCAGTGGCTTAGATTTGAAAGCACCCACTTCCCCAAATCAGATTTTAAGTGTCTATAAAGATGCTAAAGATATACCAACCTATGCGATCGGCAAAATAGCTGCTGCTACAGCCAATGCTCTAGTAGTTAACTATCCAAATCCACAAATTCTTGCTCCCAACAAAGTAGCTAGTCGGGCTGAAGTGGCGGCAATGATTCATCAAGCTTTAGTAAAACGGGGTAAGTTGGAAGCAATCCCCTCTCAAAACATTGTGCGTAGGCCTAGCCCGCCGCAGGCATCGCCCAAAATATCTCCAGAATTTTCGCAGACTCCAAAACCGAACTCAAAGGGTAGATTGTCCGCTGGTGGTTCGTCTCAATGAACTTCGCAGAGAATTTTCAGAGATGTCTGAGCGCCGACTTCCGGCGCTCAGACAACAGTGATTTGCAATTAGAGCGTACTCTTATACAGGAGCAAGCTATCCACAGCGTCTCGTAGAGAAGCGATAATCACTATTAAGCTTCTGGAATTTTACCGACAACTTGTGATTTAAGAGTGGTGATTTCACTAGTTAACTCTTTCCTGGTTGAGGCTTTGAGTAAATAGCGGTAAACAAACCAGGCAGAGTAACCAATACCGATCAACTCAAAAGTAGGAGCTACCAAGGGGATATCATTTAAAGCATCTAATATTGCCAAGAGTACTTTAACCCCAACAATTGATCCCACAATTAAACCAACAGTGACCAGGGGTTGCTTATATTGATTAAAAAAGCTTCCCAGATATTCTGGCAATGTTGCTAAAAAGCTAGAAATTTGCTCCCCATATTTTAGCCATTCGTCTTGAGACTGTGCGGGAGGCTGGAGTTTGGTGATGGTTCCCGTTTGGCTGTTGATTTCTGCCACTGTAGTATCTTTGGGTGCGGTTTCGGTAAATTCTTGTTCTGGCATTTTCACTCCTATAAATTTGACAGTTGAGTTTTTCTAATCTGGATAATTACAACCAAAAGGCTGTTAATTAGGTAATGCACAAGTGCATCAGTACAATTGCGTGAAGGCCACAAAAGGGTTTGAGTGTCCTATAACCATAATTGCCCCGTAATATCTACTGCATCAACTACAAGGTAGAAAGTCAGTAGGAGCATAAAACTCAGAAGGCAGCAGAATGTATTATAATCAGCTTTCTGAGTTTTTTTAATCAACTGGAATCCTCAGGTTGTAATTATCCCATTCCGGGTCATTTGCTCATAATCGTACTAAATATAAGTACAAATCAGGCAAAAATCAGCTTTCCTCTCATTTATATAAGCCTAAAAGCCGATTTTATCGGATATTAAAGCTATCTTAAGCCGCGCTCGTCAATTAAGGCATTCGTATTGATATTAATACGTAATAAAAGTTTTTATGTATTCATATAGACTAGACTTTAGAAGTATTTTGTGATGTTCGTGCCTGGGGATGAGGGGGATAAGTGAGAAATAACCAATACCCAATACTTCTTTACGAGAGGCTGCGCCCTAAGCGTAGCTATGCCGCAGGCTTTACGGCTTACCTTGGCTTCTCTGCGAGACGCTACGCGTAGCTTGCTTCCCCGCAGGGGTACGCTCGGCACAAGTCGGCACGAGTCGCTCAGTACAAGTGCCCCATGCCCAATGTCCAACGAGTGTCAAAGCTTTTGTTTTTTTCCTGATTGTATTAATTTTATAAGGAAGCAGTAAGGTAGAGTAATGGCATTCCTGATGGCAAGAACTCGTTGCTATCAACTGTATATTGAGGAAAGTAGTGTGGTAAGGAGAAGACAGTCTCAGATAGGTCTTTAGTGCAGTAAACTAATTCGGCGTTGCTGAAAAAAGTGAATTCTATTCGCTCTCAGTAATACTACTTAGCTAAATTTCTATAAAAACTACTCCTACTATATAAGGTTATGCTAATTAGCTAGTAAGCAATAATTTGCTGTTGCTATAAAAGAAGATAATGTAGATGTTGATGACTAATTGAAGTGTTTGCACAAGCTAAACTAATTTGGTGATTTTTGTGGGAAGGCAAGGAGGTTTGAGAAATGCCAACTCAAAAGCCAACCCCTATTGACAGCAGTTCAGAAAGCAAAAAAGTGTCAGCCGAAGAGCCATCGACAGACGAACTCCCAACCATAGAATTTCCCTCACGAGGGAAACTCAAAGCTAGTTCTTGGCGCATTCATCAAAAAATTGGCTATGGGTACTTTGTAGCTATCGGAATTGGCTTTTTTGGCTCACTGACTGGGTTAGTGATCGCCAACTACTACCGGGGAAGGGAAGTTAGGCAATTCAATCAAGCCTATGAACAAGGACAACTACTGAGTAATTATAAAGATGCAGTCGTAGGGGCGCAATTACATAGCTCTAACCTAGTTGCTGTATTGGAAAATTCACAACAACTACAAAGTAAAAAAGCCGATTTTCTGAAGAATGTTGAAAAAGCCAAGCAACTAGAGTCACAAATTGCCGGATTTATCGACAGTAAACCTAAAAGACTAGCAGCAACAAGTTCGACTTTACAGGCGTTATTGCTAGATTACAAGACTAATTTAAAAGCCTACGTTGACCAAATCGAGGTCGTCTTAAAGAAAGTTGATTCACAGCAAGTGCAGCCTCAGCAGATTTCCTCTGCCCGATCGCAGTTATTAACAATTATGCGTGGTGAGACAGCCATGCAGCTAGACCAGCTTTCGCAGAACTTGACTAACATCCTGCAAACTGCTGAAGATCAAGAGCAAGAAAGACAAAAAGCCGTTGAGCAGGCAAAAGTAGTTGAGCGATTTATCGTGATCCTGAGTATGCTGGTTTCGGTAGCGATCGCAGCTATTGTAGCTTGGCGTACTAGTCGAGCGATCGCTGAACCAGTAATAACTGTCACCCAAGTAGCGGAACAAGTGGCGAGGAAACATAATTTTGATTTACGAGCACCTGTTACCACTGAGGATGAAATTGGCCTACTCGCCAAATCTCTAAATCGTTTGATTGAGCGCGTATCGGAGCGAACAAAAGAACTACAACAAGCTAAAGAATTAGCCGAAGCTGCTAGCAAGGCAAAAAGCATATTTCTGGCCAATGTTAGCCACGAATTACGCACACCATTAAATGCTGTCATTGGCTTGAGCCAACTTCTAGAAGACGACGCCACCGATCTTGGTTTATCGGCAGACTTTATCACCGACTTAGAAACAATTAACTCTGCTGGGAAGCATCTACTGCACTTGATCAACGAAATCCTCGACTTGTCAAAAATTGAAGCGGGGAAAATGACCCTCTATCCAGAGACATTTGAGATTGCGACGCTGATTCATAACGTCGTCCTCACAGTCAAACCAGCTATAGAAAAAAATGCCAATGTTTTAGAAGTCGATTTTGATGAGCAACTTGGAACCATGTACGCCGATCAAACCAGGATGCGGCAGGTATTGTTAAACTTACTAAGCAACGCCAGTAAATTTACTACAAACGGCAAGGTGACGTTGACAGTCAAGAGAGAAAAGGATGAATTCCGACCGGAGGCTCCTTTAGGCAATATTACTTTTACCGTTACCGATACAGGTATAGGTATGTCTCACCGTCAACAGCAGCAGTTATTTCAACCTTTTACACAAGGAGATACCTCGACTACGAAAAAGTATGGAGGTACGGGACTGGGGTTGGCAATTAGCCGCCACTTTTGCCAGATGATGGGTGGTGAAATTATTGTCAAAAGTCAGCCGGGAATTGGCTCTACTTTCACCATTCGTCTGCCAATGACTGTGCAGGATTGAAGGAGGCAGAAGATATATACTGCTTGATTAAGAAATTTATCTGTTGAGGTAAGCAGGGGGAGCAGGGGAGGAAAAAACGCTTATCCAAGTAGTATTGGGCAGGAGGCAGGGCTTAAGTTTTCAAACAGGTTATATAACTGCTCTCATTTGGATGCAATATAGGGGCGCACAGATGTGCACCCCTACGAAAACCTGTATTCTGTGCAACTGAGAAATGCTATTGACCTGGACTGAAACTGTCTTCAATGCAAGAATTTAAAATTGTTTAATTGTTAGGAATTATCTGCCGAATTAGGTAATAATATTCACCCTCCCTGTATCCAAGTCGTAACGTCCTCCGACAATTTTTAATTTGCCAGACTGCACCTGCTCAGTTAAAAGCTTTGATCGCTTCAATCGTTCAATTTGATATTGCACATTTGCCACCACAGCATTTTCAACTGCATCACCAGGCTGATCCTTGACCCTTTTCAGGGCTGGCTTAATTGCCTTAACAAAAGTACTAATATCACCAGGTAATGATTCTTTTTTAACAGCTGCGGTTACTGCGCCACAACGTTCATGACCCATCACCATCAGCAGCGGAGAACCTAATAAGACAACTGCATATTCAATACTGCCGATCGCTTCATGTGTGGCAATATTTCCGGCAATCCGAACATCAAAGATATCCCCGATGCCTTGATCGAAAACAATTTCTGCCGGCACTCGTGAATCCGCACAACTAAGAATAGTTGCAAATGGATGTTGAGCTTGAGCAACTTCCTGCAACCGCAGCGCAGATTGATCGGGGTATTGGGGATGATGATCGATAAATCGCTGATTTCCCTCAATCAGCTTTTGTAAGGCGGCATCGGGACTGAGAGATGGAGTGGGGGCTGGGTGTGCTTCGTCAGCTTTAGCCTGTTCTACCCGCCAGAGTAAATCACTGGCAGTTATCGCCATTCCAAAGGCCCCGGTCATTCCCAACTTCAAAAAGTCACGACGTTCCATGAAATGCTTCATTGAATTTATAACTCTCTTAAATCGACGCGATACATCTGACAGAGCGAATTTCCATCACATCGGAAACGTAGCAAGTACCTCCGAACTTATTGAGGACTGGTCTGATATTTTCGACAACACGCTTGAGTTCTTCTGGCATACAAAATGCGAGGATGTAAACATTATCAAGCATGGTCATGTCTAAATCTTCTGTCGTTCCTCGTAATCCTTTACCAACTACATTGCGGATTACGGCATGGCTATGTACACCCGACTTGTCTAAACTCTCTAAAATTTTGGCAAGCTCAAAGGAGTTGGCAATAATTTCTATCTTTTTAACTACGTGCATATTATTACCTCCAAAATAGGTTAATTCCGTAGAGATATAGCGGAATTCCCACAATAATATTGAACGGAAATGTGACTGCTAAAGCGGTAGAAACATATAGGCTGGGATTTGCTTCGGGAACAGTCATCCGCATCGCCGCCGGGACAGCAATGTAAGAAGCACTGGCACACAATACAGCGAATAACAGTGAATTCCCCTGAGGCATACCGATGAATTTGGCGATCGCTAACCCAATGCCTGCATTGAGTATAGGAATTAGTATGGCAAATAAAATCAGGAAAACTCCGGTTTTTTGCAAGTCTTTAATTCTTCTGGCAGCAACCAGTCCCATATCCAGTAAAAAGAAGGTGAGAATGCCATAAAACAACCCTTGAGCAAAGGGTTCTAATACGTGCCAACCACGTTCTCCTGTCAAGACACCGATTAAGAGGCTACCAACTAGGAGAAAAACTGAACTATTAAGAAATGCTTCTTGCAAAACTTCCGACCAAGCAAACTCTCGCTTTTCATCGGCGGTGAATATACTCACCAAGATCAGACCAACAATGATCGCCGGAGATTCCATCAGGGCAAGAGCTGCTACCATGTAACCATCATACTGAATACCAAGCTCACTAAGAAAAGCGCCAGCAGTGATGAAAGTGACGGCACTGATAGAACCGTAGGTTGCTGCGATCGCAGCCGCATCGTAAGTATCCAATTTCCACTTCAAAATAAAAAAGGTGTAAATTGGAACAACACAAGCCATCATCATTGCTGCTGCGAGTGTTAGAATCACTTCTTGATTAAGTCCGCTTTTGATTAGTTCTACCCCTCCTTTAAAACCAATGGCAAACAGCAGATACAACGAAAGGAGTTTAGGCACTGGTGGGGGAATTTCTAGATCGGACTTGACAAAAACCGCAGTCATGCCTAAAAAGAAAAACAGAATTGGGGGATTCAAAATGTTGGATACAATTAAGCTCAGATCCATATCCACCTATCCTTGTATTGGTTAAACCTGAAATTAAAGAAATTTTTCATCTTTAAAAACTTAACAGTTGAATCGTGATGTATTGTGTATGACTACCCCGTATCAATTGGGTACTCAAGGAGTGAATTGTCCTATTGGTGACAATACTTATTGATTAGGTGTTAAACAGCGCTGAGAACAGAAAAAGTGAGAGCTTGCCCAACATTTTTTGATGTTGGATTCCCCGTCGCTGATCTTACGACAGAAAGTGTAGGGAGAACTCGCGATCAACGTATTTAGCGTAGAAAAAATTAATGTATTGTAGGGGCAATTTATGAATTGCTCTTACACAAATCTTGCTTACAGCAATTTTCATTTATTTGAACCACATATATTTTAAGGGCACAGCAGAGTATTGCTGATTGGTGTCAACTTAAGACCAAACCCCTTTAAAACCTCGTTTCTAGCTTGTGAGTGTCAATGCTTTTCATTGGGCTACTGCCGCAATTTTGGCTCTATGACTCTATACGTTGCCAAACTAGCTCAAAAACCTTTGAGACACCGTTGCTCATAGTCGGAGGTGTCTTTAACGTAACTTGGTTCTCTCTCAAAGTGAAAGTACGAATTAAATCTGTACCGACTCGATTGGGAATAGATGCAATTTCTATATGATGGGTAACAATATTGCCGCTTACACTATAGGTTCCAGCATAAGCACTAAATGTAGAGAATGCTTGGGCGCGTTCTGCAATGGTTACTAAATTTATGTCTTGGCTCAGTGGCGAGTGTATATCCCCATTTAGTAGTGAGCGATCGCTCCTGGAAAGGATAACGAGTATCCGCCCTTCAGGTGTATAGGTAATGTAACCGTTTGGACTGCTTCCATAGGCTTGTCCTTCCACAGTTCCGTCGTCAAGTGTTGCACTTACTGAAATTAATTTCCAAGTTCCGAGCAAAGGATTATTTTGTGCCAACGATAAATCAGACATCACTAACTCCTATACAATTAGCGAAGATCGTCCAGGAGCAATTATTCTAACTATTAACTCCCCCCATGCCCTTCAATTGGTTCGTTAGGATGAACTACACCGTTTTGGAATGTGCCTTTGACTGACAGCATAGCTTTTTCTTGCTTCTACATAAATCATGATACAGTACCATTCTGGTTAAGAAGATTGCCACACAATCTTTATTGACCAAGTTTCGTTAGGATATTGTAACCTGGGCAATAGCGACTCTCTATTGATGTGACACCAGGCGATCGCTTTTTCACATCCATGACAACAACCATCGACTTTCTCAGTCACCTTAACCCTAGTCAACGTCAAGCTGTCGAACACTACTGCGGCCCGTTGCTAGTCGTTGCCGGCGCAGGTTCCGGTAAAACACGAGCGCTGACTTATCGTATTGCGAATCTAATTCTGAAACACCGTGTCGATCCAGAGAATATTCTGGCGGTTACTTTTACCAATAAAGCCGCGCGGGAGATGAAAGAGCGGATTCAACGGCTGTTTGCCGAACAACTGGCAATGAAACAACACGGCCAGCGATTGGATTTGTTGACAGAATATCAACAAACGCAGCTGCGATCGCAAGTTTACAAAAGCACTATCAAAGACTTATGGTGTGGCACTTTCCACAGTCTATTTTCTCGCATTCTCCGCTTTGATATTGAAAAATACGTAGACGAAAAAGGACGCAAGTGGAATCGTAATTTTTCTATTTTTGATGAATCAGATGTGATGACTCTGATTAAAGAACTCGTTAATAAAGAGCTAAATTTAGACGATAAGAAGTTTGATGCCCGCTCTGTCCGCTACGCTATTAGTAATGCTAAAAACCAAGGTTTATCGCCCCAAGAATTTGAGCAAGACCAACCAAATTATCGCGGACGGGTAATTGCCCAAGTTTACAATTTATATCAAGATAAGTTAGCACAAAACAACGCTCTCGACTTTGACGATCTTATTCTTGTACCTACTAGATTATTTCAACAAAACGAGCAGGTATTGGGTTACTGGCATCGCAAATTTCGTCATATCCTCGTAGATGAATATCAGGATACTAACCGCACTCAGTATCAACTGATTAATTTATTAGTTACTAATGGCGAAACCAAAAAGAGCGAATGGCAATGGGAAAATCGCTCAGTTTTTGTTGTCGGCGATGCGGATCAATCAATTTACAGCTTTCGCATGGCAGATTTCACCATCTTGCTAGGATTTCAGGAAGACTTTGGCGATGGTTTGGTAGATGATGATACCCGAACGATGGTTAAGCTAGAAGAAAACTATCGTTCTTGTGAAAACATTCTGCAAGCGGCTAATGAACTGATTGAAAATAACACCCAACGGATTGATAAAGTCCTGAAAGCAACGCGGGGGACGGGTGAACAGATTACTTGTCACAAAGCCGATGAAGAACTTGCAGAAGCGGCATTTGTAATTAATCAAATTAGCACTTTAGAACAGCAAAATCCAGAGTTAAACTGGGGTAGTTTTGCCATACTTTATCGGACGAATGCCCAATCTCGTCCCTTTGAAGAATTGTTGGTCAAATATCAAATTCCTTACACAGTTGTGGGGGGAATGAGATTTTACGATCGCAAAGAAATTAAAGATGTCGTTGCTTATTTAAGAGCGATAAATAACCCAGCTGATACAGTCAGTTTATTACGAGTTATTAATACTCCCCGGCGGGGAATTGGCAAAACCACTATTGACGCTTTGATAAATGCATCTCAGCAATTAGGGACAACTTTGTGGGAAATACTCAGCGACGAAACATCAGTTAATACATTAGCTGGACGGGCGACAAAAGCTGTAAATAACTTTGCCGCAATGATTAGCCGTTGGCAAGGACAAGTCGCCACGCTTCCGGTGACTGAGGTTTTGCAAGGAATACTAGAAGATTCTGGTTACGTTCAAGACTTGATGAATCAAGGCACAGATGAAGCTACAGATCGGGTACAAAACGTCCAGGAACTTTATAACGCCGCACTGCAATTTCAAGAAGAAAACGAAGAGATTTCCCTGCGAGACTTTCTGAGTAGTGCCGCCCTCAGTTCAGATTTGGATAACTTAAAAGAAGGACAGACAGCCGTTTCTTTGATGACTTTACACGCTTCCAAAGGTTTGGAATTTCCCGTAGTGTTTTTGGTGGGATTAGAACAGGGGCTATTTCCCGGCTACCGTTCCCTCAGCGATCCTGCATCTTTGGAAGAAGAACGCCGCTTGTGTTATGTGGGAATTACTCGCGCCCAAGAAAGGTTGTATTTATCACACGCACGGGAACGCCGTTTGTATGGTTCTCGTGAACCTGCGATGCGATCGCAATTTCTCGACGAATTACCAGAAGAATTATTATCTACCAAACGCGCGAGTCGTCAAACTTATACTAAGAGTGCCTCTACTTCTAATGGGAAACAAGACTCAACACAGAATTGGCAAGTGGGCGATAGAGTATTACACAAAACTTTTGGTCTTGGTGAAATCACGCATGTTTTTGGAACGGGTAATAAGATGTCTGTGGCAATTAAATTTGTCAGCTTAGGACAAAAAATTGTTGACCCAAGAGTAGCACAGTTGCAACGAGTAGAGTAAGACGTATATAAACGACCAGATCGACTATATTTTAATGATACGTTGCTACAGAACAAGCTGTATCAACTACAGAAGAAGCATTTATAACTCTAGAACATGCTGTAGTAACTAAAACTTGTTCATTTGTAACTCCAGAACGTGCTGGATTAACTAAAACTTGTTGATTAATAAGTTAGGAAGGAGTTTTAGTTAATAAAACTCCTTCCTAACTTATCATTTTTGGACTTTTTATAATTAATGATTAAATTGATTAAATCCAACTTTAGTTTTACTTATCTAAAAACGAGTATTTGTAACTAAAACATCAACATTTATAAGTTGAGCTTAAGTTGTATTAACTCCAGCTTCTTCTGAATTTATCAAAGGATGAGTTTTTGTAACTTATTCTCTTAAAACTGCTAGACGGCTACAGCACAAAAAGCTTTGCGATGTTGGGGTGTTTGCAAAGTATTCAGACGCTTGTCCCACACACGCTTTACCCCACCCCGGTTTTGGCTTTAGACAAAACCGGGGTGGGGTAAAGCGGTGAGTAACCGTAAGTGAATGAATTCAATATCACGTCTTGACAAGGGTTTCACGTTAAGTTGACACGTATGAGCAATGCTAAACCCTTATGACTTGTTTTTCATATTTCAATTTCTTCAAAGTGTTCAACAGTAGGAAATGGCTCATAAAAATGATGCAGAAGTTTTTTCCACTCTTGATACTCAGGAGAACTTCTAAATCCTACAGTATGAGATTCTAAACTTTCCCATCTGACAAGTAATAAATATTTACCTTGAACTTCTATACATTTATGCAATTCATGTGATAAATATCCGTCCATTGAGGAAATAATTTTAGAAGCTTTTTTGAAATCACTTTCAAAATCAGATTCCAAACCAGGTTTAACATGAAGCATCACAGCCTCAAGAATCATATACTATTTGGTGAGAATTAAGTTGAGGATTTGTTATCTAATTATCAACAATTAGAATCAAAGGTTTTAGATTTTTTTTGCGATTTAATGAGCTATACAAATAATTTGTATTGTCAGCTAGACTCAGCTAATCAAAAGCAGACTTGACGTAATCAACTGTCAAAGGTGTAATTCTTTGGACAAGATTATTAATCACCCCTCGTTCATATTCAGTCCAAATTCTGGGATGACCAAAAATGCATGGTTGTAAAATTCCCCAAAGTTGACCATCCTGGCGGATATGGGCATGAATAAGGGCGCGATGTCCAAAATACTTCTGTTCAAATTCCCGATTTAAAACCTTAGAATCAGCAGTTTCTACATCTTCTACAAAGATTGAAGGTTCAGCACGTAGCGCAGCCGCAAACATCGGATCATCATCTACTAAAGTTGGGGGTTGTGCTGCCCATTCTTCATTATAAACAGTAGGTACATCTGGAGTACGAATCCAACAAAAGGCAACTTTACCAAGGTCATTTTGAGGATTGTGCAGGTATAGAAAACATCTATCAGATTGCAAAAAATCGCCTATAGCTGGTAACAGTGCAGAAAAGAAAGCATCTGGTGCTTGGTACGATTCTAAAATATTTTTGAGTGCAGAAGGAAATTCTTGCTGAGTCATATAACTAAGCTGATTTTAATTCAATAATACCTTTATCAAAAATGCGTTTATCAGTAGCGATCGCAGCAACCTCTATTCTATCTTTATACACCTCATAAGAGGCAAAACTTAAATCACTGGTGGAAAACTCTGTCCACTCAGAACGACCTACAGGACGATTCCCTGCACCTGCGCCACAAATTAAATAAGTTGTACCATCAATAGCACGAGTGCGTTCATAATTATGTTCGTGACCATTGATGTAAAGTTGAACGCCGTATTTTTGAAATAAAGGAGTGAAAGTTTTAATAAAAGCTGAATTACTCCCATACTGACCCGATGAATAAATCGGATGATGTCCAAACACCACTTTCCAAGGAACCTTACTAAGACTTAATTCTTTTTCTAACCAACTTAGCTGGTTTTTCCAATCAGCATTACTGTTAGTATCTAAAGCAAAAAATTGTACTTGATTACGTTTAAATGTATAATAACGTCCCTTCATATTAAAGCCGGCGTACTTGACTTGCGGCTCACCATTAGCAGTACGAATATCGTGATTACCTAAACAAGCCTGAAATTTCACACCTTGCTTTAGCAATGCTTGATAAGGACGCTCAAAAACTGCATTAATTTTTTCAATTTCGCCGTTATTGTAAATGTTATCTCCAGCTAAAACGACTAAATCATAAGGATTTTGCTTATGATAAAAATTCATTGCCCCAGCCACAGCATACTGTCCTTTAGCCCCAGTCCCCGTATCTGCTACAGACACAAAACGTAATAACAAGTCTTTTTTGGGTGGATTGGCGGCTATAGCTGTTGTTGAATCGATAATACTAGCACTTTGATGATTTTGACGATTTAAAGTCCAGCCTAAAAATCCTGTACCAATGGCGCTGAGGCTACTTAAAAATAAAAATTGACGGCGTTTCAGGTTCATAATTCACCAAATTTAATAAATAGTCAGTTTGGCTGAAGTAATGTGCAATGAAGTGATACATTAAGGCAAAAGAGGCAGCACCAGTAATAATGTACGTTGTTTGTCTTTGATTCGCTGCTTTTGGTGAAAGTTCCATGTCACAAGACAATCAGTCAAAACCGACGGATGAGCAGGTAAATCAACCTCCCCAAAAACCTTACCAGAGAGTTCAGCCATTTTGGAAGGCTAAAATTATCCAACTTCTCCAAGGGACGATTGGGGTTTTAGAAGTAACGGTGGAGAAACTGGAGACAGCACCCCCACCTGGTACTGAGGAAACACCTAGTTTTTTGCAGCAGCTTCAGTTGCGATGGGGTGGACTGTTAAGAACAATCCGCTTGTTTTTGCCATCAAATTTGTCAACAAAGTTATCAGATACAGCTTTGACGGGAATTGTTACTGGAATAGCTGTAATTCTCGTTTGGACAACTACGACTGTCTTTACTGGTAAACCGACTGAAGTCGCAACAATTCCACCAGTTGAAGAGGTTCCTGCACCGACACCAACGATAACTACTCCACCGGAGTCAGTCGCACCAGAACCACAGCCACCAGAGAAAATTACGCCGCCGCCAGAAGTACAGCAGCCACCAGAAGAAATTACGCCGCCAGAACCCGAAATCGAACCAGAACCAGAACCAATTCCCACGCCAACGCCAACACCAACTATAGAATTGACGCCAGAACAAGCTTTGATTGCAGCTATTGAAAATCAGGTAGCTGAAATTAGCGATCGCATTGCCTCTGGTCTGATAAAGTCAATTCAAGCCAACTTCCGCACCAGCAATCTAACTGTCAAAATTAGTGACGATTGGTACACTCTCAAAGAATCTCAGCAGGACAAACTAGCTGCGGAGATATTACAACGCTCTCAAGAACTTGATTTTACCCATTTAGAAATTTTCGACTCCCAAAATAGGCTGATAGCGCGTAACCCGGTTGTTGGTACTGAGATGGTGATTTTTAAACGGCAAACAACAAGTTAAAATAATTCGTAATGACGCTCTTAGGAACGCTGGTTCCGACGCTCCATTACTCGCTAACGCTAACGTAATTCGTAATTTGGACGTTTAACTTTAAGTATTTATGTTAGACAACGTCTCGCTATTGCTACAAGCTTGTAAAAACTTAAACATCAGCTATGAAATTATTTATCCTGCTGAAAACTTAGTTAAAGTAAAATTGAATAGTAAACAGCATTATTTTTGTAACTATAGTACTCCATTACTTAATCAAGCAGTAGCACACCTGATAAAAGACAAAGAATATACTTATCATGTCTTAAATAAAAAAGTTAAACTTCCTCGGACAGTAGGTTTTCTTTCTCCTTTTTGTGACGCCCAATATAAGATTTACTTAAAATTCCCGACTATTAAAGATATTTTATTAGAAATAAAAGAAAAGTTTGAAACACCAGTAATTATTAAAAGAAATTCTGGTGCGGGCGGACATAATGTCTTTTTATGTGAGACTATAAATGAAATTGAAACTGCTTTAAAAGAGATTTTTAATATTAATCAAAAGTATGATTACGTCGCTCTTGCTCAAGAATTGATTCACATCAAATCTGAATATAGAGCGGTTTTCTTAAATAAAGAGTTAGTTTTGCTCTATGAAAAAGATATAACTGATGCAAAATTTGTCGGTAATCTCAGTCCTTTACACTGGAATGGTGCAAAAGCAAATTATATCAACGATCCACAAATATTGTCAGAGATTGCTAATTTTGTCAAACCAGTTTTTGAAGAGTTAGACATTGATTATGGTGGTTTTGATATCGTATTAGATCGAGATAATCAATATTGGTTAATTGAAATCAATTCTCACCCAAATTTTGGTATTTTTATTAGAGATAATGGAGAAGAACCTGTGTTGAAAATATTTGAAAAAATGCTTATTAGCCTAGCCTCAAAATAAATAATTCAGTGCTTTGGTTGGCTAATTTATCACTCTGCATTCAGCACAGATTTATAAGCTTTAACTTGCAAATCAATCCCAGTAATAGCAGTACCAACTACAACAGCGTAAGCTCCTAAATCTAAGCTTTTACGAGCCATTTGGGGTGAGGAAATACCACCTTCACAAATCGCTGGAATATCTAGATGTTGAACGATTTGGGTGAGGAGTTCCCATCCAGGAGGAGAAAGATGCTTCGTTGCAGCAGTGTAGCCGTAAAGTGTTGTCCCAATAATATCTGCACCAGCATTTGCGGCTACTTTTGCTGCCTCAATTGTATCCACATCTGCCATCACTGGTTTACCCAATTCCTGATGAATTTGGGCAATGATATCCACTATTTTTTCATCACCAGGACGGTTTCTAGTAGTTGCATCTATAGCAATAATATCTGCTCCGGCTTTGGCGATCGCAGCAGCATGGTGAAACTGTGGTGTAATGTAGACATCAGATCCGGCGATTAATTGCTTCCATAGCCCAATAATTGGTACTTGTAGCCTTCCACGCACAGCGATAATGTGATTTGGAGTATCGATACGCACACCAACTGCACCATTATTTACAGCAGCTTGTGCGATCGCAGCAATTATCTCAGGTTCATGTAATGGTGAATCAACAGGCGCTTGACAAGAGACAATCAGTCCGTTACGCAGGAGTTTAATTAAATTAAGAAAATCACTTGGCATAAAGGGAATTGGGAAACAAGCAAAATCCTAACTCACCACTCTCATTGCCTGAGTTGGTATCCATACAGTAAAAATGGAACCAATACTCACAGTTGATTCTACTTCAATTCGACCTCGATGGAGTTCCACGAGTTGTTTAGTTAAAGCCAGTCCAAGTCCTGTGCCTTCGTAGCGACGGCGATAGGGTGTATCGAGTTGCTGAAATTTCTCAAACAGTAATGGTAATTGTTCTTCAGGAATACCAATTCCGGTGTCTTCCACTTGAAAAATAGCAGTATCATCTTCCACCCAAAGACGTAAGGTAACGCTGCCACTTTCGGGTGTGAATTTAATCGCATTAGTTAACAGATTCAAGAGAATTTGTTCTACTCTTTTTGCATCGGCGGTAAAGCGATCGCGCCTGGGATCGATTTGTAAATCAAGGTTGAGATTGATTTGTTCGCTTGTTGCTTTTTTTCGCAGTAATTCTATAGCATTTTCGGCAACATTCACTAAAGAGAATTCCGAAATATTTAAAGCTGTCTTCCCAGCCTCGATTTGCGATAAATCGAGGATGTCATTAATCATGTCTAATAAATGTTCTCCACTGTCGTGGATTGTTTGGAGATAATCACGTTGTCGTTGGCTCAATTCACCCAAAGGCCAGCGTAATAATGTAGAAGACATCCCAATAACATAAGTTAAAGGCGTGAGCAATTCATGACTGATAGTAGCGAGAAATTCACTTTTGAGACGGTTAGCAGCTTCAGCAGCCAGGAGGGCATCACGTAGTCCGATTGTGCGTTCAATAACTCGTTGTTCGAGAGTTTGTTTTTCTTGAGTGAGCGTTTGCATTAACTCAGCTTGGTGAATTGCGATCGCTAATTGTTCTGCGATCGAAGTCAGCAAGTTTTTTTCACTCTCAGTCCACTGGTGCGGGCGATCGCACTGATGAGCAATCAGTAACCCCCACAATTTTTCTTCAAACATAATTGGTGCTGCCAACTTAGCCCTAACTTGGCTTTCCCTTAAAAAATGCAACAAGCACTCTTCTAGGGCATAAGTTTTTTCGACATCATCCACAGCTAAGGTAAAGCCTTGGCGATACTTTTCCCAACATTGAGAGGTTCGGATAAAGCAATTTTTCTCCCTGTAATTCAACACCGATGTAATAGCATCTGTAGCCCGGACTTCATAGACAATATAACCTCCATCTTTTTGGTAGTCTTCCAGTAGGGGTTGATTATTGACTGACAAAAAAGGCAAGTGTTTACAGTTGTTATCGTGTATAGAAAAATAGATTTCGTCAGGTTCCCTAACTGATAGTTCCATGCCTGTTACCAGTGCCGTTTCATTGAGGGGAATAATATCAGACTGGTATTGTTGAGTCTTGGTTTTGGAACCTTCAAATTTATAAATTACTAATCTGTCTAATTCTAGAAACTCACGTACCTGTGTAATCGCTGTTGCCATAATCACTGGTAAATCCAGGCTTTTGCGGATCTGTGTTGTTACCTGATTCAACAGCCGCTCTTGGGAAATCTGTTTTTTTAAGGCATCTTCTACTGGCTGACAGATATAAACTGCCGGCGCAGTTGAGCTTGGAGGTGCTATTATTTCTTGGTTTGGCTGAGTTAGGAGATATTCTAATAACAACAGCGTGAATTGACTTTGGAGCGTGGCATCATTAGGTCTAATAATTTGGCGATAGCGTTCAAGATTTTGGTGAGTGGAAGAATCGCACTCAAACAAGTCTCTCAATTTGTAGACAAAGGAAGCGATCGCCTCTAAATTAAATGTCAATTTAGCATTGAGTGCCGAGTAAACTTCTTGCTCCTCTGCTCCCCTGCTCCCCTGCTCCTCCTCCAAGTTTCCTACCAGAAGTGCACTAAACTGTTCAGAAACCACTAGTGTAAACCTTTCCCTTTGCCACTCCACAGGTATGCAAATCCGCACTAACACAGCTTCTGTCAGTACCAGAGCGGCACTTCCCACCGTTTGAGCCATCTGTTCCAACAATTCCCCAAGCTGATTAAATACAACAATAGGCAAGGTTCGAGAAAAGCTCAAATCAGGAGAACTAAGCATTTTCAATCATTTTGGTAAGAGGGGCTGAATGCAGGGAAAAAAGTTTGTTTTGATTATCTACTAACCAACAGTTTAAAACGGTAAGACAGGATTATGCATCGTATAAGTAGCACATCGGGTGGATGGAATCAGTCAGAGGGTTTAATTTTTGTAGAACAGACTCCAGCGCCTTTCGTGCTGATTACGGCTGCTGATACCGACATTCAAACTTTGGCAGCGGCGGTTCCGAAATTACCTGCAAGCTTTCCTGCATTAAGAGTCGCTAATCTGTTGCAGTTGCAGCAGCAATTAAGTGTAGATACTTATGGAGAGCAAGTTTTAGAACTTGCCCAAGTAATTATTTTGCGCCTGTTAGGAGGACGTTCTTATTGGGGTTATGGCTTAGAAGTAGTGCAGGAAATTGTGCAACGTAATGGTAGAACCCTCATTGTAATGCCAGGGGACGACGCTTTTGATCCCGATTTAATTTCCCAGTCTACCGTGCCTTTGGGTATTGTTAACCAGGTATGGCAGTATTTTAGCGAAGGCGGCGTCGAAAATTTCGTTAATGCTCTGCAATTTATCTCCGACAGTTGCTTGTCAACTGCATACAATCCCCCGTCACCCCGGCCAATTCCGCGTGTGGGATTGTATGAATGGGGAGTGGGGGATGGGGGAGCAGGGGAGGCTCTTGAGGCAGGGGGAGAAAGAATAGCTAATGCCCAATTGCCAATCCCCAAAGTCGGCATCCTCTTCTACCGCGCTCATTATTTAGCGGGAAATACCAAGGTAATTGATGCTCTATGCGAAGCTTTGGTACAGAAAAATTTACAACCTGTGCCAGTGTTTGTTTCCTCATTGCGTGAACCTGATGTTCAAGTTGAGTTGAGTGAATTTTTCCAACCCAAAGAAGCCGATTCAATTGCTGTGCTGCTAAATACCACCAGTTTTTCTCTAGCACGCTTGGAAAGCGAAACACCCCAAACCGACCTGTGGCAAAAATTAGATGTGCCTGTGTTGCAGGTGATCCTCAGTGGTGGGTCAATTGAGCAGTGGGAGTCACAGTTTCAAGGGCTTTCTCCCCGCGATATTGGCATGAATGTGGCGCTACCAGAAGTAGATGGGCGGATTATTACTCGTGCTGTGTCTTTTAAAGCAGTACAAACTCGTAATCCCCATCTAGAGACAGATGTGGTAATTTATGAACCAGTGAGCGATCGCATCGAGTTCGTTGCTAAACTAGCAGCAAATTGGGCGCGTCTACGTTCAAAACCACCCCAAGAAAGGCGAATTGCCTTAATTCTGGCAAACTACCCCAACCGGAATGGCCGCCTTGCCAATGGTGTGGGACTCGACACCCCAGCTAGTTGTGTAGAAATCTTGCAAGGTTTACATCAGGCTGGGTATGAAGTAGAAAATCCACCTGCTCAAGGAGACGAGTTGATTCAACGGCTGACAGATGGCGTAACCAACGATCCGGAAGGTAGAGAATCGCTTCCGGTACACCAAAGTGTTTCTTGGGAAGAATATCAAAAATATTTCGCTTCATTACCGCCAGCAGTACAGCAAGGTATTAGTGAAAGGTGGGGAAATTTAGAGCAGGGAAGCAATCAAGAATTATTCCCCCCTGCTCCTCGGTCACTGAGCGTAGCCGTTGGCGCAGCCTCTCGTAGAGAAGTGCTGCCCCCCTGCCCCCCTGCCTCTTTCCCCGTTCCCGGAATTCAACTCGGCAACATTTTTGTGGGAATTCAGCCGCCAAGAGGTTATGATAATGACCCCAGTTTGAATTATCATGCGCCGGATTTAGAACCAACTCATGCTTATTTAGCTTTCTACTATTGGGTAAGAGAATGTTTTGGTGCTGATGCCGTAGTTCATGTGGGAAAACACGGAAATCTAGAATGGCTACCCGGTAAAAGTGTGGCTTTATCGAGCAATTGTTATCCAGAAGTAGCTTTTGGCGCACTTCCCCACCTGTACCCGTTTATTGTGAATGACCCTGGTGAAGGTTCCCAAGCCAAACGTCGCGCTCAAGCGGTGATTATAGATCACCTCACGCCGCCAATGACTCGTGCGGAACTCTACGGTTCTTTGCAACAGTTAGAAAATTTAATTGATGAGTATTATGAAGCGGACAGTCTAGATCCTTCGCGTTTACCAGTGATTCGCGATCGCATCCGCGAACTGGTGATCCAAGAAAATCTCCATCTAGATTTAGGAATTCAAAATGAAACAGAAATTTTTAATTCTGAATCTCTAGTTTTGAATTCCATCGGTGGCTATCTTTGTGAATTGAAAGAAGCCCAAATCCGCGATGGGTTGCACATTTTTGGGCAATGTCCCCAAGGACGGCAACTGCGAGACTTAATAGTAGCGATCGCTCGCATACCCAATCGCCATTCTTCAGGTATTACCCGTGCCATAGCTCAAGATTGGGGACTAGATTTCGATCCTCTCACGGCAGATTTGTCAATGCCTAGTGGTGAATGGTCAGTAGTCAATGGTACAGAATGCCGTACCCTCGGTGATATCGTTGAAGTCCTAGAAGAACACGCCGCCCTCTTAGTAGAACAACTTATAACTCAGGACTCTTGTACAGACGCGATTCATCGCGTCTCCCCCCCCAGCACAGATGCGATGAATCGCGTCTCTACCTGGATATGCGATCGCCTCCTTCCCGCCTTACAAAAAACCGATCAAGAAATCACCCATTTATTACACGGACTCGATGGCGGTTATGTCCCAAGTGCCCCATCTGGCGCACCCACGCGCGGCCGCCCGGAAGTTCTACCAACAGGGAGAAACTTTTATTCTGTAGATATTCGCGCCATTCCGACAGAAACAGCTTGGGATATCGGTAGAAAAGCCGCTGAAACTCTCGTTGAATATTACACTCAAGAGCATGGCGAGTATCCCAGAACACTAGGCTTATCATTGTGGGGAACTGCCACCATGAGGACAGGCGGTGATGATATTGCCGAAGCCTTGGCTTTACTCGGAGTTCAACCTGTATGGGATGGTGCAGCACGGCGAGTAGTAGATTTTGAAATTTTGCCCTTAGCGATTTTGGGGCGTCCCCGTGTAGATGTCACCTTGCGAATTTCAGGATTCTTCCGGGATGCTTTTCCCAACTTGATTGACTTATTCGATCAAGCAGTATCAGCAGTAGCAGATTTGGATGAACCGCCAGAACAAAATCCCCTAGCGGATGCAGTGCGCCAAGAGACTGAATTGTGGACAAGCCAAGGATTAACTTTAGAAGCAGCAGTGGTGCGATCGCGTTATCGCATCTTTGGTTCTTGTCCAGGTGCTTATGGTGCGGGACTCCAAGGTTTAATTGAATCGCAAAACTGGACAGATGATCAAGATTTAGCTCGTGCCTACATTAATTGGAGTTCTTACGCCTACTCTTCGGGAGCAGGGGCAGGGGAGCAGGGGAGCAGGGGAGCAGAGGGGCAGCGGAGCAGAGGAGCAGAAATTCCTCCTAACTCCCAATCCCCAATGCCCAATGCCCCATGCCCAATCCCCAATGCCGAAGCCTTCGAGCAACGCTTGGCGCAAATGCAAGTTGTCCTGCACAATCAAGATAACCGCGAACACGATCTACTCGATTCTGATGATTATTAT
This sequence comes from Nostoc sp. ChiQUE02, assembly GCF_034531305.2. Taxonomy (NCBI): domain Bacteria; kingdom Bacillati; phylum Cyanobacteriota; class Cyanophyceae; order Nostocales; family Nostocaceae; genus Nostoc; species Nostoc sp. ChiQUE02. Next base: position 44,854 of record NZ_JAVRBN020000030.1, read on the forward strand.
CAATTTCAGGGTGGCTTAACCGCAGCGGTGCGTTCTCTACAGGGAAAAAATCCCCAAACTTACTTTGGAGATAATTCTATACCCACCCAACCACGCGTTCGTCAACTGAAAGAAGAAATTGCACGAGTGTATCGTTCTCGCGTAGTTAATCCTAAGTGGATTGCGGGAGTTATGCGCCACGGATACAAAGGTGCCTTTGAAATGGCAGCGACAGTAGATTATCTATTCGCCTATGATGCAACAGCTAAATGTGTCGAAGATTATATGTATCAAGGCATAGTAGAGGCTTACTTGCTCGACCCAGTTGTGTCAGAATTTATTCAGCAAAAGAACCCTTACGCACTGCGTGATATTGCTGAAAAATTATTAGAAGCACACAAGCGCAATTTGTGGGAGGATGTAAATATAGGAACATTAGAAGCTTTGAGGAACCTAGTACATCAAGCTGAAGCAGTTATCGAAGAAAAATCAATGGTGTAGGAAACAAATATGGAGAATCTTGCGTATTTGCACCTAGCTTTCGCCTACGAAGACAGCACACCCAGTGAATTGGTCTCCCTCAGTTCTTTGTTTAAGGACGCAGCTGCACCAGACTGGAAAAGGCTTTCAGGTAGGGCTTGGAAGTATATGTTGCCCCTTGCTCTGTCTTTATCTATTCTTGGCGCTGTTAGCAGCGTCATGGCACTAGAAAAAGGCGATCAAGGCCCTTCTGTCAGAAATCTACAACAAAAGTTAAAAACAGCAGGTTTTTACCAAGCTTCTGTTACCCAGGTATATGACGTATCCACACAAGAAGCAGTGCGGCGCTTCCAAAAGGCCGCTGGTTTACCAGTGGACGGCATTGTTGGAGCAAGCACCCTGCAAAAATTAGAAAGCTGGCAAGCCAAAAAGCCCAGTACTACAACTACACAAGCTAAAAAAGCCACTGTTGTAAGTACACAAACCAAAAAGTCCAACACTACTAGTTCCGCAACTAGCCAACGCCGTAATCCCAACTACCTTGCTAAAGGGGATGAAGGTGAAGATGTCAGGGCTTTGCAAGAACGTTTAAGAGTCGCAGGCTTTTATTACGGAAACGCCACAGGAATATTTGGCCCAATTACCGAAGAAGCTGTCAAGCGGTTCCAAGATTCATACAAATTAAGCGTTGATGGCATTGCTGGCCCAGCAACATTAGGTAAATTGCCGGGAGTTGGCATCGGTGATGGAGAAGAGGCTCCCAAAAAGGTAGTCAATCGAGATAAACTTCGTGTAGGCGATCGCGGTGAGCCAGTGAGAATTGTTCAAGAACAATTGATCCAGGCAGGATATTTAGAGGGAGAGCCAAATGGTTACTATGGCCCCTATACTGCCGATGCTGTAAGGAGATTTCAGGCAGCTAATTTCCTAGCAGCAAGCGGCGTTGCTGGCCCAACTACTCGAGCTAAGTTATATAGCTCAGTTAATACTGCTAGCAAAAGCGAATTTAACACCCTAGAAATCCAAACACGACTACGGGAGCGGGGTTTTTATAAAGGCAAGCTGAACGGTGTGATGGCAGATGACACCAAAAAAGCGATTAAACAAGCCCAGGAATTCTATGGCATCAGTCTCAAGGATCTTAAGAGCGGACGCTTTTAACATCCGCTTTGGTGTTGTTATTATCAGTTCCCAACTGGTTGCTTGCCTCCAGTAACAGCAAATTACGAACTGCTCAAAATTCCACTTATTTGGTTAATTTGAGTAGTTTCGTCTTATTTATCCACCCAAGTGCTAAAGCGGCATCAGCGCCCGTTGGCACTTGGGACACACTGCATGAATGGTCATTTGACAGTCCAGCAGATGAAAACCTTCTTTTTGAGCGGTTTTCGACCCAATTTTGAGAATTGAGTCGTTTTTAAATTCAATAGTTGAGTTGCATCTAACACAAATTAAGTGATGGTGGTGATGGGGATAAGGCTGGTTGATTTCATAATGCTTATGTCCCTCACCCAGTTCTAGTTCCCGTAAAATCCCCATTCTTGCCATCAACTTCAAAGTCCGATAAATAGTTGACAGACTGATCCCTTCACCATCAGTTTCTAGCCGATGATAAAGATCCTCCGCACTCAGATGTTCACCTTGCGGAAGTTCTTGAAAAATGTGTAAAATTGTTTCGCGCTGGGGAGTTAATCGCCAGCCTCGTTCGTTCAGTTCTGCCTTGAGTGAAGTAGTTGTGTAGACAGTCATACTAATATTTCTCAACAAAGCTCGTTAGTTGAGAATATAACAAATCTTGGGAGCAATTTGCAACAATCATTGCCTATTGAGAATTCTTACTAAATATATAAGAACAATTCATCAAATCTTGATCAAAATTCAAGTAATTAGCTGTAGTGCATTTAATTTGCATACAGCTAATAGTTAGGATACTTGTAACGATTGCATCCCTTGACTTTGAATTTTGAATGAGTTAATTTTGAATTGCTTAATTGATCCCCACCTTTAAGATATCTGAACAAAGGTCTGGGGAATCTCTTGTCCAATTAAATGCAAATTATTTGCTACAAGCTTCTAATAGGCTTTTGATCTAAAGATTAAATCAGCCTTTTGTCCCTAGTCATTTGTCAAGTTTAGTTTTCTAATGACAAATGACTAATGACAAATGACTCTTGAGCATTGACTAACTTAGAGACTCCAAATAGTCGCGGATGAGGTTGCGTCGCTTGGGTTGACGTAGCTTTTGCAAAGCCTTGGATTCAATTTGTCGAACTCGTTCCCGCGATAAATCAAGAGCGCGGCCAATTTCTGCTAAGGAATAAGGATGACCATCAGCCAAACCAAACCGCATCAAAATTACATCGCGCTCCCGGCTAGTCAAATCTGACAGAAGATGATGCAAATCTCTTTGTAAAGATTCTCGCATTAACATCTCTTCTGGGGTTACACTGTCAGTTTCGAGTAATTCGCCTAACTCAGTATCCTTATCCTTGCCTACCTTGGTTTCCAAAGAAACGGAGCGAGGAACCCGCAACAAAACTTCTCGTACTTGGGTCGGTGTCATCTCTAGCTCAGTTGCTAAATCCTCTAGAGTCGGGGTGCGACCTTTTTCTTGAGCAATTTTGCGTTGAGCCTTTTTGATTTTGTTTAATTTTTCGGTAATATGAACCGGTAGGCGGATCGTGCGACTAGAAGTAGCGATCGCCCGTGTAATTCCCTGACGAATCCACCAGTAAGCATAGGTACTGAAGCGATAACCCTTAGTTGGGTCAAATTTTTCTACAGCCCGCTCCAAACCTAGTGTGCCTTCTTGGACTAAATCCAACAATTCCAAACCGCGATTTTGATACTTTTTAGCAACAGACACAACTAGGCGAAGATTAGCCTTAATCATGTGTTCTTTTGCTTGCAGTCCTTGGGACTGAATTTGCTCCAACTCTTCTACTGTCAACTTGGCGATTTCAGCCCAGCGACGTTTGCCATCTGCCAAAGTCGGTCTGAGATCGGCTACCATTATGCCAGCAGTAGCAGCCCATCTTTCCAAAGACGGGCGATGTCCTAGTTCTGAGGTTAAACGTTCTTGAACTTCAATTAACCTCTGATAGGGCGAAATCACTTCATCCCCTTGCTTGGCGGCGTTAGCAAGTACTATCCGCATCCGCAAGTAGCGCTGGACTTTTTGAGCTTCTGAAACCTCTTCATCCCGCCCTAACAAGCGAACCCGACCAATTTCCTGAAGATATAGACGTACTAGGTCTGTACTACGACGGTTAGTGTTAGCAGCAAAGCTAGCATGGTCAACAGAAGCCATTTCTAGCTCCTGTAGGTCATCTACCGATAACTCACTTTCGTCAACCGTGAGATCCGAGTCCAAAGCCTGGCGGGACTTTTTGGTGTTGTAGGCGGCATCTGCATAAAAAGATGTTGCTGGCATAAAGATCGTCTCAATGGCTCCAGGTAACAATAGATTACGGTCAGCTTAGATTACGGTCAGCTATTCAACTGTTGCTATTGTTCCCGTGATTTACGATGAACTAACATGGTTGAAGGTTCCATTACAATTTTTTTAGAAATTAACTGTAAGGGTTTTATTGGATACAGTATTACTGAACTTAATCGGCTGCTAAACTTTTGATTGAACCAATAGCTATTCAAATCCACAGCTAGGCTTTCAATATTTCAACTACTTAGTTAACATTTTAACCCTGATGGTTTTAAAGTAACTTTTGTAACACAGTATAAACATCCTTCAGTGAATGTCATCTTTATAATTGGCATAGTCACATTTACATGGCTACAAAAGTAATATCCTGACGATTTACCAATTTTTTCTCAGGATTATTCAGGTATAAGTAGAACTAATAGATATCGAGGAAGTGATTAGTATTAACGGCAAAAATTATCTCGATACGGAGATATAGCGATGTCTTATGACAAGCCGCTACACGTCTATGTATCTAATACATTCTGACCTCACTTCCATTCTTTTCTCCTTCTAGGAGCTACGGTGTGCACACAAGCTCTTCTTAGGAAAGGTTAGGGAGAGGTAGGGAAAGGGCTGTTGTTCTTGTTCGGTTTGTATTGAACTCAACCCCAAAGGGCTATAGAAGATGCAAAGAGTGAGTGACGCATCCTCTTTTGCAGTCTTAACCCGTCAATTTCAACTTGACAGGCTACTAACTAGTTGTTGTACTCCGGCTTGATATCTCGCAGCATCAGTTCATCAAGTGCTTGTCGGGGTGTGATTTCGCTTTCAAGTAACCGATAAACTTGCTCAGTAATTGGGACAGTAATGTTTTGTTGCTTGGCTCGTTGCATCAAAACCCGGCAAGTGTTCACTCCTTCAGCAGTTCCTTGTAAATTTGCAAGAGTTTCTGTAAGTGACTTACCACCAGCTAGCTGATAGCCAACTTGGTAATTGCGACTTAAAGGACTATTGCAGGTTGCTAACAGATCTCCCAGACCCGATAAACCATAAAATGTTTCCGTCTTTGCGCCCCAGTCGTTACCGATGCGAACCATTTCTGTAAGTCCACGGGTGACTAAAGCTGCTTTAGCATTGGTTCCCAGTTGTAACCCATCGCACACACCAGCTGCGATCGCAATGACATTTTTCAGTGTTCCCCCTAGTTCCACCCCTAAGGGATCGGGATTGGTATATACCCGAAAACGATGAGAAGAAAATACTAACTGCACTGCTTCCGCAGCCGTGGCAATATTACTGGCTACCACTGTTGCTGCTGGTAATTCCATTTGAATTTCTTTCGATAAATTAGGCCCAGACAAAACAACCACTGCATGGTTAGGGAATACTGTTTGCCAAATTTGTGACGGCGTGCAGGTGGTTTGGGGGTCTAAGCCTTTCGTCGCCGTCACAAAAATTGTCTCTGGAGAAAGGGGGAAAGACTGAACTTGGGAAGCAACATCCCTCACACCGATCATTGAGATAGCGGACAAAACTATTTGGACATCTTTTAAAACTGTTTGGATTTGGGAACCTTGACGCGACCACACGCGTACCTGATGACCATTTGCTGCGGCGAGATTTGCTAGAGATGCACCCCAAGCACCCGCACCAAGAATTGCTACAGTTTTTGGATTAGTCATTAATCAAGAGTCTCCCCATCACCCGATCATCCCATTCTCTTAGCTCACCAATCTAAAATCTCAAATCTAAAATTGGCTGCGGGGGTAACGTTCCATTAATTCCCTGACTTGTTCGGCATGATATGAGCTTCTTGTCAAAGGTGAAGAAACAACTTGTAAAAATCCTACTTCTTCGCCAAATGCCTTCCAAGCAGCAAATTGTTCTGGGTTGACAAATTCATTTACTTGCAAGTGTTTTTGACTAGGTTGGAGGTATTGCCCAATTGTCAAAATGTCGCAATCCACAGTTCGCAAGTCTTGCATGACTTGGCGGATTTCGGCATCAGTTTCACCGAGTCCAACCATGATCCCGGATTTAGTGTATGTGCTAGGAGAAACTTGGCGAGTGCGCTGCAATAATTCTAATGTGCGATCGTAGTTTCCTTGGGGACGCACGCGGCGATACAAGCGTGGAACAGTTTCGGTATTGTGGTTTAAGACCTCTGGCGCAGCTTGTAGAATCAACTCTAGAGCATTCCAATTACCGCATAAGTCAGGGATTAGCACCTCAATTGTGGTGTTAGGTGAAACAGAGCGAACCGCATCAATACACGCCATAAACTGAGACGCGCCACCATCAAGCAAGTCATCTCGGTTTACAGAAGTGATTACCACATGATTAAGGTTCATGCGGCGAACAGCTTCCGCCAATCGAGCAGGTTCCGTGGGGTCTAGTGGTTTGGGTTTTTTCTCAAAATCAATATCACAGTAGGGACAAGCACGTGTACAAGCCGGGCCCATAATCAAAAACGTGGCAGTCCCAGCGTTGAAGCATTCACCAATATTCGGACAGGACGCTTCCTCACAAACTGTATTGAGGGCTAAATCCCGCAAAATTTCTTTAACGTTACCGATGCGCTCACGCCCAGGTGCTTTTACCCGCAACCAGTCTGGTTTTACAGTCACAATCCGCTTTTACCACTAGAGTTATACAAATTCAATCGTAGCAAGCAAAGCCTTTGATGAAGCGATCATCTATATATAGATGTAGATGTAATTCTGCTATTTGGCACAGGTTGTGATATTCTTAATTTACAATGCCATTTTTATGGCGGGATGTGGCGCAGCTTGGTAGCGCACTTCGTTCGGGACGAAGGGGCCGCTGGTTCGAATCCAGTCATCCCGATTTATTTTTGTCGAATAACTAATTATTTGTGAAGCTAGACAAAGAGGCAAACTATTTGTCTTCTAAGGGAACATAGTTATAAATATTCCCGCTTACCTACTTAATTTATCTTTGTTGACAAATAATGAGTAGCGTCTTCCAGACTAACTAGGGCGGTTATTCGCACCGGGAGTTTTTAGGATAATTTGTCAAAATTAAAGATAACTAGGAGGTTCAAAATATGAAATTTTCAATCCAATCACTTTACACCTGGTATCGCGATGTGCTTCGTAACCCCAAGTACCGTTGGTGGGTAATTTTAGGAACGTTGGTCTATTTGGTCAGCCCATTTGATATTCTCCCAGATTTTATACCTGTCGTAGGACAGATCGATGATGTTTTTCTTTTGACCCTGCTAGTTAGTGAGGTGTCTGGCCTAGTAATTGAAGGTTGGAAAGCTCGTAAGGGTGATGTGGCTACTGAAGTACCTAATACTACCGAGGGTTCTACTTCCACTGCAAGCACCATAGATGTTGATGCTGTTTCTGTTAAGTAGTTTTAACAACAAAATAAAAGTTAATAAACCCCTGCTTTTAGCGCTCCCTTGCAACTGCGCTTCTGAAGTAGGGGATATTTTTTTGATCAATGATTAATAGTAAGTATTTTGACGTTAACTCTTAACTTTAGATTTTTTACCCCGCATTGCTTGGTATCAGGGAGATTGGCTTAATACTGCCATCTTTCCAGGCTCATGATTTGCTGAACTGAAGTACTATCCAATGTCTTGTGTGATTGTAACTCTAGTGAAAACCAGGAAGCGAGCGCTAAAAATTTACAAAAATTTTAATGAAATCTATATATTATTACTTGTATTATGGCTGATAAGCTACATATTACATTTTCCCTATACAAAAAGCACACATATATAAATTACATAGGAAGAAATGATTAAATAAAAATTTTATTTTTTCATTATTAGCAAGCAAGTTGTAACGACAAGCTGCATAGTCTCTAAACGACCTATTTGGAGGTAGTTGCCAACAGCCTGAAACGACTTAATTTCGTTAATACATAGAATCGTCAATTGGAGAACTAGGGCGTGGAAAACTTGAATGACTTATTCCCAATCTCAGGTTGCAACGACCTCCAAAGAATTGGGGACGTAATTTTTGTTCACGGATTGATGGGTAATTACCGAGATACTTGGCATCCCAAAGGCAAGGTTAAGGGTAATGATAATGATTTCTGGCCGGCTTGGCTGGGTAGGGATCTACCAAATGTTGGTATTTGGTCACTAGGGTATGAAGTGGAACCTTTCGCCTGGAAAGGAAATACAATGCCATTGGTAGATCGAGCTACCAACTGCTTGGCGCTTCTAGACACGTATGATATTGGTGATCGCCCCCTGATTTTTATTACCCATAGCATGGGTGGACTTTTAGTTAAGCAAATGCTTCGCCATGCGAATGATTTCGGGACTCCAAGATGGAAAGCGATCGCGCAGCAGACTAAAGGAATTGTTTTTCTCTCAACTCCTCATTCGGGTGCTGACCTTGCTAATTGGATTAAATATATAGGTGGTCTTCTGAGAACTACAGTCAGCGTTGATGAGCTGAAGGCTCACGATTCTCGGTTACGCGAGCTAAATCTTTTGTATCGAAATCATGAACACCTGAGTCAAATTCCAATGGAAGTCTACTGCGAAAAGTATCAGACCAACGGAATTTTAGTTGTAAATGAAACTAGTGCCGATCCTGGGGTTCGAGGTGTAATACCAATCCCAATGGATGAAAATCATATCTCAATCTGTAGACCAGAATCGGATAAAAAACCAATTTATATTCGGGTCAAGAGATTTATTCGTGACAACTTAAATACTCCTTTAAAGCCGATTCCACTTGAACCCAAGAGTAATGAACTTGAAAAATTAACCATTGATAAACGCAGTGGTGGTGTTTATTTTGGAACTGGATCGGTTCAGATCAAAGGTGATGTAATTGGAGGTAATCAGGAAAAATTTGACAAGTAAAACTGACATTTTTTCATAAACAAATATCTGCAAACCTCTCTTCACTTAGTGAGTGTAGGTCATGCGTTTAATTTATTCTTTTTGATAACTGGGGAGTAAGTTGAGTCAGTGAGTGATGATTCCGACCAAAATCCATCATCTGGGCAGCAGAATGCCGAAAATCCAGAGCAGCCTCATAAAAATGAGGGTACTGAACCATCGAATCATACCAATCCAGAAGAAGAATTCATTAAAAATTTTGTAGGGAAAGATACAGCCAGAAATATTAATGAATTCTTGCAATGGCAGGGCGCAGCAAACATTTTTATTGATGCCCGTAGTGGTGGCGCTTATTTTGCAAACAAAGTAGATATCACAGGAGATGTCGTAGGAGGAAATCAGACGAAATCGACTAAACACCTTTCTGTAAAAGAGATAGCTGGTTTAGTATTAAGTGCTGATATTGAAAAAGTACGCAGTGTCTATATTGAAACGACTAGATACGAACAAGCAAAAAGCATTTTAAAAAAGAAGCGAGTTTTACTCCTCTGGGGTGATTCTAAAATTGGCAAACAAACTACTGCAATTCACCTACTTTTGCACTCACAAAATCAAGAGATTTTTGAAATCGACCCAGCAGTAGAAGACCTCAGTTCATTTCAATGTGAATCGAAGCAAGTGTATGTGATTGATACGCTAGCAAATGATAGTGCCGGAAAACTAAATAGTTATCTACTCAAAGGTCTGAATCAGAGACTTAGCCAACAAGATAGTTATCTGGTCATCACTGTAGACAGTCGTGTGCGTCTATCACCAGAAGCTTTGCAGGAATATATCGTTCATTGGAGTGAACTACCAACGAGCGAGGAACTTTTAGAAAAACATCTTGCATGGTATTTAAAAGACCAAGCCATGCTTGAGGTTAGTCATTCCTTAATTCACTCAGACTCAGTACGTCAGCTACTCAACAATAATTTATTACCTGGTGATGTAGATCGGTTAGCGGAACTCCTAGCCAAGGTTGTCAGGAAGGAGCTTGAGCTTGAGGAAGCACTAGCAGGCTTTAGTGTTCGGGTTCGAGAGCAAGTTGAATCCTGGTTCGAGAAAGAAGAAAATCAACACCTGAGTAAATATGTTTTCATAATTACTCTGGCAGTTCTGAGTGGAAGTAGCTATCAAGCAGTTCTCGATGCTAGCAAGCGTCTACAATTTCTGATCAAACCTCCATCAGCCCAGAAAGAGGCTAGCGATGTTGAGCCAATTTTTAACAGAAGACGCAGCCAGTGGTTAAAAGGAGTTTGCGCTCATTCAACCGAGGGATATGAAAATACAGAGTTTGGGCGCAGTCCAGTTGAGCTAATTGAACTGGATAATCCCAGATTTCAGCCAGCTGTTCTACATTATGTTTGGAAAGAGTATGACCATTTACGCGAACCGCTTCTTTTATGGTTGTATGAGCTAGGATCGCACCCTAGCTTTGAGGTGAGGATTAGAACAGCAGCAGCAGTTGGGGAACTAAGTAAGTATGCTTTTGGTTTTGTTTTGGAAAAAGTGCTGCGACCTTGGGCAAATTCTGACGATCGCCGTTTGCAGAGATTAGCCGCACAAGCTTTGAGCATACCAGTATTTGAAAGCGATCTTGCTCCACAAGTTATGGGTTTGCTACATCATTGGAGTACGGTGAACAATCCAAACCTACGCTGGACAGCCACGGCTACTTATGGGGGCTACGTAGGATTGCGCTTTCCTGATATTGCACTGCGGGATCTGTTGGCGATCGCCAAATCTGGAGACAGACAATTATTTTCAGTACTAGCCGAAAGTGTAGTTATCCTCTTCAAGGCTGGACAGTTTTTACCAGGTCAATATTTTACAGTCCTCAATACACTGCAAATATGGACACAGCAGCCTAAGACAAATATGGCAAACCACTTGAGTTTAGGAATCTTTTTGCTGCTGATGGGCGAGACAAAAGTTACCGCAGACTCTAATAACAGTCATTTGCCTATATTACTGTCGCTTCTATTAGAAGAAGATCAACTTGTTAAGGAAAATCTCACAACTGAGCGTACATACGAAGAAATTATCACGGGTCTATTGCGGAACGCTTTTAATCTGAAGCTGACTCGCAAACTCGTATTTGACCAACTCCATAATTGGCTCAAGCTAGCAGATTTTGACCATCGGTTGCTTCCAATCCTTTGGCGAATTATATATTTACTTGTGGATTTAGGAAGCGAACGAGAGAAAGACCGTATCCTGAAATACCTGCAAAAATGGGCAGATGTTGAACAACCCAATGCTGCTAGCAAAATACTATCAAAAATTCAAAAGTATCTAAATATCTAATAGATGAGGTAAAACAATGGCAAATACATACAATCCTATTGTTAGCAAAGAAGCACTCCGGTGGGGATTACTTCAGCGCCGCCCTGTTCCTGAACCAGGAACAGCCTTAGTTTTTGTCGGTGATGGGCAACCCTTGTTAACTATTACACAGGGTCAAAGGGGGCCTACCAAAGGAGAAATGGTTTGGGGCAAATATAATATGCTTTACAAGGTAGATATAAGTGAACACCCATTGAGTTTTCGGTGTGACTTACCTTGTAAAACTGATGCTTTCGATTTTCATGCTGAGGTCAAGTTTAATTGCTCAGTACATGAGCCAGAAATAATTGTACAACGCAATGTAACCGACGTTTATGAAGTACTAGAACCTCTAATTGATCACGTCATGCGAAGCATGAGCCGTAGCTATGAATTTAAAGAAGTTGGGATTGCAGAGCGTGAGATCGGTGATAGGGTAAAACAAGAAGTATACGATGCGGGATTCCAACTCAATCGCTTTGTATTGAAACTATCTTTAGAACAAGAGGTACGAGATCGAATTCGCCGGAAAACAAATATTCAGGAAGAAGTTGAAGTCGATATAACAAGTATTAAAGGAAAAAGTGAACTAGAAAAAACAGTGATTGAGGAACAGAACAAGCTAGAAAAGCTCAAGATAGAAAGCGATAAATTAGAGATCGAGCGCTTGCGAATCAAAATGGACTTTTACAATGAAATTATCCAGACTGGTAGCTTGCAATTGCTTGTATTACAACTTGCTAAAAACCCTAATGATGTAATGGCTGTGGCTCAAATGCTCAATCAACAGCGTCAGCTTGCTGTTGATAACGAAGTCAAACTGCTAGAAGTCTTATTAAAAGAAGATGCTATAGAAGGGTCTCAATTTGATGATGCAGGGAAACATATAGTGCAGAGATTGATGGGTCTTATTGAACGTCCAGCACCTGCTTTGAAAAGCAATCCAATCAGCAATCCAGAAAATAAAAAACCTCTAGCAGAAAAAGATGAAACTAATAATAGTGCCGAATCTGTAGTTCCTGAATTTAACTGGGAAGAAGATGAGGAAGATAATTAATTTATCAGAATAAAAGGCAAAAAATTATTGTGATCGAGTTCCTGCAAAGCATTATTCGAGCATTTTGGGAACTGCTACTAATTATACCAATGCCGTGGCGGTTTCTGATTTTTTTACTTCTGTTTATATTTGTTTTTCCCTGGTTTCTATGGAGAGCATTACCTTGTCTGTTTTTTATATTTTCGCACTTCCTGCTTATTTGTGCGAAAGCTATAGCATCCATTCTATTATTTATAGAATATTTAGTAACGTTATATATCCGACAAAAAGGTGAACAACCGCCAATTTTTATTTATAAATTTGATGATTTACTAACTGATATGGTGAGGACTTCTGATGAATTAACACAAAAATCAAGGAAAATACTTGAGTATGCCTTTAAAAAGAAATGGCTGCTTCATAGAGGATGGTTTGTAATATCAGCTATCGTATTCACTTTAACTTGGTATTTTCGTCCGGTTTTTGGAGAAAATACCATTGCTCAATTTATTGATCGAGGAGCAATGTGGTGGTACTCGATTGAAGGATGGGGACTTTATTCTCAACGTTTACCGTCTTCTGCTTTAAGTAACCCTGCACCTACAAAATTTGTCGAAGCTTACTATTTAGCCATTAATGAACGTCAATATTCAGAAGCCTGGAATTGTCTATCTAATGAGTTTCAAAGCAATAAATCAAGCTTATCTAGTGGTTTTATTTCCTATGTAGACTGGTGGGAAACAGTTGAGAAAGTAAGTACTAATAATATTATTCTGGAAAAACAAGTTGGGAACTCTGCCATAGTAAGAATTAGCTTACAATATTTGATGAAAAAAACTCAAAAATTATCCGAACCCGAATCTGTACGTTTATGGTTAGTACGGGATGCCAAATCAAACAAATGGATAATTAACTATTCAAGACCTCTGTCTTGATGTATTTTTCTAGCATCGTTTAAAAATAAAGTTTAACAAGGAAGGTGCATTAATGGGATGTAATGCACCCTATGCTTACAGCAACTAAACCGTGCTAGCTTCAGCAAATTCCGTCAAGAATCTGAATGCTTTCAAAATATAACTAGCGCAATCTCTAGGAGAGGTATTGTAAAACGATCGCCACGCACTCGCCTTATCTTCATCATAGCGATCGCTGCGTTGACTATGATTTTCTAGCCACGCCAATCGCACTGCGTGGCCAATTAACACATCCAACACAATATATTCTTCGATTTGCAGCTTGGGATTATTGGCTGCGATCGCAGCTAATTCGATTAATGCTTCAATATTAACTTGGCGATATTCTGGAGCTTCGATTTTATTCAGTAAATGCTCAATTAACAGAGCAAAATTTCTTTCCCCGGCTGTCATTTCCGATAGCATTATCTCACTATCTAAACGATTGCGGCGTTCTAATTTATCGCCAATTACTAGACCCTTGCAATGTTGCATTAATAGCCAAACTTCCTTAAAAAATTCTTTTGGTACGCGCCCCGTCGCCCCCTCGGCTTGGCGAAACCGTCGCCAACCACCTGGTGGAACTTCTATTCCTTCGGCGATTCCTGGTAACACCACCCAAGCAATATCACTTTCTTTTTGCTTGACGTGCAGTGATTCTTGCTGGCGTAATAGGTTACTCATGCCACTATATCCAGTTAATACCTGACGCAAGCGCATTTTCACTTCAAAGGGTGAAAGTTGCATTAAGTAATCGTAAGCTTCATCTTGAGTAACGTGTAATTCTCGCGCTAGTTCGCTGGTTATTAACAGAATGAGATAGCCGACTCTCAACGTTAGTAGTCCCTGAAATAGTTCGGGTTCTGAGCGAATTAAGATACCAAGATAGATTAAAATCTCTTGAGTGAGGACGCGATCGCGGATATCTTCACGACAAAAATGGTTAATTTTATCGGCAATTTCATCGTGGGACATGGGTACGGTAATCAAGGACGCTTCGCTGTAAGCTTTACCCACAGCAATTTGCTTGCCCCTTACCAAAATACTCGTTACTGCATCTGATAGGCTGATATCAACCATTTGCCGTAACCCCGCGGCCCGACGTACTACTGCCCAAATGCCTAAATCTCCAGCTTTGGTGTAAACTTCGTCGAGTAAATCGCCTACGGTGACAGGATATCCTGGGCCGCCATACCCTGTATCAAATTTCATTCCCTGCAAGCGAGTTAAAGTTTGCAATAACTCAATTTGCTCGTAGATATTCTCTGAAGCACGCAAAGAAGAAAGTAATAATCCGAAATTGGTTTCACACTCCATCTGAAATTCTTGAGTATGCCCTAAGCGCCAGTTTTTATCAGGATGATAAGCCAAATAATAGCAACGTGGGCTAGCATTTTTCACTGGCGATCGCGAAAATTCTGCATTGGGTAGAAAATCAATTCTTTGAATTCCGGCTGTCAACATTAGCTGATTTAGCCGCCCTAATTTCACCCGTACACCGTTACAAACACCATCTTTGAGTTCTTGCATCAGTTCTAGTAATGCCTCAGAACCACTTTCTAACATGGTGTGCGTCAACATTAAAGTCAGAGTAGGACGCCCTAAATCGCTCCAATATTTTTGAATGTAAGCTAGTTCGCTTCTAATTTGATCCAGTAAAAAATGGTAATCAAGGGTTAGATAAAACTGCTGAGAGTCGGAAAATGAAGGCAAAAATACAATTGTTTCACCACGAATCCGAAATATTCTAGATGTTGTTAAACTCCGCAGTCGCCGCACTGGCCGCCCAGTTAAACCAAGTTTATCGTTACGTCCAATTTGGGTATAAATTGCTGAAAATTCTCCAGCTTTTCTAACTTGAATCGGTTCTACTTGAGCGGGTGTTTGTGCTTCAATTCCGTGAACTTCTAGTTTCGTTTGTAAATCTTCATCTTCTGCTAATAAAGCAATTTGTACCAATGCTTCGCGCTGTTTGCCCACACACAAATGTCTTCCCAAAGGATCGATATCACCAACCGCTAGTAACCCTTCACTCAACATTTCACCGAGAAAATATAAACTCTGCGCCCACACCAAGGGAATATTTTCATTGGGCAAACGTGGTTGCGTTTGGGGTGCTAACTTTTCTGCTTCTATGTTTTCGGCTGGGACATAATATAGTTCTGGCAGTAAACGCAAACCATCTTGTTCTATAAGTAATGATTCTAAAAGTTCTTGGTATTTTTTTACTTGTTCTTGCTCACCGCAAAATAACCCATCTAAAACTAAATAAGTGAAAAATAACGGCCATTCGCATTCAATATGCTCAAATTGCTTGAGTTCCCACGGTTCGTAGTGCAAGCGCTGATTATCTTCTAAAACCGTCTGGTGTCCATCACGCAGAAAGCGTTTGCAGCCATATTTACCTGCAAGTTTATTGATAATATCGTTTAAAGTGCGATCGCGTAACTCCAAATCTTCCACTGCAAAGGCAGGATAACTGATAATACTCAACAGCGCCGCATCAATTTCCTTGGAACCAGATTCCCTCGGTAATAGCGATTCTAAAGTAATCCGGGCGCGGGCGATTTCATCTGGTAGCACATGAATTACCGATGCTTGACTACCACGCACACCAAACAAATCCAGTCCGTTGATAGCTTCTAAAGCAGCTTTTGCCATACCTACGGAACTGGCATTTAACTCAGCATTACCACGATTAATTTTATTACCGCGTTCCCAAATGCCGTAATCCGGTGTGCGGTAAGCTCGTCCTATGTAGTAAACCAAATTTTGGACGAAATTGACTTCATCAATTGTATAAATTATTTGCAATCCTGCTGCGGTCATTTGCGCCAATATCAGCAAAAATATAGATGTGGCATCAAGTTGCAAATGTCCCCATTCATCATCACCAACAACAATGTCACCGGTTGCGGTATTGTATTTGGCGTGCAGTCCATCCAGTAGCGACTGAGTATGTTTAAATGTCTCTACTTTATGAGCCTGTCGCATCATCGCAAACAACAACCCGCGCATCAGTTTGATGACACTGTGTTCTAGTTCATAAGTGCGTCCCTTATCGTCGTCAATCTTGCGGTATGCAAGCCCTAAACCCCAAACTGCCAAAATACTATAAACATTGTCTCGCACCCAGGCATCTGTATAATCGCCGTGGGCTGTAATCGCTGTACTCGCAGGTAGTAAACCAGTAATCGGATTCTGCCGAGCCAGGATAATTGTCTTGATTTGCTGGTAGTAATAGTCCAGACGAGCTAGCAATTCGGTAGATGTTTTCATGATTTGGTTCAGAACTACTTGCAAAATTCGACCCTGTGACTGTGAACTAAACCAAGCCAGAACAAGTTTTGTAATCGGCGATGGGACAACAGCTAAGGGTGGTGTGAGTTTCTTATTATCTCGTGTTAGTAGACCTCTGGGTACTGAATTTTAGCGATCGCAAACTAAAATACGATTTACTTAGGTTGTTTTATACTTAAGATGGCGAAGCTTATTACTGGGGGTGTTTTTGGGCAGTGCGATCGTTGATTGCGTCGTAGAATTAGCTCAAAAACACGGTGTTATATCATGTCCGGCAAATTACTTGTGATATGTCATTGCGAGTGCAACGAAGTGGAACGAAGCAATCGCAAGGTTTTTGGGATTGCTTCTCTACGAGACGCTCCGCGAACACTTCGTTCGCAATGACAATTATTTAACCGGACATCATATTAAACCAACACAAATTGCCCTATCTTGGCTATTGCACCAACAACGGTAGTTGGTACAATCCAAGATAGAGCATATAAAAGAAGCAATTATTGGTGTGACTTGCAGGTTTTTGACTAATTGAGTGTGGTAGGAACCTCAATTAAACACCCAAATTAACTTTGATAGGGGCGCGGCAGTTGGCGCAGTTGATGAGCAGTATCCAATTCACTATTGTTTTTTCTGCCATACCCCCAACCCAAGATGCGACGATATTCACCCATGATGCCACTTTCAATTAAATCATCCTCATTGACTGCAACATTGGTATGAGATTGGGGCGCAACATAGAGTGCATCCGCAGGACAATAAGCCTCACACATAAAACAAGTTTGACAGTCTTCTTGTCGAGCGATCGCGGGTGGTTGGTTGGGTACGGACTCAAAGACATTGGTAGGACATACTTGGACGCATACATTGCAATTGATACAGAGTTTATGACTGACAAGCTCGATCATGATACTGCTCCTGCTACAACTTTGATACAGAGGGTGTCGTTTGAGTGGTTGGTACTGGCGGTGTAGCAATGGCGTTCTGCTCGTCGTAGGCGATGGCATCCGTTAGCCAATCACGCCTCACCCATAGACGATCTAAGCCGCCGGTTGCCTGATAATAACGCTGATTTGGATCGGTTTCGGGATAGTCCATACGAATATGTTCGCTGCGGGTTTCCGTGCGATGTAAAGCACTAAAATATGCCCATCGCGCTACAGCCGTGAGAGCAGCCGCTCGCCGAGAAAATTCCACATCGCGCACTGTATCTTGTTTCGGATTCGTGTTTACCTGCTGCCACAACGTTTCTAATTTGGCCAGGGAATCCAAAAGTCCCTGCTCACAGCGCAAGTAATTCTTCTCTAAGGGGAACATCTGCGCTTGTACACCGCGCACGATCGCCTCGCTATCGAATGTTTCGGAAGCAGGAGACTGCGATGGGCTACGCAATCCGGCTTGACCAGCAGGATGCACCACCCGTTCATGAGGATGAGCGCCAAGACTCTTCGCAAATTCAGCCGCACCAACTCCAGCCCATTGTCCTGTGGAGATTGCCCAGGCAGCATTGGGACCACCACCCCCAGAAGCTAAACCTGCTAAAAACTCCCGCGATGCAGCATCACCGGCGGCGTAGAGGCCAGGAACTTTTGTACCGCAACTATCATTCACAATCCGAATTCCACCAGTACCACGGACTGTACCTTCTAAAATCAGTGTTACAGGCACTCGTTCTGTATAGGGGTCAATGCCAGCTTTTTTATAAGGTAAAAAAGATATGAAATGAGACTTTTCAATCACCGCCTTAACTTCAGGTGTAGCTCGATCCAAACGGGCATAAACGGAGCCTTTCAGGAGGGCATTGGGAAGAAACGATGGATCGCGACGACCATTGACATAGCCACCAAGATCGTTGCCTGCTTCATCGCTGTAACTAGCCCAGCCAAAGGGAACACCTCTTGTCACCGTGGCATTAAAAGCGGTCGAGATCGCATAGTGATTAGAAGCTTCCATACTGGAGAGTTCACCGCCAGCTTCTACTGCCATCAGCATTCCATCACCTGTATTTGTATTGCACCCTAATGCTTTACTCAAGAATGCACAACCACCATTAGCCAGGACTACTGCACCAGCGCGAACAGTATAGGTACGATGATTTTGTCTCTGCACACCTCTTGCTCCAGCCACTGAGCCGTCATCAGCCAATAAAAGCTCTAGGGCAGGACTTTGGTCAAGAATCTGAACCCCAACACGCAATAGGTTCTTACGAAGTACCCGCATATATTCAGGGCCATAATAACTCTGGCGCACAGATTCCCCATTTTCTTTGGGAAAACGATAGCCCCACTTTTCAACTAGAGGCAAACTGAGCCAAGTTTTTTCAATGACACGCTCGATCCAACGTAAGTTAGCTAGGTTTTTTCCTACGCGATAACGCTCCCATAAAACTTTGTCCCAATTCTCTGGAGAAGGAGCCATGATGCCATTGCCACTGGCAGCAGCTGCACCGCTCGTACCCAGAAAACCTTTATCAACAATGATAACTTTGACACCTTGTGATGCGGCTGCCCATGCTCCCCATGCTGCGGCAGGACCACCACCAATTACCAGCACGTCAGCAGTTAATTGCAGTTCATTTTCGCTATAGGCTGTTAGCAATTCCTTGTCCTCCTTTTTGGCAGTCAACTTGATACTTTGACTTGGAAAAGTTCTGTTAGCGCGACTTTGAGCAGCGTGCTGATTTCTTAGCTCAGTCCCTAAGAGTTCTTTAATTCTGAATTCCGCTTTGCTCTACCAGTCCCTTTTTCATCCGTCCTGGTGTACGCAGTTCATGATAAATACTTATGCAGTGGATAGGGTTTGCATAATCTATACAGAGAATGTGTAAGGCAAATTACAGTTCACATGATACACTAATTATTAGCTTTTCAAACATTAAGTGTTACGAAATAATATCCTGTCCGGTTGGAACTGTGTAAAAGTTTCCATCCTCGTGAGGGCTAATAACACATTGCCTCATACCAATATCACCATGACCAGACTTACAGCGCTATGTAGATAAGCTGGCGGCACACACGCATCTTTTACAGATCGGACGCTATGAACTTCCCGTTATTCCAGCAGTCTAAAAATATATTTACATTATACTACGGTAATTCGATCGGTTTAGTGTATGATTCTAAAAACTACGACCGCTTCCTTTGGAATATTGCTTGTAGCTGATAGCAATATTCCAAAAGAAAAGGACGAGTGCGGACACCACCTTATAGATCAAACTTTGGAGAGTCTACATGGGCTACAAGCATATTGAAGTCAAACAAGTAGCTGGTTTCATTGGTGCTGAAATCAGCGGCGTGGATCTTTCGCGTCCTCTGAATGATGATGAAGTCAAAGAAATTCGTAAAGCACTATTGAAGTGGAAAGTTGTGTTCTTTCGTGGTCAGAACATCGATCATGCCGCCCAAGTTGAGTTCACATCTCGTTTTGGCGAAGTAACTTTCGCGCATCCACTTGGAGAACCTGAACCAGTTGCGGGATTTCCCCAGATCAAACCCGTAGACCGTAGGCTCTATGAAAAGCAATATGGTTTCCGCAGTGGAGGTCCCTGGCACACAGACGTGACGGCGGCTATTAACCCACCAGCAGCGTCAATTTTGCGTGCAGTTAATGTTCCTAGCTTCGGTGGTGACACCCAGTGGAGTAATCTAGTTGCAGCTTATGAGGGTCTCTCAGCACCTTTACGGGCGCTAGCAGATACATTGAAAGCTGAACATCGCTTCAATGGAGGTAAGCATCAGCCCCGCAACAGCAAGTTCACCGAGCGTATTGCTGTCAATCCACTAGTCTCAATCCACCCGGTTGTTAGGGTTCATCCTGAGACTGGTGAGCGTGCATTGTTCGTTAACCCTGGCTTTACCTCGCACATTGTTGACGTGTCACCACAAGAGAGCAACCTGCTGCTGGAATTGTTCTTCAACCAAATCACCAAGCCTGCTTACACCACCCGTTTCCGTTGGAACAATGGTGATATCGCCTTCTGGGACAACCGCGCTACAGTGCATTTGGCTCCTCAAGATTTAGATCATTTGGATGTCGAGCGTCTCCTCTATCGCACCACCATTACTGGCGATGTTCCAGTTGGGGTTGATGGTTTCCGCTCAGAAGTGGTTCAAGGTGAAGCGTTCAGCGCAGAAGTGCCAACTGTCTTCAAGCAAAAAGCCCAAAATCTGGAAGCACAACCAGTGCTTTCGTAAACTACAAAGTGCTAAACCGGGCTGCGTGCATCTGTCTGACGCAGCCCATCATTCAGGGGAAGAAAGTGAAGTCCCTAAATGGATTTTTTTGTATATCCACAAGCATTTAATAGAATCTTTTCTTTGATTCACCGTGCATTAATTACTGTATATCAGCCCTTATATAGAAATCCTATTTTATCCAAACAGAATTCTTCAATTTTGTCCAAGTAACTATGCATGAAGTTGCTTGATACAAAATACTACTTATTAATGTTGTAAATATTTTGACTCTGTGAATTTTGCGAGTAAATTCATTGATTGGCTTGACATAGCTTCTAGCAGTAGTAAAATCTACTTTAAGTACACAAAAATTACCTAAATTTTAGGGCAATAAAACTAGTCATAAATATGACAGATACTGAATGCTAATATTCAGTGCCTACCTGAGAGTGCGATTCCGGGTTAGGATGATGACTAGCAATGCCTTAATTTAGATATCGATATTGAATTGTTGAAATTTTATGGACCATAGTCCACCAGATGGCAGTATCAACCTCCTCTGAGCTGGCGAGGAAGTCTCCCAGCGCGGGGGAGACTTAGGAGATATATCTCATGCTCACACAAGATATTCGTGATTTGCTGACTGATACTACCGATTTAAACCAGTTGAAATGGGATTTAAATCGCTTGCAACCTGTGGATGTGGGAGATTACATTACACAATTGCCTGAGAAACAACGCGCGATCGCATTCCGTTTACTCAACAAAGCTCAGGCAATCGATGTATTTGAATATCTGCCCACAGAGGTGCAGGAAGAACTAATTAATTCTCTGCATGATGTCCAAGTAGTGCAACTTGTAGAAGCAATGAGTCCCGACGAACGGGCAGAATTGTTTGATGAACTACCTGCTGGGGTAATCAAACGGCTATTGCAAGAACTGAGTCCAGAACAAAGGCAAGCAACAGCAACGATTCTCGGCTATCCAGAAGGCACAGCTGGGCGGGTGATGACAACCGAATATGTCCGGTTGCGGCAAGGATTGACTGTAGGTGAAGCCCTAAGTAAAATCCGCCGTCAGGATGAAGACAAGGAGTCGATTTACTACGCCTACGTCACAGATGATAACCGGACGCTGGTAAGAGTAGTTTCACTGCGCCAATTGCTGTTTACCTTTCCCGATGTTTTCATCAAGGATATTGCAAGCGATCGCGTCATTAAAGTGAGAACTGAAACCCCTCAAGAAGAAGTGGCGCGAATCATGCAGCGCTATGACTTAATCGCTATCCCCGTAGTTGACCGAGAAGACCGATTGGTTGGCATCGTCACCATTGATGATGTCATGGATATTTTGCAAGAGGAAGCTACAGAAGATATTCAAAAACTGGCGGGTGTGAGTGGTGATGAAGCAGCTTTATCCTCTCCCCTACTCACCATCCGCAACCGCTTGCCTTGGCTATTGGGCATCATGGCAATGTATATTGGTGCAGCCAGTGCGATCGCGCCTTTTCAATCTGTAATCTCCGCAGTACCAGTTTTAGCAGTCATCATGCCAATTTTTTCTAACACTGGTGGTACTGTTGGTATTCAAGCATTAACGGTGACAATTCGAGGTTTGGGAGTGGGCGAGGTTACACCTAAAGATACCTTGAAAATTCTCCGCAAGGAACTTCTAGCTGGTTTAGGTACAGCCCTAGCTTTAGCCACAACGATGATCCTGCTTTCCTTAATTTGGGCACGACCCCAAGAACGATGGGTAGCTTTAATTGCCGGAATGGTAATGGCAACTAATACAATTGTGGCTGTTACACTCGGCACTTTACTGCCAATGGGTTTGAAACGACTGAAGCTTGACCCGGCACTAGTTAGTGGGCCGTTGGTGACTACAATGCTGGATACAATTGGGTTTTTAACGTTCCTTACCCTGATTTCTTGTGCTTTAAATGTTTTTCATTTACCAAGTTAATGGACGTATATGCAGTCTTGATTGGCGTGAAGTAGGGGCGTACAGATGGCTTTGCACCCCTCGCTAATACCTCATTAAAATGGGAAGCGTTATATAAATCCTTGATGCTAGAGAGAACAGGTAGCTAATTTGATAGAAGACAGGTGATATCATTTCCTCTGCATCTGTAAATTAAAAAGCTGTAGAGACGCGACCGTTTGTATCTCTATGCAGAAAACTGACTGCTATTTATGCCTACTAACACCTGGAATCGTCATCACATTCTTTCCCTAGCTGACTTCACTACCACTGAATACGATACTGTTTTGCAAACTGCGGCCTCTTTTCAAGAGGTGCTATCACGGCGGACGAAGAAAGTGCCAACTTTGCAGGGACAGGTGGTGGCGAATTTATTTTTTGAATCGTCTACCCGCACCCGCAGCAGTTTTGAACTCGCTGCCAAACGCTTAAGTGCAGATACACTAAACTTCGCCGCAGCCACTTCCTCCATGACTAAGGGAGAAACAATTCTCGACACAGCGAAGACCTATTTGGCCATGGGAACTGATATTATGGTAGTCCGCCATCGAGAGGCTGGAGTACCAAATGCGATCGCAGCTGAAATGGATCGTCTAGGTGTAAAAGTTAGTGTCCTCAATGCTGGTGATGGTCAACATGAGCATCCTTCCCAAGCACTGCTAGATTTATTTACCATTTGTACTTTAATTGACCCAGATCATCCCCGATTGGAACTTTTAAAGGGAAAAAAAATTGCCATTGTTGGGGATATTCTCCATTCTCGTGTGGCGCGATCGAATATCTGGAGTTTAATTGCCAGTGGTGCCGAAGTGCATCTCGCAGCACCACCCACCCTGTTACCCAAGTTATTTGCCGAGTATATCTTGGAGGAGGTAGGGGGCAGGCTTGCCGTGAGCGTAGCCGAACGGGGGCAGGGTGCAGAAGGAGACAATTTAATTCTCCCATCTCCCTCATCCCACTCGCCAAATCAACAACTATTTCTCCACTGGCAACTAGAACCAGCTTTGCAGAATGCTGATTTTGTCATGACTTTGCGTCTGCAAAAGGAACGTATGACTGCTCATTTACTACCAAGTTTGCGAGAATATCATCAGCTATTTGGCATTACACGTACAAAACTGCAACTTTGTAAACTTAACGTCAAAGTTTTGCATCCAGGCCCAGTCAACCGTGGTGTTGAAATTAGTTCTGAATTGATGGATGATCCGGAATTTAGTCTCATTCAATCGCAAGTTACCAGCGGTGTCGCCGTTCGTATGGCGCTGTTGTATTTGATAGGAAGCGGTAAGGTTTAAGGAATTTAACAAGTCAGCTTCCAAATTGAGTACATCGGCTTAGAGTATGAATCTTCCCGCTCTAATCCGATCCACTAGCTTATCATAATTTATTTTATACAAGTGTAATTAAGTTTACTTTTTTACTCAGCACTAAGCACTGTTTCTCTGAGAGGCAATGACCATCAGGATTTGGCTGTTGTGCCAACCCCAATCAGCAACGCCAACTGTGGGTAAAGTGGTTCGATATGACTACACAAGCTAGATAAAAAGGGTATAACATAAGACCAGTCCTTTCAATAGTGAGTAGAAATTCTCGAAAGTGAATTTCTCTCTAAACTTCTTTTCTATGTCTTCTCTGCCTTAGAAAGCTTGATGTCAGCGGCGGGCTGTGCCAACGAAAGTTTCCTGCCCTCACACTTTCTACTGTGCCTCTACGGTTAAATAACTTATAAACCACTTTACACACAGAGAATGCTCTAAAAAAGAGATTTTACGAGTCACCTTGAAAGGGCTGGTTATTATATCATTTTTTACTATTTGATACCTGTGCCGGAGATTTGCCGATGAAAACTATATCTAGCCTCGATACAGTAACTAAACATTTAGAACAGCATGAAAACTCAAAACGGATTAAAAAATTAATATACTCGGCTTGTAAAAATATTTGGGAGAATGATGAGGAGACGCTAAATAGGTTTAAATTAAAAGAATTAATTCAAGAATTATGTAGGTTAAATCCAAGTATAAACGACTTAAATTATAGTTTATCTAAAGTTGTAAAAACCCTTAATAAACAATCTGAATATGCCCTAATTGCCAGTGTTATTTTTCATGAAATACAGAAGCTATATATAACGCCTGATGAATCAACAGGAATATTATTAAATCAGCCTCGTAAAGAGGAACAAATATATAATTATGGAAAAATATCATCAAATTCTATAGATCAATCTTCAAGTAGTCAAATTAAATATCAATATAATCAGTTTGATTTACGGCAAAATATTATGAAGTATACTAACCCACTTAGGGCTAAAATAGTTCTATTTTCTGCACTGTACAAAAAATTTACTTTCAATGAAGAAGACTGGTTGAAACTAAAGGCTGAAAAACTTGATGATTTATTGCTGAGATTATTTGATACTTGTCCAACTATTAGAGAACTTGAATCTAAACTAAATAGTGCTGTTATATCTCTAGGCAAACCGGATGAAAATATTCAAGCAGCTAGTGCAATCATCCAATCTATGCGAGGTTTATATGGCAATATATCATCCAGCGCCAACCGATATCAACCATTTAACAGTGATTCATCCCCAGAAACGAAAACACTAGTTAATCCTCATTATAAAATTCAACTCAAGGATGACAATAACACCTGTCAATTTATAGTACCCCCTATCAAAGAATAATGGCAATTTTTGGCTATTGTTGATCCTGGAAAATTTTGGACAGATTGTGGTAATTGATAGGGAAAAATATGGATGCCAATGAACTTCTTAAGCGATATGAAAATGGAGAAACAAAATTTGTTGAGGCAAACTTAAATGGGGTGAATTTGTTTGGTGCAGACTTGATTGGTATCGCTTTGAATAAAGCAGATTTGCGTAATGCCATCCTAATTTTTAGCTATCTAAATCGCGGAATCCTGAATAAGGCAAATCTAGTTTGTACACAGCTAAGTGGCGCGAACCTAAATCAGGCAAGTTTAATCAGTGCCAACTTGCATGATGCTAATTTACATGGTGCAACTTTGCAGGGTGCTGATTTGCGTAATGCCGATTTAACTTTGGCTAATATGCTGGATACTAACTTGATGAATGCCGATTTGCGTGGTGCAAATTTGAGTGGTGCAAATTTAACTGGTGCGTGCCTGCGTGGTGCTAACTTGCGAGAAGAAAAGAGAATGTACTCTGCTAGTCTCCGGGGTGCAAACCTCCATAAGGCTGACTTGCGAGGCGCTGATTTAACTGGTGTAGACTTATCTAAAGTTGATTTGAGTGGTGCTAACTTGAGTGAGGCAACGCTACGTTATGCCGATTTGAGCTATGCAAACTTGAGTGAAGCGATTTTGTATAATGCATCTCTGGCAGATACTAACATCAGCGGTGCTAATTTGAAAGGTGCCAACCTGATGAACGCTAGACTGGAAAGGTCAAATCTCATCGATGCCGAACTTACAGGTGTTAACTTGTATGGTGCAATTATGGCAGATGCTAAACTGACTAGATGTCAGATGAGTGGAGTAAATCTGAGTTTTGCAAGGCTAAATAGAGTTGATTTAAGTCGGGCTAACCTGCGTCAGGCTAACCTCACTGAAGCAGACTTGGTTGATGCCTATCTTGCCAGGACAGACTTGACTGGTGCTAATTTAAGTAAGGCAAATCTGATCAGAGCAGAAATGAGTAGTACAAATCTGACAGGTGCAGATTTGCGTGGTGCGGTCATGCCTGATGGAACAATTAACGACTAAAAAGATAGCATGGGCAATACTCTCTATTTTATCATCGGAGGTATTGCCCAAATACTAACTTTTACTCACCGGTAATCGACAGTTCATTAACCCAGATTTTCGGACAAACTCCTCCTGGCGTTAACTCTGGTTCTTTTTCTACATAAATAATTGACTTCAGGACTTCCAAGAAATCGCCAGCAACCGTTGCTGATTCAATACTCGTCCTGACACCCTTATTAACTAGCCAACCATCAAACGGCAAAGAAAAGGAACCTTGTAAGGCTTTGACTCCTGCATGGAGAGCTTGTAAATCATCAATAAAAATCACATTTTCAGCCGTTTCTAAGCTAAAATCCTGCTCAGAAGTTGCTGTTGAAAAAACGTGATAAAAATTGGGGCTGACGCTGACTTTGGCACCAATACTAGCATTCCCCGTTGGCTGGGCATTTAATCTTTTAGCAGTGCCTGCACTGTGGAGAAAGCTTGTTAAAACACCATTTTCAATCAGTGAAATCTGACGAGTAGGAGTTCCTTCGCCATCAAAAGTTTCCGCACCAACGTTAGCTGGGTGCAGTGCATCATCAAAAACTGAAAGCAGAGGAGAAGCAATTTGCTTACCTAAATCATCAGGAGTAGATAAGCTTTGATTGTCCAAAATACTTTGGGCATTGAATAAGTTAGAAAAAGCACCCAACAGACTTAAGAAAGCTTCCGCTGAGAAAACAACTCGATATTTACCAGTTTTGATTTTTTCATAATTCAAGTGGCTGATAGTTTTATCGGCGGTTTCTTTGATACAACCATTAATATCTAGATTATCTAAACTTTGGTTGATTCTAAAAGCGCCTGCACTGCGCGGTTTTTTTCCATCTTCCTCAGTTTTACTGTAAAGATAAACTGATGCCAAAGAGTGAGATTCAGTTCTCACTGCGCCGTCGCTATTAAGATAAAACCTGTCAATATCTCTTTGTGACAAACCGTTATAAGGTACACCTTTAATTGCTGGATGAGCGGCCAGTAATTCTTTTTCTGCTACTAACAATCTTTCTATGAGTTCAGCAACAGGTGCTTGGGGTGTCTTATCCTGAGGTTTATTTGGGATAGGAGTAGTAGCTTCTGGACTAAAATCAGGAACATTCTCTTTAACACCAAAAAAACTGGCTTCGTATGCAGTTTTCAAAGCTAATTCCAGTCCCTTGGGATGTACATCTGTAGTGCTGGTAACACCCATTGTATTATCTTCATTCCAGACACGAACAGTAACACCAGAGCGATTTGAAGCTTTGACTTGTTTTGGCTCACCTTGGTCAACTTGCACGCTGGTATCATCTACTGTTGAGCCATAAATGTCGAATTTCTTAATACCAAGCTTATCAGCATTGTCCTTGGCAGAATTCGCAATATCATTGATATTCGGCATAGTCAATTTTAGATTTTTGAATTTTAGATTTTGGATTGGTAGCAATTTTATTTTGAATATTAGATTTTGGATTTTGGATGTTAAGCTTTTCCACATAAAATCTGTTTTTTTTATTTCTTGTAGGGTGAGACGCCCACCCTACAAGAAATATACAATTGAATATGATGCAAACTAAATGTGGTTTAGCTTATGACTTATATTTGACACAATATCCTAATCATTCACAATCCAAAAACCAAAATCTCAAATCCAAAATTATTATCGTCCACCGACTGTAATAGAATCAACCTTGATGTGGGGTTGTCCTACTGTGGTGTAAATACTGCCACTGACGGAGCCACAAAAACCTGGTGCAATTTCCAAATCTTGGGAACACATGGAAATTTTATTCATAATTTCCTTGGCTTCACCGATTAGAATTGCTCCCTTTAGAGGTTTGGTGATTTTGCCATTTTCAATTAAATAAGCTTCATCAACACTAAAGTTAAATTGACCTGTAGCACCAACGCTACCACCACCCATCTTTTTACAGTAAATACCTTTATCAACAGAGGCAAATAATTCATCAATGGTGTATTCGCCAGAATCAATATAAGTATTACGCATCCGGCTAGCAGCAGCATAGGTATAATTTTGGCGGCGTCCACTTCCAGTTCTGGGGTGTCCGGTGCGTGCAGAACCTGTTCTATCTGCTAAGAAGTTTTTGAGAACGCCTTTTTCAATTAAAAGGGTTCTTTGAGCAGGCATACCTTCGTCATCCATGTCAATTGTCCCAAAGGCATTTTCAGAGCGCCCTTCATCCCAAGCTGTCAAACTTTCGTGGGCAATTTTTTCGCCTTTTTTGTCAGCAAAGGGAGAGGTATTGCGTTCAATTTGAGTGGTTTCTAGCAAGTGTCCGCAAGCTTCGTGGAAGATTACGCCGCCAAAGTGATTGGCCATAATGATGGGGTAAGTGCCCGATTCCACATAATCTGCGTAGAGCATTTTTCCAGCAGATTCTGCTATTTTCTCAGCGGCTTGTTGAGAATCCCAAGTTCTCAAGAAGTTGGCATCGCTAGTATTACCCGCGCGATCGCCAATTGAGCTACGATTAGCACCATCAGCACACAATAGGTTAAATCCTACTGATTGGGTGAGACGAATATCACGGGCAAAAGTACCATCACTGGAAGCAACTAAGACTTCTTGCCAATCCCGAAAATAGGTAGCACGGCGCGATTGAACGTGGCTAGCTTTTTGCTTCAGATGGGCAGTACCATCAAGGAGGACTTCTCCCATTTCTCGGATGGAGCTACACACTGGTAGCCATGCATCTTTACCTCTTTTGGTGGCGTAATCTCTCAATAATTCCAGGTTGATTTCTGGGATGAAAGCTTTAGCAGTGGGCAGTTGCAATCCTAAGATAGAAAGAGCTTTTTCTAAGGCTGCTTTTAAACCGGAAAAAGAAAGGTCATTGGTGCTAACGTAGCAGTCAGCTTTGCCGCGAAATACTCTAACTCCCGCGCCTGTAGACAGACTGGGTGAAATACTGGTGATGGCGTCATCTTCTGCAAGACAACTAATATAGTTGCGACGCTCTAAAAATAATTCGATGAAGTCAGCGCCAGCGGCGCGTCCTAGTCCCAGGAGGGTAGCCAAGGGGGCTTCCCAGGTTTCATCGAAACGCTCTGGTGTGGAGGAATATTGAAGAGTGGGCAGTTGATTCGAGAGAAGTAGCGTACTTGTAAGCATGGGTAGCCTCGTCTGCTGGCGGAATTCAGAGATTTGACTGAAAAATCCTGGTGTGTTCAGTCTAACAAATGAGTGAAAGCCAGAGTCGGCAGTTAGGCAGTGTGGATTTCCCTCCTCTTGGGCAACGTCTTGGCAAATTCACCCACAGACTAGAAGTTTGGGACTATATAAACAAAGCCCGCAAAAGCGGGCTAAGATTTTGAAAGTTCGCATCCTTGAGGGTGTTGGTGTAGAGTGAGATGCACCTATCCTATATATATGTATTTAACTGGCACTCTTATCAACGAAGGGAGTCATAAGCTAGAAGTGGAACGTGAGAAACTCCACCTATGGCCAGAATTCAGAAGCTTTTTGACGGCTGACTCATATTAAATATGCAATCTTGTTTGGCGATTAGCTTAATTTAATCCAGATTATCCTTCTCATATTTATTTACGGTTTCCTATTTTCAGTGGAACTCTTGTTGTTTCTTGCTCATTGAAAGTCTGACGTAAATTGGAAGTTTGTCCTGTCGATGATAGATTCTTAAACAGGAGCTTTAGAGTTCGAGTTATAGTTTTAAGAATTTTCATTTTGCTGGCAGTTGGCTTTTGATCGTATCTCAAAACCATTGGAATTTCGGCGATTTTAGGTTTGAGCACTTTGGCTTTCAGCAGTAAATCTATCATACAAGCAAATCCACTTTCAGTGAATAAACTGTCCCCATAATACATATCCAGTTTACTGACGAAAGTACGGTTATAAAGCCTATAGCCACAAGTATAGTCTCTTACACCGGGTACACGGGCGGCAATTCTAAACAGCCAGCTGGCTCCGTAACTCATTATCTCTCTAAATTTTGATAAGCCTATGACTTTAGAGCCTTTTCGATATCTAGATGCGATCGCAATATCATAGCTCCCAGCTATCATCGTGTCATACATCTTGATTAATAGTTCTGGTGGTTGAGTATTGTCACAATCCATCGCAGCTAAAAAATCGCCTTCTTGAGAAATTTCTAAGAAAGTCATGAAACCTGTTTTAATTGCTTGACCTAAACCAGCATTTTGGGGATGTTGGACTAATTTTAGTAATATCCCCAATGATTCGGATTCTTCTAAAGCAGTCTGAGCAGTTGCATCACTACTACCATCATCAACAAGAATCAGTTCTATCTCCATCTTAGAGATTTGCTGCAATGTCTGAAACCTTTTGAATAAGGGGCGAATTGATTCTTGCTCGTTGTATGCGGGTAAAAGAACAAAAAGACTCATAAAGACCTCGTATGATTTTTAAAATAAAATATCATTACTCAAATTTCAAGAATTGAGTAATGTTGAGTTTTTAAGAAATTCATCAACTTGTCGCACAACTGCGTTGTTGTTGACGCTATCATTGACCAATTGTGAGGTATTGACGACGAAAAAATCATCGTTTTCTGTACTCACTTTCGGAACAAGACTTGAATAATTTAAAACTTGTAGTGGCTGTACTTTAATCGCTCGATTAATGTGTGCTGCCACAATATCATCTGCTTTGAGTTCGGGGAACATCAAACGTATACCTTGGAAAAATACTTGGCGCAATTCATCATCTGGCTGTTTTAATAACGGGTCAGTGGAAAGTATATATTTTGGTAGGAATGTCATGTGATATCCTGCTGTCTCTTGCAAAGAAACTAAGTTGCTCATACCGATGACTCCGGTAAAGGGAATATTTCTATCGGCAATATTTACTACATAATAAGGAACTAAAGCCTTACGAGTAATAAGTACCATGCAGATTACACCCAGGTATTCTACTGTTTCACTAGTGTCTGAAACTTTCACCAGTTCATTAGCAGTAACCTGTTGCAAAATATTAACTGGGCCAGTAAAAATGACTTTATCAAAATGCTCTTTTTCACCCTGATATTCTACCCACATTCCACCCCCTGGATGAGGTGCGATATATTCTACTGCCACACCTGTGTGGATATGACCTCCAGCCGCGTAAATTAATTTTTCTATATGGTCAAAAACAGTTTTGTAACCACCTGAGACATAACCAAGTTGTTCTTTATTTAATGAAGAATCCCGCGCTGAAAATAGTCGCTTGATATAAGCCCAGATAAAAACTGCCGATATTCGCTTATAGTTCTCTCCCAATTTGGATAGAAGCAAGGGTTTCCAGAGCTTTTCGTATGTATTTTTCCCACCAAGTTTCAATAGCCAATCTTCAACTAAAATCTTCTCTAAGCGCCGCCAGTTATTCAGCCGTGACCCATACAGGAGAGTAATAGCTAATCTGATTTTACCTATAAGTCCAAACAGAGGAAAGCGCAGAAATTCTATAGTGTTACTGATAGAATAAAATTTTTGATTGTCGTAGAAGCCTGTTAAACTTCGATGCCAACGCAGTTTATCTCCAAGACCAATATCTCTGAGAAAATTTATTAAGTGAGTATCAGAAGGGAGGATAACATGATAAAAGCGATCCCATGTAAATAACCCGTAATCATGATAGGTGGTAAGTCCACCAAGCTGCTTGTTGCTATCAAATACAGTAACTTTATGTCCTTGATGTGAAAGACGTTGAGCTAATACTAACCCTGTTATACCTCCGCCAACGATGCCTATATTCATAAAAGTTAAATTTTCTAGATTTTGTTAGGATTATATTCAAAAAATATTAATTAATATTAATAACCTGACCTGATTAATTCTCTGTTGAGCTATTAATTTACAACAAGAATTACGCCAGCTATAATCACAGAAATTCCGAGCCACTGACTAAACACAACCTCCTCTTTTAAAAGATAGTGAGAAGCAATTGGTACAAGTGCATACATTAATCCTAGAACTGGAAACGCTTGACTCAGAGGAATTGTCCGCAATACATAAAGCCACAATATAGTCATAAATGCATAGCAGATAAACCAAATTAAAAAATAACGAGATAATAATAGATTTTTGATAGATACGCTTTCTCCCTTAGTAGGGCTAGAAATGTAAAGTCCATACTTGAGTGAGAGTTGAGCTGTTGTTCCAAACAAAACGACAAGCATTAAATTTAGCCAAGTAAAGATACTCATTTTTCAATTTCTCAGCGTAAGTAACTATAGAATTATCTAAATTTTAACTTTTTTAGGGGATTAACTACTAAAAGAACGCCAATAAAAATAGTAAAAACTCCCGCTATTCGAGTTAGTGTAATCACTTCATGAAAAAAGTAGTATGAGCCAAAAAGTATGCCAACATAGTTTAAGCTAGTGAGTGGATAAGCAATACTCAATTTGACAGAGCGCAGAGCCAAAATCCAATTGACTATTCCTAAGCAATAAACAGTAATAGCTAATGTTAATTGTTGAATAAATGCCCAGGTAAACACTCCCTCACTTGTATGGCCCATGGTATCCTTCATCAGCAATTGTCCAGAAATACTAAATAAAATACTGATGAATAGGATGATATATGGAATTATTTTAAAGTTGGAAATTTGTGACATAGATTTCATAGTACATTTGCCTCAATCGATATAGTAGGTATGAACCGGATAGTAAACAGTCCGTTATTTTGAACGTTTCGGATTTTGGTTATACCTTCTTTGCAATTCGACCTCCACTTCAGTAAATAGACAATAAAATTAGGAAAGCTATGTTGAAGGGACTGATATCAAAATGACCGTTGAAGCTCATGTCCTTGAGTTAGTAACTAAATACTATGCAATTTCCAGGATAGTTATTTTCTCAGGGCAGCGTTCGATATTATCGGAGTAGAGCACGCTAAATTGGTCTACTTGGTTATGCTCCCAGGCAAACCAGTTTTCTTGCTTGGTAATTGGCACAATCAGTTTAGTGTTTATCCAACTGTGAATTAGAGATATCTTCTGTGTCACCCAGTTTTGCTTCAACACTGCTTTTAGCGCGATTGCAATATCTAGGTTATAAAGTATACTAATGTAGTGAAGGTTAAGGGCTTTGCCACAAATCCTCTTTGGATTAAGTTTAGCAGTATGATTCGGCGTAGCCTGTCGTAGACATCGCTGATACTGAACTTGGATTCGATCCAGATGAGCAACAAATGGAACTAAACCAATAAAAATGGATTGCCAGAATTTATGATTAATCCATTCATTAACTTTCATCAGTTGTATCCTGCTCTAGAACTCTTAAGCCATCAACTCATACATCAGAATCTAGCTGGATTGATAAATTTTCTCTATTTGTTCCAGTAAATTTATTAATTTACTGCTATCTTATAGAACTTCTCCAGGCTCACAGACATATTTTTAACCTCAGTTGAGAACTAAGCCGATTAATAAAAATTTATACTCAAATCGAGTGTGTATATATGCTCTTTTTGGACATGGAAACACAATGAGTAACAGAAGTCTGCTTGGCTGCGTAAATCATATATTAGATAAATGACTGTAGCTACAGTAATGCTCTTTACAGCTTCCTAGGATTTTTACTGCATGTTCAAAAAGAGTTTTTGACGACACTAACACTTAATGCAAACTATTATTAGTTAATCAACTCGGAGTTGACGTTGATTGCATCCGATTTGAGATGTTATTACACTATTTACTATTAGGTTTGCTTTATTACTCTTCGTAAT
The DNA here is from genome assembly GCF_034531305.2 of Nostoc sp. ChiQUE02. Taxonomy (NCBI): domain Bacteria; kingdom Bacillati; phylum Cyanobacteriota; class Cyanophyceae; order Nostocales; family Nostocaceae; genus Nostoc; species Nostoc sp. ChiQUE02. The sequence goes on from NZ_JAVRBN020000030.1 coordinate 78,842, forward strand.
TTTAACTAGGTTTTTTCTCCTATTTTATTGTTACATATAATCACCTACTAGAATACCACGAGAAAAGCATGTTGCAAATTTATCGTTATACTTCATCAAAAATTCATTTACCAAAAATATACTTAAACCAAAACTTCATAAAATTGAAGCTTTCCTCTATATGATTTTTTATTTTGAGTATTTGCCCATGTTATGAAGCACTTCCTGGGTACTAAACTTGCAGAACTAGCAATTTAACATTAAAAATTCATTTACCGGAAACATACCTAAACAAAAACTTCATAAAATTGAAGCTTTCCTCTATATGAATTTTTATTTTGAAGATTTGTACATTTATGAAGCAATTTTTAGGTACTAAACTTGCAAAACTAAGGTCTTAGTATCAGACTCGATAAGTGCAAAGTGAAGAGTTTCCAAAAGCAGACTTGAACCTTGAAGAACAGTGCCAGTGTTGAAGTTTTGTAGTACAAATTAGGAAAATTCTATTTAAAAAACTAGTCTAAAGCAGTCAAGACCATACTCATATAGAAGAATTTCCCATAAAAAAATTACCAAGTTCCCTTTATGAGGATATTACAGTGTTAGCTGCCTTATATTTTCTAGCAGTTTACACTTCTTTTCAAGTAATTAAACTAGACCATTCCCTACTCTCCATCTAAGTCGTAGTCTAAATACCTGAAAACTGCTGCAATATTGAGAAAAAATTAGTTTGTAGTGGTTGGAATTATTCGGTTTATCTAGGTTGTTTTCCTATTGTTTGGACTCATTTTCCTGTAAAAGTCTGTTGGTAATGACCAAGACAATGATTAACAATCCAAACTGGATCTGCCAGGGTGCTAATACTAAGCTTAAAATCAAGCTAATAGCTGCGAATACACCTGCAAGATATGCAATTTCATCAGTACTCTTTTTAAATAAGTAGCCAGTGGCTAAAGCAGTACACAGTGGTATCAAGAAAAACAAAGCCATTTTACTAACTTCTGAACTAAAAGTTGTTGTGCTTATAAAACAAATTGAAATTGTTTTTTAGAATTGTGGTTTATTTTACATCCAATCAGGTTTTAGCCACAACAGTCGAGAGAAATAAATATTATAGAAAATTAAAATTACGCAACGTTGTATATTACACCAATAGGAATAATTATTGCGATAGATGGAGTATCCAAAAGCCTGGCAAATAACTCCTTCTTCTGTGGTCGATGATACGCCTAGCTTGCTTTAAGAGGAGATTACAAGATGCTACGTGTAGCTTGCTTGGTGTGTAGGAGTGCAGAATCGCTTCCAGTGACGCTCGTTTTGCCCCTCTCCGAACTCAGCATAGCACAGCGATGGTATACAAACTCTTGTTCACCTACGTGGATTGAAAGGGTTTAAAACTTGCGTAGCTGGGTTTTGTCTATATTCGCCAATTGCACTCTTGTGAGCAATCATCAGGTAAATTAGCTTAAAATTTTGGCATTGCGCCAAGATCAGGATCTAGCATATTACCTTTAGAAGTAGCATTTTCATTTTTTCATTTTAGACACCTAATGCTGAACATTCCTCAACTACTGGCAACTGAAATAAACCTCAAACCCCATCAGGTGCAAAATGCGCTGGAACTTTTGGCGGAGGGTGCAACAATTCCCTTTATTGCACGTTACCGTAAAGAGCGCACCGATGAGATGAATGAAGTGCAACTACGTGAACTGGCTGATCGATATACTTATTTAACAGAATTGGAAGAACGAAAATCTGTAATTTTAAGTGCGATCGCTGACCAAGGTAAACTTACAGATGAACTCAAAGCCAAAATCTCATCCTGCTTACAAAAAACTGAACTTGAGGATTTATACTTACCCTATCGACCAAAGCGACGCACCCGCGCCACCATCGCCAGAGAAAAAGGACTCAAACCACTGGCGGAGTTCATCAAGTCGCTAAATGTAAAAAATGCTGCAACGGCTTCCCTGGAGGAAGAAGCGGCTAAGTATATTTCTGAAGCTAAGGGAGTAAAAACAGCAGAAGAAGCGCTTAAAGGTGCTGCTGACATTTTGGCGGAAGAAGTAGCAGAGAAAGCTGAGTTACGCGCATATATCCGCGATTATCTTCTAGAAGAAGGGGTGTTCGTCTCCCGCATCAAAGATGATTATCCTGAAGGTACAACCAAATTTGAGATGTACCGTAACTATCAAATTAGGGTAAAAAATATTGCACCCCACAATATGTTGGCGTTGTGTCGGGGTGAAACTGAAAAAATATTAAGCTTTGAAATTGCTTTCGATGAGGACACGGTACTTTATTATCTAGAGTCAAAAGAAATTAAAACCAAAGTCCGGACAATTCGAGATTTTTATCAATCGATGCTGAAGGATGCATTCAACCGTTTGATGAAAATCTCTCTAATGGGAGAGGTAATTTCGGAGAAAAAAATCTATGCAGACATAGAATCAATCAAGACATTTGAAACTAATCTGCGGGAGTTGCTGCTGTCTGCGCCAGCAGGGATGAAACCAACGCTGGCGATAGACCCTGGATTTAGAACTGGGTGTAAAGTTGCAGTCCTCGACCAAACTGGAAAATTTTTAGAATACCAAGCGGTATTTCCTCACCAAGCGGCTGAACAACGCGCTAAAGCTGCACAAACTGTCAAAAATCTGATTGAAAAGTACAAAATTGAGTTAATCGCCATCGGTAACGGTACAGCCTCCCGCGAGACAGAGGAATTTGTCACACAAGTATTGCAAACAATAGAACGCAAACCCGTTAAGGTAATGGTGAATGAGTCTGGTGCATCTATATATTCTGCGAGTACTGTAGCGCTGAAAGAGTTTCCCGATTTAGATGTTACCGTGCGCGGCGCAATTAGCATCGGTCGCCGTTTGCAAGATCCCTTAGCGGAACTGGTGAAAATCGATCCCAAATCCATTGGTGTGGGACAATATCAGCACGATGTCGATCAGAAGTTGTTGAAAAAGAAATTGGATGACACTGTAGAAAGCTGCGTTAACTACGTCGGCGTGGACTTGAACACCGCCTCCAAAGAACTTCTAACTTCCGTCTCTGGGATTACGGCAACAGTTGCCAATAACATTGTCGCCTATCGCAACCAAAATGGAGCCTTTAAAAATCGCCGACAACTTTTGAAAGTTCCAAAGTTGGGGCCGAAGGCCTTTGAACAAGCGGCGGGTTTTCTGAGGATTCGCGGTGGTGATAACCCATTAGATAATACAGCAGTGCATCCAGAGAGTTATTCTGTAGTAGAAGCGATCGCATCCGATCTAAATGTGCCATTAAATCAGGTGACACAAATTGCCGAAAAACTTAAAAAGACCAACCTGAAGAAATACGTTACCGATAGCGTCGGCGAACCCACACTGCGCGACATCCTCAGCGAACTAGAAAAACCAGGTAGAGATCCTCGTGCTGAGTTTAAGTATGCCACCTTCAGAGAAGGAATTAAAGAAATCAGGGACTTAAAGGTGGGAATGGAACTAGAGGGAATTGTGACAAACGTCGCCAACTTCGGCGCTTTCGTCGATATCGGCGTCCATCAAGATGGCTTGGTGCATATATCCCAACTTGCTGATAGATTTGTAGACGATCCCAACAAAATTGTCAAAGTCGGACAAGTAGTCAAAGTGCAAGTGTTAGAAATCGACGAGAAACTCAAGCGGATTAGTTTGTCCATGAAAGCAGTTAAACAATAATTAGAAACAGCAGATGGCAGTTTATCAAGTTCGATTCATCAATCCTACACTTGGGTTAGATCGCACCATTCAAGTACCAGACGATCAATATATTCTAGATATGGCGGAAGATGCTGGTATCCGTCTACCATCTGGGTGTAAACAAGGCGAATGTTCTGCTTGTGTCGCCAAACTCGTTAGCGGTGAAGTCAATCAAAGTGAGCAAAAATTTCTGCGTGCAAGTGAAATACAAGCTGGTTATGTTGTGACTTGTGTAACTTACCCTTTGTCTGATTGCACTTTAGAAACCCATCAAGAACAAGTCTTATATAAATCAGCCCTTTATTATAAGCCTGAGTCTGGAAAATCTGAGTGATTTTTGCCCTGTGACATTAAATTAATCTTAAATTTGTAGGGTGCATGAAATTTATTTTACGCACCCTTAAAAACATGGCATCACAGCAATTACAAGTTTTGTAATTTCTCAAACAGAGTAGGGGCGCATAGCACAACATATTGCATTCATATGAGAACAGTTATAGTTTTCTAAATGATCGGCCTAACGATAGAAGCAAATTCTATCTTGCTAGAGAGGTTAAAACCTAGCACATAGTTGAATATGAGATAAGAAGTTACAAAAAATCTTTAGTGATTAGGCAAGAAAAATGTTAACACCATTATTAACCGCCCTAGCTACAGCTTTGAGCCTGTTAATTGTTGATTTAGTTGTTCCAGGCGTTAATATTGCTAATTTTCCCGCAGCATTGATTGCTGCTTTAATAATTGGTCTAATTAACGGTTCAGTTAAACCTGTTCTGTCTGCTCTTTCTCTGCCACTTAACTTTCTATCATTTGGAGCATTTTCGCTCATCGTCAACGGTTTGTGTTTCTGGTTAGCATCAGTGCTAGTTCCCGGGTTCTCAGTTCGCGGAATTATTGGTTTCCTTCTTGGGCCAGTCATTCTATCTTTTGCTAATACCTTTATTAACAACTACTTTGTTGAAAGAAACCTTTTAACCAGCAGTGGTAATATTAAAAACCAAGATCAATTACCCTCTAGATAAGTATCAGTACGAGTAGAAACATTAGTTATTTTTTGTTTCTACTCCATATAAAATCTCCGAATTAAGATAAATCATGAGGTAGATTTCCTAATTCGGTATTTTCAAGAAAATGTAGTTGAACAAAATCACAAAATTGTAACATCATGAAATTAGTTCGTTATCTTCTAGGTTTGTTAGTGCCTCCTTTAGGCGTTTTCTTGACAGTTGGCGTTGGCCCAACTTTGTTTATTAACATTTTGCTCACAGTTCTAGGTTGGCTTCCCGGTAGTATTCATGCAATTTGGGTAATTGCCAAGCATGATGAGCAACTTAATCGCGAAGGACGTATTTACTAATACGCAAGATTAGTTTTAGTAAATATTAAGTAAAATGGTGCGTTAGGCTTTAGTCTAACGCACCATTTTACTTTGTATCTATTCCACATTGAACTTGCATATTTATGGCGGAAAAGATGCCTAACTTACAAGATTTTGATTTAATTTAGATGTTCTTCAACTTATCAAGCGGTGCGTTAGCCTTTGGCATAACACACCCTACTGGACTGGCACAGCTAAAATGATGCATTAGATGTAGGTTGGGTTGAGCAACGCGAAACCCAACATTAATAGGAGTGTTGGG
>NZ_JAVRBN020000031.1:0-83031 GCF_034531305.2 Nostoc sp. ChiQUE02
TGATTATTTGCCGCAATGGAATTACACCGCTAAACCACAGGTGGCATAATTCTGGATTTTATTTAATCCGCATTCCTAAGCAGCATGACTCAGGGCAATTTCTCCCAAAGTGAAATCCAAATATTGAGTTCCTCGTTTGGAAGAAAATATTTACTCTTAGATAATCGTTTAATGATTCCTAACCGATTCTTAATCAACCTTAGTTTTCTGATATCTTCCAGTTCGCTCTCAAACTTTTTTTGAGTTTCTTCTGGATTATTCGCAGCTAAAGTTTCTCTCCAATCTGTTGCTTTAATTAATGCTTCTTGATAGGAAATGTGTAAATTATCAAAAAACCAATTAACAATCTGCTGTATATCGAGAACTGGATTTCCTGGAAGAGCACCAAATTTTAGGATCGTGTAAGCTCGTAATCCCATTAAAGAATATAGATAGCTCTCAGAAAAAGTAGGATTATTTTCAGCTAAAAACTCGTAAACTGAAGTTGCGATCTCTGCCCAAGCAAGGCTCTCTGAATGAGATTCATTAGATTCTTGATTGGCTAGTTCTTGCGCTCTGAAAGTAGAGATTTCAGCCAAACCAAGCCAGTTAAATTTTTCTGGTACTTGCTGTTGTTCTGCCCAAACCATTCTCAACCAAGTTTGTACTTGCTCTGGATCTTTTTGAAGTAGAACTCTTAAGAGATTTGTTGCCTGAGTCTCACTCACAGTTAATGATGAAATTAAGGAAACTTCCGCTCTCGCACTTCCACAGCATAATTTTGCACGGCTTTGGTAATCGTCTCGCGCAAATTCGTGTAAACTTTGGCGAATGGTGGATGCTTTTCTGCCAGTCCGAGGACATCTGAAGTAACTAAAACTTGTCCATCGCAGTGAATTCCCGCACCGATACCAATTGTGGGAATACTCAATTTTTGTGAAATCTGCATTGCTAAATCTGCGGGTATATGCTCTAAAACTAGAGAAAATACACCCGCTTGTTCGAGAGCGATCGCTTCTTGTAAAATCCTCTCACTCGCTTCTTGGGTTTTTCCTTGTTGTCGCAAACCCAGTTGATGTACTGATTGTGGTGTCAAACCCACATGACCCATGACCGGAATTCCGGCTTCTACTAAACGAGCCACAGTTTGGGCGATCGCTGGATAGCCACCTTCCAATTTTACCGCTTGAGCGCCGGTTTCCTTTAGTACCCGGCCAGCTGAGTGCATCGCTTGTTGGAGACTTTCTTGATACGTCAAAAAAGGTAAATCTACAACTACTAATGCCCGTTTAACCCCACGGCGCACAGCTTTAGCGTGATATATAATTTCATCCAGAGTAATTGGCAGTGTTGTTTCATACCCAAGAACTACTGCCATCGAGTCACCCACAAGGATTAAGTCTACACCAGCTGCATCGAGGAGTTGAGCGATCGTATAATCCCAGGCGGTCAACGCGACAATTGAACGTCCCTGTTGTTTCCATTGAATTAATTGCTGGGTAGTGATTGCCATTGCCAATTTTAGATTTTGGATTTTGGATTTTGGATTGGGGATTAGGTATTTGGTTATTAAGTATTGGGTATTAGGAATAAAATTTCCTAGTCTCCAGTCCCTAGTCCCCAGTCCCTAGTCCCTACTTAACAGCGCGACCGAAAGCAATATGGGGTTTTGCACTGTCTGTTTTAGGCATTAACCAAGCTAGACCTTCACTAGTGCCGATCCATAATTTATTGCCGATGTCAGGTGCAAGGGCAAGAACCCGACTAGAAGGAAGTCCAGCAACTTCTCCGTCTAACACAGCTCCTGTATTTGGATTTAATCGTAACAAACCATTATTAGTCCCGACCCAGAGACTACCATCTTTAGCAAAACGTACCGCTGTCACGTCACGCCCACGCAGGCGAGTTACAGACCGTAGTACTGCACCAGTTTTTGGGTTAATAACTAGCAAATTATTTGGCATTCCCGCCCAGATTAACCCTTCTGGACTGATAGCTAAAGCTTGTACAGTCGTCCCTGGTAAATCGGCAATCCGTTTCATAATCGTTGCACTAGCAGTATTTACCCGCACCAATCCATCAAGGGTACCAACCCACAGTTGACCTTCAGCATCTAAAGTCAAAGTGTTGGCGCTGACACCAGGCAAATTTTTTAATGTTGTCATAATCAAGCCTTGGTCAGGACTAATTAGAGCTAAACCACTATCGGTTCCAGTCCACAAATAACCCCGCTTGTCAAGTAACAATGACAACACCCGTTTAGAAGGCAAAAATAAATTCTGTGCGGTGATTTCGTTAGTGTGGGGGTCTACTCGAACTAATCCCTCATAACTTCCTACCCACAAACGTCCTACTTTGTCTTGGGCTAAAGCACCAATGGCAATATTCGGTAAGCTAACACGAGAAACAATCTTGCCAGTTTTAGGATCAATCCGCGATAGCCCCCGCCAAGAACCTACCCAAAGATTGCCTGTAACATCTCCCAGTAAGTTACCAACCCGATAATCAGTTTGTGGAGAATTTTCTTGCACTCCCCGCTCATCGGGTAAGGGTTCTACTCGCGGTGGCGGTGGGGAAGCTGGGTAAGAGGGGGTTAAATCAGATGAATTAATGTCAGGGGTTTTTTGCGCCCATCCCATATTTGGCAAAGCTATCAACCCCAGCAAGGTGGAAGTAATCAATAAACTAGTACGCTTGCAAAACAATACCACGGTGAAATTTCCTTTGGAGACACTACCCATAGCCGTTACCTAAACTGGCTTTGGGTTAATTCCAGTGTTCCCCTAGCTGGGATTTTTTAAACATTGAGGATTAGGGAACTCGGGACCCCCTCTGGGGATTAGGGGCAATGGGGATTGGGGACTAGGAAATAAATATTTAGGAATACTTTCTCATTACCAATACCCAGCCCCGAATTCCCAGTCTCCGAATACCATTGATGACACTTTGTAAAGCATTTGTAACAAAATGTTTAAATCTTTATGTAATAACAAAATTAAATAGATAAGTTAAAAACTTTCAAAGAATAACTTATCGAATTCTTGATATATTGTGAAACAAGTTACAAATTACGTGGTGTGCGATTTTTTATCTTTCGTTCATTACTCTGCTAAATCTCTGTCAAGGAAATTCTTTTCTGGTATCTTTTCTATCAACGGAGAAGATATAAGGAGTGTAGAGGCGGGAATGTGTGCCAGCCAGCCCAATCCCCTGAATACCCCGATTGGTGGGGGAATTATCTAAATCAAGCCGCAAAAAGCGGAAGTTTTGGTGAAATTGAGAAGGTTTAGTCGGGTGCGAAGAAGAGGTAAAAAAGAATTTTAATTCGTAGGAAGAGGGAACAGTAGAAGCGCTAGGTCGTGTACCCCTAGAAGGGGAGAACACTGGTGAGGAGGGCTACCACCGCTACCAAAGTGTCCGCCGCACAAAAACTGCTAACCTCTGCCAAAAGCAACCCTTAACAAAAATTTTCCTGATCTTCCCCCCGCTCTAGAGGGGGGAAAGAGCGGGGTGAGGGGAAGTTGCACAAAACGTGATTTGATAATTAACAAGAGTGATTTCAGGGAAGGATAAAATATGTCTTACGCTCAAACGAAGACTCAGAGCAAGTCTGGGTATCAAGCCGGGGTTAAAGATTACAGACTAACTTATTACACACCCGATTACACACCAAAAGATACCGATCTTCTAGCTGCGTTCCGCATGACACCCCAGCCTGGTGTTCCTCCCGAAGAAGCAGGTGCGGCTGTAGCGGCTGAGTCTTCCACAGGTACTTGGACAACTGTGTGGACAGACTTGCTCACCGACCTCGATCGCTACAAAGGTCGTTGCTATGACATCGAACCAGTTCCCGGCGAAGACAACCAGTATATCTGTTACGTTGCCTATCCTCTGGACTTGTTTGAAGAAGGTTCTGTAACCAACGTATTGACCTCAATTGTAGGTAACGTATTTGGTTTCAAAGCTCTGCGGGCACTGCGTCTAGAAGATATCCGCTTTCCAGTAGCTTACATCAAGACCTTCCAAGGGCCTCCTCATGGTATCCAAGTTGAGCGCGACAAGTTAAACAAATACGGTCGTCCTTTACTGGGTTGTACCATTAAGCCCAAATTGGGTCTTTCTGCTAAGAACTACGGACGCGCTGTATACGAGTGCTTACGCGGTGGTTTGGACTTCACCAAAGACGACGAAAACATCAACTCCGCACCATTCCAAAGATGGCGCGATCGCTTCTTGTTCGTAGCTGAAGCTATCAACAAAGCTCAAGCAGAAACCGGTGAAATTAAAGGTCACTACCTAAACGTCACCGCTCCTACCTGCGAACAAATGTTGCAACGGGCTGAGTACGCAAAAGAACTCAAACAGCCCATCATCATGCATGACTACCTGACCGCAGGTTTCACCGCTAATACCACATTGGCTCGTTGGTGCCGCGATAACGGTATTCTGTTGCACATTCACCGTGCTATGCACGCTGTAATTGACCGTCAAAAGAACCACGGTATCCACTTCCGTGTATTGGCTAAAGCCCTACGTTTGTCTGGTGGTGACCACATCCACACTGGTACAGTAGTTGGTAAGTTGGAAGGTGAGCGTGGCATCACAATGGGCTTCGTTGACCTGTTGCGTGAAAACTACATTGAGCAAGACAAGTCTCGTGGTATTTACTTTACCCAAGACTGGGCTTCTCTACCTGGTGTAATGGCAGTTGCTTCTGGTGGTATCCACGTATGGCACATGCCCGCACTGGTAGAAATCTTTGGTGATGACTCCGTACTACAATTCGGTGGTGGTACTCTAGGACACCCTTGGGGTAACGCTCCTGGTGCTACAGCTAACCGCGTCGCCTTGGAAGCTGTTGTTCAAGCTCGTAACGAAGGCCGCAACTTGGCTCGTGAAGGTAACGATATCATCCGCGAAGCTGCCAAGTGGTCTCCTGAACTAGCTGTTGCTTGCGAACTGTGGAAAGAAATCAAGTTCGAGTTTGAAGCAATGGATACCGTCTGATCTGAGTTAACGGTTAAGAGTTAGAAGTAGAGACGCGACGCCAGTCGCTACAACGGGGGAAACCCCTGCAACGCGCTGGCTCATTAATCGCGTCTGTACAAGAGTTAAGATTTGCATTAATTCATAACTCATAATTCATAACTCATAACTCTTCAGGGCTGGGGTCAAGCATGAATCTTAAGCAAATTGCGAAGGACACAGCCAAGACTCTCCAAAGCTACCTGACTTATCAGGCTCTAAGGACAGTACTGGCACAGCTAGGCGAAACGAATCCGCCATTAGAACTTTGGCTGCATAACTTTTCTGCTGGCAAAATTCAGAATGGTGAATCATACATTGAGCAACTGTTGCGAGAAAAACCAGATTTGGCTTTGCGAATCATGACTGTCAGGGAACACATCGCGGAAGAAATCATCGAATTTTTACCGGAAATGGTTCGCACTGGCATTCAGCAAGCCAACATGGAACAGCGTCGCCAGCATTTAGAACGCATCACACGAATAGACACATCTAACCCCAGTCCGCAACCAGAACAGCAAGCAACTTCAGATCCGAATTTGGATAACTTATCCAATTAATTCGTTCAACCTAGTAGTAAAAAATCGCAACCCATTATCAAAAGCTATGCAAACTTTACCAAAAGAGCGTCGTTACGAAACCCTTTCTTATCTACCACCTCTGTCTGACGCTCAAATTGCCAAGCAGATTCAGTACATTTTGAATCAAGGTTATATTCCAGCGATCGAGTTTAACGAAACTTCTGAGCCAACAGAATTATATTGGACAATGTGGAAGCTGCCTCTGTTTGGTGCTAAATCCACTCAAGAAGTATTGAGCGAAGTTCAAGGATGCCGCTCTCAGTTTAACGGCAGCTATATTCGTGTTGTGGGTTTTGACAACATCAAGCAGTGCCAAGTTCTCAGCTTTCTTGTTCACAAACCCAACAGATACTAAGCCTAGTCAGTTGGAAATAATCATGGGATAGTTGAAGTAATTTGTCTATCCCTACATAGGAGAGGTAGATTATCTGCCTCTCCTGTTTTATAACTATATATTCCACTGGGCATTGATCCCTCACCATCTAATGCATCATCCGAAGCGTCCCGGTTGGTGGGAGAATAAAGACGAGAAATGATGCAAGCCTTGTGTTGTATCCAGCCCAAAGGAATCTGTATAAATGTGGAAACGAATTGTATTAATTTTGCTATTAGTGTTGAGCTTCAGTCTAAGTAATTCTGGTGTAGCTGCGGCGGCTGGACTCAAAAGCTTTGTAGACACTAATGATGGCTATCAGTTTTTATATCCTAACGGCTGGCTGCCAGTTAAAGTTGCCAATGGGCCAGATGTGGTTTTCCACGATTTAATTGAGGTGTCTGAAAATGTTTCGGTTGTGATTAGCCCAGTTCCAGAAGGCAAAACTTTGCCAGAATTGGGAACCCCAACAGAAGTAGGATATAAATTAGGAAAAGCCGCTCTCGCGCCTCCTGACTCTGGTCGTTCGGCGGAATTAGTCAATGCTGCACAGCGAGAAGTTGACGGTAAAACATACTACCTTTTAGAGTATGAGGTTAAACTCCCCAATCAACAGCAAAGACACAACATCGCCAGCGTTGCTGTGAGCCGTGGTAAACTTTTTACCTTCAACGCCTCAATTCCTGAAAAACGCTGGCAGAAAGTTAAACGAATGATTGATGAGGTTGTCAATTCTTTTTCTGTCTATTAATTGGGGAATGGGGAGCAGGCGAGGCAGGGAAAGCAGGGGGAGAAAAACCAATACCCAGTCCCCAATCCCCAATCCCCAATTAACAAATTTTTCTGAAATCTCATGAAAATTCCACCTTTTGTACTTGCCTCAGCTTCCCCAGCCCGACGCCGCTTGCTGCAAACTGTTGGTATTGAACCGATAGTTCGACCAAGTGACTTTGATGAGTCGCAAATTCAACTAAGTGAACCAGCACAATTGGTCAAAACTCTTGCCCAGTACAAAGCAGAAACCATAGCCCCGCAGTTTGAATCAGCTTTGATTATGGGTTGTGATTCAGTTTTGTCCATCGATGGTGAAATTTACGGCAAACCAGCAGACTTCTCTGAAGCGATCGCTCGTTGGCAGATAATGCAAGGTAACTTTGGCGACTTGTACACAGGTCATGCCTTAATTGACACTGACCAAAACCGCACTTTAGTCAAGTCTCAAGTTACAAGAGTTTACTTTGCTCAAATGAGCGAGAAGGCAATTAAAGCCTATGTTGCCACAGGTGAACCCCTCAAGTGTGCTGGTGCTTTTGCCATCGAGGGTTTTGGAAGTTTCTTCGTCGAAAAAATTGAAGGCTGTCACACCAATGTAATTGGACTCAGTTTACCCTTGCTGCGGCACATGCTAGAGGAATTGGGATACGATGTCACTGATTTCTGGCAATAGTCCTTTGTCCAAAGTTAATCCCAATGACCAATGACTAATAACTAAATTGTCTGATATTGAGTATTGCTTCGCCATGATCTGGAATCCAGACCAGCCACTCATCCGCTGAAACCGGACATAATAAAAGTGCTTCGTCAAAACTAAAAGGGTTGGGAAGTAGCAAAAGGTTCACCCAAATAGAAACTCTTAACTGCTGCAAACCTTCCAGATTCTGCCTTCTTGTTTGCACAGCAAAATCTGGTCTATGAGAATCTAGTTTCATAGCTTTCTATTAGCCTTCGCAAATGGACTAATCTAAAATTATTTCTGTAACCTAGACTACAAAATAAATAATCATTCTGAAAAGCATCTGTCTTATAAATTTACGTTGGCTGGGTGTAAGTGTTTGCTTATATTGCAGACCACAACAGGTATGGCACGACAGGTTGTAGACTGGCCACTAGATCGCATTCCCAACTAGAATATGTCATTTACTTCTATGCCCTCGCTGCGTGAGCAACAACATCCCCTAATTCGTCAGCTAGCTGATTGTATTGAGGCAGCTTGGCATCAGCACCTGGATCTATCGCCCTACCATTTGCCTGATGAGTTGGGGTATGTGGAAGGTAGACTAGAAGGCGAAAAACTGACGATTGAAAACCGCTGCTATCAAACGCCCCAGTTTCGGAAAATGCACTTGGAACTGGCAAAAATCGGAAATATGCTGGATATTTTGCACTGCGTCATGTTTCCCCGTCCAGAATACAACCTGCCGATGTTTGGTTGCGATTTAGTTGGGGGTAGAGGTCAAATTAGTGCTGCGATCGCAGACCTTTCTCCGATTCACTTAGAACGCACCTTACCAGAATCTTATACTTCTGCACTGACACAGCTAACAGTGCTTAACTTTTCCCAACCTCGTGAATTACCTGAATGGGGAAATATTTTTTCGGATTTTTGCATCTTTGTGCGCCCCAGTTCCCCAGAAGAAGAAACAATGTTTCTTTCGCGGGTGCGAGAATTTTTAGACATTCATTGCACCCAAGCGATCGCTTCACATCCTGTTTCAGTCGAACAAGTCACACAAAATCTCGCTGGACAACACAACTACTGCACCAAACAGCAACAAAACGATAAAACCCGCCGCGTACTAGAAAAAGCCTTTGGCCCAGCTTGGGCAGAACATTATATGACCACAGTTCTATTCGACCTGCCAAATTAATCATCCCCCTCATCCCTCTCAACTCCCTCCAAACTCAGAGTTCCCCATCTGTAGGCTCTGTTACGTTTTCGCGTAACGGATAAATGTAGAATTCATTCAACGAGAGTTTAATGGAGTCCCAAAACAGCAGCAGGGAGAATAGTAAGGTCTTTGAAGCGAATATCACAAAATGGTTTGTTGTCTTGGTAGGTGCAAGCAACTAGCCCTGCTAACTCATTGACCAGAAAGTTAAGGATACTCTGATGTTTAGAAATGCTCAAGTTGACAGATATTTTTTAGTTAGTTAATCGTTGATTGACTTAAGGAAGACTAACTTTTGTAGCAAGATTGTATCCAGCAAAGGCAACAGTCTATTTTTGATGTTTCTTTTCAATTTTGTGGCTCACTGTAGCCATAGTGAATGTAGCAGTAGAGTACCGCATCATACCAATTTGGGATTTTGTGTAGAGATGTGATATGTCGCGTTTCTACATCTAGATTCATACTGCTTGTAAATCCTGCTAACTCCCATTGCACCCATGTCTCAATAATACTCAGAGTTATTAAATACCCAGCTACCACAGCACTTCTCGGTTTCAATATAGACCTAACCTTACCCCCTTCTCTACTAGCGTTGGGGAGTAAGCCTCAAAGCCTCTCTCCGAGAGGTTTGGAGAGAGGTCAATGTATTGTATACATAGATGCCTAGCTACTCTTCGAGTTCTCCAACGGAGTACCCGCAGGGTACGAGCGTAGACGCATTAGCGAAGCGGTAGCGACGTTCGCGTAGCGTCTCGCAGAGAAGGAGCGTCAGCGGCTTGTCGTAAGACATCGCTATAGAAAACACCATTTTACAAAGCCATAGTGTTGAGCGTTCATCACGCAATGGATTTTAAGCCATACCCAGCTTTAAACCACTGTTGTTTGTCCTAAGCGGCTGGCTGTTGATTAAAAACCCTTTTATTTTTACTTCCATCAGCACAATTCAGGTAAATGGGCAACATATTATGTCAAGGGTGACTGAAAAGCCAAAGCCAAGTGAGCAGGCACTTAATCATGAACAACCTAAGATTTGGTGGGGTATCGCTGTCGCTGTGCCAATAGTAATCGCTGCTGGGATACTAGGTACAGCTAAAATCGAGCAGCTGAGAAAACTAACTACATCCGCACCTGTAATGCCATCTACCAATAGCATTAGTGCTGTAGGGCGTTTGGAACCGCGAGGCGAAGTTGTTAAATTGTCCGCCCCATCATCAGGATTAGCACCATCGTCACGAATTCAGCAACTTCTGGTGAGAGAGGGTGAACAGGTAAAGCAAGGTCAAATTGTGGCAATTTTGGACAACCGCGATACCCAAATAGCCGGACTAGAAGAGGCAAAAGCCAAGGTGCAAGAAGCTCGGGCAAATTTAGCGCAAGTTAGGGCTGGATCTCCAAGAGATATTCAAGCCCAAAGAGCAGTTGTTGCTCGCCTACAAGCGCAGTTAATTGGCGAAAGGAATGCTCAACAAGCTGCGATCGCGCGGATTGCAGCCCAGTTAAGTGGTGATAAACTTGTCCAACAAGCAACCGTGAACCGCCTAGAAGCTGAACTTAGTGGGCAAAGAGATGCTCTAAGAGCGACAATTACACGTATTCAAGCCGAACAGCGTAATGCTCAAGTCGATGCTGGACGGTATGATTTTTTATACAGGGAAGGTGCTATTTCTCAGCAAGAGCGGGACAGAAGACGCTTGAGTGCAGTAACTGCTAATCAGCAGGTTGCTGAAAGCCAAGCTACGCTAAAGCAGACATTGGCAACCCTGCGACAGCAACTTGCTGAGGCTAGAGCTAACCAAATACAAAATTTAGCAACTTTGCAGCAGCAGTTAATCGAAGCCAAAGTTAACCGCGATAAAACTGTAGCAACTTTGCAAAGACAAATCGATGAAGAAAAGGCCAAACTGAGCAGAATTTTGGATGTTAGTCCTACCGATGTGCAAGTAGCGCAAGCCCAAGTTAGTAATGCCCTTGCAAATGTCAGAAAAGCCGAAGCAGAACTGAGATTGAGCTACGTTCAAGCACCAATCGCTGGAGAGATTTTAAAGGTTTACACCAAGTCAGGCGAAGCGATCGGTGCAAATGGCATTGCTGAAATTGGACAAACCAGCCAAATGTTTGTGATTGCTGAAGTCGCCGAAGACAGCATTGGTAAAGTGCGTATTGGTCAAAATGCTACTATCACCAGCGATAATGGAGCATTTAGCGGCGAATTAAAGGGAACTGTCACTGAAATTGGCAGAAAAATTGGTAAAAAAGACGTGCTGAATACAGATCCAGCAGCAGATGTGGATGCCAGAGTAGTAGAAGTCAAAATTGCTCTGCCTCCAGAAGATAGCCAGAAAGTTTCTGGTTTAACTTACGCTAAAGTTGTTGTCGAAATTGATAACTAATCAAGTTCTAGGTGAGCAGTAATACAAATTTATAATTTGATATTTTAAATTGGGAATGTTCTTCATTAGGCTGTTTCATCAATTTTCAACATTATATAAATAATGTCTGATAATTTACAGCAGTTTGTTTTTAAGTGAGGTACGGAACCTAGACTTAAAAGCCAGATATAAATACTGTTTTACTACTCCTAACTCCTAAGTTTTGAATTCCATAACTGCTAACTGTGCTTGGATGCCTAGAAAATGAATCAAAAAATACCTCTGTCGTGGCTCCAACTGACAAGGGAAAAAACTCGCCTAGCTGTGGCTTTGGCAGGAATTTCTTTCGCTGATATTTTAATGTTTATGCAACTCGGTTTCCGAGATGCTTTGTATTATAGTAATGTTCGATTTCACAACAGCTTGCAGGGCGATATTGTCTTAATCAATAGTCAATCCAGCGCTGTTCTAGCGATGAGAAGCTTTTCTCAACGGCGATTATATAAAGCTTTAGAGTTACCAGCAGTACAATCAGTACATCCAATATATTTAGACTTTACAATCTGGAAAAATCCTGTAACAGGCCGCCCTCGTAGTATCCTGATATTTGGAATGAACCCAGAAACTAACCTAGTTAACTTACCTGGAGTTCAGGAGAATTTAGATAAACTTAAACTACCTGATGTAGTTCTATTTGACCGTTCTTCTAGAGTAGAGTATGGCCCAATTGCTGCTAATTATCAGCAAGGAAAGACTGTAACAGCAGAAGTACGAAGGCGGCGAATTAAAGTAGAAGGACTATTTACATTAGGTGCATCATTTGGCGCAGATGGTAATTTAATTACGAGTGATATTAACTTTCTGCGGATATTCAGCAATCGTCAAAAAGGATTAATTGATATTGGGCTGATTAGATTAAAGCCGGGAGCAGATGCTAAAGTTGTCGCCCAAGAATTACGAAAGTATTTACCTAACGAGGTAAATGTCTTAACTAAGCAAGAATTTATTGATTTTGAGCGTAATTATTGGGCAAATAGTACAGCTATTGGGTTTATTTTCACATTAGGGACTGTCATGGGCTTCATTGTAGGGACTGTGATTGTTTATCAAATCCTTTATACAGAAGTTGCAGATCACTTAGCTGAGTACGCTACTCTCAAGGCAATAGGATATACACAAAACTATTTGTTAACAGTCATTCTTCAAGAGGCTTTGTTGTTAGCAATTTTAGGATACTTCCCTGGTATAGTTTTTGCTTTATTTATGTATAAAAGTGCTAGAGAAGCAACTCTTTTACCAGTTTTTATGAGTTTTGATCGTGCCGTAATGGTGTTGATTTTGACTATGATGATGTGCATTATTTCTGGTGCGATCGCAGTCCGAAAATTGCGTTCTGCCGATCCAGCAGATATCTTTTAATTAATTCAATATTAATTAAAAGATATTGTTGTTAACCATAGCCTATCATTAATAATTAAGAAAACTTAATTTCTGAAAGGCACTACAGTTCCGTCTCGGAACTGCTAACTTATAGCTAACAAATTTATGATGAGACAAGAACCTGTAATTGCCATTAAAAATCTCAATCACTACTATGGCAAAGGCGCACTGAGAAAACAGATATTATTTGATATCAACCTAGACATTTATCCTGGTGAAATTGTAATTATGACCGGGCCATCAGGTTCAGGTAAAACAACATTACTGAGCTTGATTGGTGGTTTACGGTCTGTACAAGAAGGAAGTTTAAAATTTTTAGGTGAAGAACTCGTTGGCGTCAGTCAAAACAAACTGGTGCAGATGCGACGCAACATTGGTTATATTTTCCAAGCTCACAATTTGCTAGGGTTCTTGACAGCAAAGCAAAATGTGCAAATGGCGGTAGAATTGAACGATCATATTTCTCAAACAGAAGCAGTGGCTAAATCAAAAGCCATGCTGGGGTCTGTTGGGCTAGAAGAACGAGTTGATTATTACCCAGACAATCTTTCTGGTGGACAAAAACAAAGAATTGCGATCGCCCGCGCCTTGGTGAATCGTCCCCCATTGGTGTTAGCAGACGAACCAACAGCAGCATTAGACAAACAATCAGGACGCGATGTCGTGGAAATAATGCAGAGTCTAGCCAAAAATCAGGGAACTACTATCTTATTAGTGACACACGACAACCGCATTTTAGACATAGCCGATCGCATCGTAGAAATGGAAGATGGTCTTTTAACCCGTAATTCCCCCAATGCAGCTATTCAGTCATAATTTTAGTCATTAATCATTTATTCTTTGTGAATGACCAATGACTAATGACTAATACTTCTCTACGAGAGGCTGCGCCAACGGCTCCCTTCCCTACGGGACGCTACGCCTAGCTTGCTTCCCCGGAGGGGTACGACTGCGCTCAGGGCAAGTCGCTCAGTACAAGTAACTAATGACCAATGACTAATGACAGCCATAATTTATTGTCTAGCCGAGCCTGATTTTTTCATTCCAGGTGGTTGCTGAGTTGGGGCATTTGGTTGGCGACTAGTGCGAAAAGTCACATTTACGCCTTCATTCGATTGCTCTAGCACCAGTAGAGGCGTAGGTTTAGCCTTTTGATCCCAATGCATAGTAGCAATCCGACCTTGAATTATTGGTTGCCAACTATCTTCGTCTTCTATGGGGCTTAGGTAAGTTTCTATACAGTCAATAATTTGACTAATAGTTGCAGAAGTTGCTTGTGTCGGTAACTTCATTAACCGGATTTGAATCCGAAATAGTACTCGCTTGGCAGAGTTACCTGGACTACCAGTCTCATACTCTACATCAAAAATTTCATCTACTTGCCGTCCAGCACTATTAGCAATTCCGACTGATCCTTGTTGGGCTTGATTTGGACGCAAGGCTTGAGAAATTTTTTCTTTGATCTGAATCTTAACTTGATTTAGAATTGCAAAATGAAACACCTCCTCTGACATCCGCATTCGCAGATAATCCAGGTTAAAGTCCCGTGAATTGACCAAATCGGGATTAGTTTCCATTTTGCGGATTGTTTCCAGCGCCAGCTTAAACTTTTTCTCTAGTTCTCGCGCGCGGAATTGTTCAAACTTGAGTTTTTTCTCCAGCTGATTCATCTGGAGCTTACTATACACAATCAAAGCAATCACCGCTAAAGCCAGCCCTCCAGAAGTTACCAACAATAATGGTGGTATTTGAGGATTACTTGCTGGCACTTCCTGGGATGCCTTTTTAGTCTTTGTCCCGGAGGATTGGGCAAGAAACATTGAAGTGGACATGGTTGGAAACTGAAAAACTTGACTCCTGATGTTTAGGATGCCCAAATCTTCAATGCCATCTTGCTGTATGATTAGTATTTTTTACAGCTTTTTACAAACCGCCTATGTCCAGACATTTGAGCCTCCCTGCCCTGTCTGAGGTTTCATCTATTTGCCTGAGCAATATTCGTCTGATAGCCACAGATATGGATGGCACTCTGACTAGAAGAGGAAAATTTACTCCCCCACTGCTGCAAGCTTTAGAGGATTTAGCGGCAGCTGACATTAAAGTACTGATTGTCACAGGACGTTCTGCTGGGTGGGTAAGTGGATTGAGTAGCTTGATGCCAGTGGCAGGTGCGATGGCAGAAAATGGCGGTTTGTACTTTCCACCTGGGAACCAGAAACCAGTAGTCTTAACACCCATTCCCGATTTAGCTAAACATCGCCAGCACTTGGCTACAACTTTTGAGAATTTACAAACTAAATTTCCTCAAATCCAAGAATCTGCTGATAATCGGTTTCGTATCACTGACTGGACTTTTGATGTAGCTGCTTTGCGTCAAGACGAATTACAAACTCTAGATAGTCTCTGTCAACAAATGGGTTGGGGATTTACCTATAGCAACGTGCAGTGTCACATTAAACCCCAAGGACAAGATAAAGCAGTGGGATTGTTGCAGGTATTGCGTGAATATTTGCCCCAGTATTCACCAGAACAAATTGTTACTGTTGGCGATAGTCCCAATGATGAAAGTTTATTTGATCGGCGTTATTTCCCTATTTCTGTAGGCGTGGCAAACGTGCTGGAATATATGACTCAGTTGAAATATCACCCTGCTTATATTACTAACGCTGCCGAAGGGGAAGGATTTTGTGAGTTATCTAGTTATATTTTGAAAAGCTTGTACATCCCAAGTTAGGGAGAAGTAGAGTTGTTCTACAATAATCTCGTAGCACTGATTTTATAACCATGACGGCTACTGTACCTGTTAGTGTCGAATCAGAAATCTTCTACCCCAGTGCTGATGGTCAACCAGTGGCAGAAACTTACGACCACCTTTATGCTTTACTAACTACCTTAGAAGTTCTGAAACAGTATCTGACAAATCGTCAGGCAACAGTTTTGGCAAATCAATTTCTTTACTATGCACAAGGCTTTCCCAAGTTGCGGGTAGCTCCAGATGTGATGGTGATTTTTGATGTTGCACCTGGCGGTCGGGACAACTATAAAACCTGGGAAGAGGGTCAAGTACCCACAGTTATTTTTGAAATAACATCTTTTGGTACTAAGGGACAAGACGAAATCTTCAAAAAAACCCTTTATGAGCAGCTAGGCGTCAAGGAATACTGGCTATTTGACCCTAAAGGCGAGTGGGTAGAACAACAGTTACGTGGCTATCGCCTGCGGGGAGAAATCTACGAACCGATACAAGATGGACGCAGTGAACCGTTACAACTGCGCTTGGTAGTTGAGGAAAGGCTAATTGGGTTTTATCGAGAGGATACAGGGGAAAAATTACTGATCCCTGGTGAACTGGTAGAGGCTTTACGACAGGAAGTTTTAGCAAGACAGCAAGCAGAAGAACTGGCAGAACAGGAACGCCAACGAGCAGAACAGGCAGAATTGCAGATAGAACAGTTAAAGGCAAGGTTGCGATCGCTCAATGTAGACCCCGATACTATTGAGTAAGATACAGGGTCGTCCCTGGACTATAAAAATTGCCGCACGCTGTAGTAAAGACAAGCCAGACTGCCGACAATATAAACTAGCCAAGTACCAAAAAAACCGATCGCTCTGCCCGGTGATGGCCCATAAGTCTGTATTAATCCCCGTTTCAACGAATGCTACACATAACTCCCAAGCGTTATCAGCAGGAAGCGAGTAGTATTTTAGACCATGTATAAAACCGATATATGTGTAGTTTTCTGCAAGACCGTTTGAAAAACTTTATCCTGTCTGGGTTTACAATTTGCTACATCTGAGTTTTTCAGCCATCATTTACAACGGAAAATCAAGCTTTTTGAGATCATCTTCCAGATTTTTGGTTATATCTTGGCTAAATGCCAAGTAGACAATTTGTTAGCCGTGTGTTTGCTACATTTATTACCTGAGACAGAATACAATAGATGAATCTCTAGCGCGTTTCAATCTAGTAAGTCTCAACAATACTAATTTAATTGAAAAGACTGTTTTATACAGTCATTCCCAAGCAAAACTGAATCAAAGGATAAATAAACCGCCAGCCTTTTAAGCACCCAGAGACGCTAAGAGATTATACAGATACTCCAAGGACAGGTTAGCGTTTTATTTCCTACTTCCACTAGAAAGTCCAAGATCAATGTAAAGTCAAGAATTTACCTTTAAATATTGAGGTATAAAATTATGCAAGAAATTGAAAGATTCTTTGGCAACTTGTTCAGTGGCATAATCAACCGCTTTAAGTATTCTGCGATGGACGCTGCCGATCGCAAAATGAGAGAAACCATCGACGATCAGATCGAACAACGGCGACAAAAACCTAAGCCCAAGGATCAAGAAGACCGCAAGTAGATGAGATGTTAGAAGAGCAGCATTTTCATCACTAAAAGCATAGCGTTGCCTGATTGTTGAGTGGGCAACCCTATTTTCTCGCCCTCAATCTACATAATCAATCTACAACTCTTCCTATTGGGGTTAGCAGTCTGTGTTAACCTAGTATGGTTAACTAATCTCGCACATCTGAGAATTCGGGTGTTTCCCGATTGGGAAATACACTTGGATGGAGGTTTAACCCGAATCGGAGTTAAAAATTATATGCCAGTAGTTTCATTGGCTCAAATGATGGAGTCAGGGGTTCACTTTGGGCATCAGACCCGGCGTTGGAACCCAAAAATGTCTCCTTACATTTATACTTCCCGCAATGGTGTACATATTATCGACTTGGTGCAAACTGCCCAGTTGATGGATAATGCTTACAACTACATGCGATCGCACGCAGAACAAGGGAAGAAATTTCTTTTCGTCGGCACCAAGCGTCAAGCAGCTGGAATTATTGCCCAAGAAGCTAGCCGTTGTGGTTCCCACTACATTAACCAACGCTGGTTGGGCGGAATGTTGACCAACTGGGCAACCATCAAAACACGAGTTGACCGTCTGAAAGATTTAGAACGCCGTGAAGAAACTGGCGCACTAGATTTATTACCGAAAAAAGAAGCATCAATGCTACGTCGAGAAATGACGAAGCTCCAGAAATACTTGGGCGGCATTAAAACAATGCGAAAAGTGCCCGATATCGTCGTAATTGTAGACCAACGGCGGGAATATAACGCAGTTCAAGAATGTCAAAAGCTGAATATTCCTATTGTGTCTATGCTGGATACAAACTGTGACCCAGATGTAGTAGATATCCCCATCCCAGCAAACGATGATGCTATCAGGTCAATTAAGCTGATAGTAGGAAAATTGGCGGATGCCATTTATGAAGGTCGTCACGGCCAGCTAGATGCTGAAGAGTATGACGAAGATTACGAGGGCGGTGAGTATGACGAAGACTACGAAGAAAGCGAATATACTGACGCCGTAATTCCCGACGAGGAAGAAGAGGAATAAGTAAAGCAGGGGTGAAGCAAGTTTGCAGCGGAGGGCGGTTGTTTGCAGAGTGGCAGCAATCCGCCCTAGCCTGCGGTAACTCGTAGGCTAAGGTAGAGGCGAAAAAACTCATACCTTATAACTTCATTATTTTTTCTCCCCCAGCCCTGAGTAAGATAGAAATACTCAACACCCGTGAGCGATTACAACTCGAGGTCAAGTTAGGAATTGAGGCAACATGGCGGAAATATCTGCAAAACTCGTCCAAGAGCTACGCCAAAAAACTGGTGCCGGCATGATGGACTGCAAAAAGGCGCTGATAGAGACTGAAGGCAACGTAGAAGAAGCCGCAGACTGGCTACGGAAAAAGGGCATCTCTAAGGCGGGGGCAAAAAGCGATCGCGTTGCGGCAGAAGGTCTAGTAGACACTTACATTCAGCCTGGTGGTCGAGTGGGTGTACTCATAGAAGTCAACTGCCAAACCGACTTTGTTGCTCGTAACGAGGCTTTTAAAGCTTTAGTTAAGAATCTGGCAAAGCAAGCAGCGACTGCTGATAGTGTTGAGTCTTTGTTGGCTCAACCCTATATTGATAATAAAAATGGAACTGTAGAAGAATTCATCAAGCAAACCATTGCCACGCTCGGTGAAAACATTCAAGTGCGTCGCTTTGTCAATTTTGCACTAGCGGAAGGTACACAAGGTATAGTAGACAGCTACATTCACACTGGCGGTCGAGTTGGTGTATTGGTAGAACTGGGTTCTCAAACTGAGTCAGTGGCTGCTAATTCAGAGTTCCAAACCTTGGCACGGAACACTGCAATGCAAGTTGCAGCTTGTCCCAATGTCGAGTATGTGAGCGTAGACCAAATTCCCGCCGAAGTTGCCCAAAAGGAAAAAGAGATTGAAATGGGCAAGGATGATTTGGCGAATAAGCCAGATAACATCAAAGAAAAGATTGTTCAGGGACGGATTGAAAAACGCCTGAAAGAATTGACTTTGCTCGATCAGCCTTACATTCGCGATCAAAGTATTTCTGTAGAAGACTTGGTGAAGCAAGTGAAAGGGCAATTAGGCGAAGACATTCAAGTGACTCGCTTTGTCCGCTATATACTGGGCGAAGGCATTGAAAAGCAAGAAATTAGCTTTGCTGATGAAGTCGCTGCACAAATGGGCAGCAAGTAATATTAGTCATTGGTCATTAGTCATTAGTCATTAGTCTTTACCAAGGACAAATGACTAATGACTCTTTACCAAACAGGTCAAGCAAATAGCCTGACCTGTATTTTATTAGTAAAAACGCAAGATATCGCATTTAATTTAAAATCTAAAATCCTCTGGAAAGTTATCTTAAAATAGATTCGTACATTTGTACTATGTAATGGTTCAGATGGGCAAGAACGAAAAGATATGGCAAGAGCAATCGAGCGAATTGAACGGGATATTGCAGCACTGAAAGAAACGATCCGCGCGATCGCAGTAGAATTACAAACCGCTTATGCTAGTTATCTAGCCACCTTGGGACTAGCTGTACGAAAACAGTTAATTCTTGCGAGTTACCACCTTTGTACCCAGGGGTATCCCGAAAACTTTCTGCATTTATCATTGAATCAGCGCCAACAATTGCAACAAGCCATCCGCAAGTTGGGTCAACTGGCATCTGAGCAATTGCTCACTTGTATAAAAAGTGAGGAAGCAGGGGGAAATGAAAGAGATGGAACAGATGAGGGAGATGGGCAAGATGGTAGACATGGGGGAGTAACATCCTCATCTCCTGTGATCCCGGCCAAATCTACCCCTGAACCTTTTCCCCTCGACACCTCTAGTCCTATAGAACTGGCAAAATGGCAACAGAACTTAGAAGAGGTCACGCAAGAGATTCTGAAAAAACTTTCGCATGATGCAAATCTTTTATTACAAAAAGCTGGGGTATTACCCAAAAAACTACCAGAACCGATTTTAGCCGCAGCGGCTGCGGCTGCATCAGAAGCATCTGCCGAGGTAATGCCAGGACCACCCAATTTATTAAACTTAGTAATTGAAATTGAAAATGAGCAGCAGTCAGAAGATTCTGGACTGACACAAATTATGGCTATTAACCTGCGGCTAGGCGAAATTGAATTTGCTGATACGACACTCTCCTCTGAGCGCAGGCAAATCCGCAGTATTTTAGTTCAGCTAAACAAGTTAGGGCGAGAGTATCAAAAGAAACATCGAGAGAAGGCAATTGCTGAAGCTGAAGCTGCATGGCGTGCTAGTTGGTTTGAATAAAGTTATGAGTTATGAATTATGAGTTATGAGTTATTTATTCCTAACTCCTAACTCCTCACTCCTCACTCTGCTACCAATGACTAATGAAAAACCAGATTGGATACGATTGCACAAAGCCTTGGCAATAGAAGCTGAACGTGGCTTTACAGACTTGGTGGGCAGACAATACCGTTTCAGTGAATTTCTGAGCCTAACTTTGGGCAAATTCCCAACAGGATTGCCGCAAACTGAACGCCGCCGTTGGCAAGGACTAGCGGTACAATTTGCTAGTTATCCACATTTAGCGCTGGAAGAAAGACAACACTTAGTAGCAGAGACTCGGAGGTATCTCTCACAACTACAGCAAGAGGAGCAGGGTGAGCATACTTCTCTACGAGAGGCTGCGCCAACGACTGCGCTCAGTAACCGGGGGAGCAAGGGAGCAGGGGAGCAGGGGAAAAAAATCCAAAATCCAAAATCTCCAATTGTTGCTGAGGTTAGTCGGAGGCTTGCCCCGAAAATTGAGCAAAAACTCAGTGACTTGCCAGAAATAGGCTTTAAAAAAGCTGATAATTTGGCACGGCTTGGTTTACACACCGTCCGCGATCTGCTTTTTTACTATCCTCGTGACCACATTGATTATGCGCGTCAGGTGAATATCCGCGAGTTACAGGCGGGTGAGACGGTGACAATAGTGGCTACAGTAAAGCGTTGCAACTGTTTTACTAGTCCCAAAAATCAGAAATTATCAATTTTAGAACTGATTGTCAAAGATAACAGTGGTCAAATCAAAATTGGTCGTTTTTACGCAGGTACGCGCTTTAGCAGTCGCGCTTGGCAAGAAAGTTTAAAACGCCGTTATGCAGTAGGTAGTATTCTGGCGGCCTGTGGGTTGGTGAAAGAAAGTAAATACGGATTGACACTGGATAATCCAGAACTAGAGGTTTTGGCAAATCCAGGAGATACAATTGAGTCGCTGAATATTGGGCGGGTGGTGCCAATTTATGGACTAACTGAGGGTGTGGTGGCGAATACAGTGCGACAAGCGGTAATTGCTGCTTTGCCTGCTGCGGCTAACTTGAAAGACCCTCTACCAAGTGGTTTGCGACAGAAGTATGGTTTGATGGAATTGAAAGATGCGATCGCTAATATTCACTTTCCCAGCGATAGCGCCGCCCTGCAAGTTGCCCGTCGCCGCCTAGTTTTTGATGAATTTTTCTACCTGCAACTTGGGTTACTGCAACGTCAGCAGCAAGCAAGAGCGATTCAAACCAGCGCCATCCTTGTCCCACGTGGTCAACTTGTAGAAAAATTCCACGAAATATTGCCTTTTCAACTTACTGGTGCACAGCAACGAGTCCTCAACGACATCCTCAACGACTTGCAGAAACCTGTGCCAATGAATCGTTTGGTGCAAGGTGATGTCGGTTCTGGTAAAACCGTCGTCGCCGTGCTAGCTATCCTTGCAGCAATTCAATCTGGCTACCAAGCGGCGCTGATGGCTCCCACAGAAGTTTTGGCAGAACAACACTATCGCAAGTTAGTTAGCTGGTTTAACCTCTTGCATTTGCCAGTGGAATTATTGACAGGTTCCACAAAAACTGCTAAACGAAGACAAATACATTCTCAGTTAGGAACTGGTGAATTACCTCTGTTAGTAGGAACCCATGCCTTGATTCAAGACCCTGTGAACTTCCAGCAACTAGGGTTAGTGGTGATAGATGAACAGCATCGCTTTGGGGTAGAACAACGGGCGCGTTTGCAGCAAAAAGGCGAGCAACCCCATGTGTTAACTATGACAGCTACCCCAATTCCCCGAACCTTGGCACTGACGATACACGGGGATTTGGATGTGAGCCAAATTGATGAGTTACCGCCAGGACGGCAAAAGATTCAGACAACAGTATTGTCAGGTCAGCAACGCAACCATGCTTACGACCTCATCCGCCGAGAAATTGCCCAAGGTAGACAAGTTTACGTGGTTTTGCCGTTAGTGGAAGAATCAGAAAAATTAGATTTGCGATCGGCTGTTGATGAGCATCAAAAGCTACAGGAAAGTGTTTTTCCCGACTTTCAAGTGGGGCTGCTGCACGGTCGCATGAGTTCAGCCGATAAGGATGAAGCGATTACCAAATTTCGTGATAACCAAACGCAAATTTTGGTTTCTACTACCGTTGTCGAGGTTGGTGTAGACGTACCTAATGCTACAGTAATGCTCATTGAAAATGCAGAGCGATTTGGCTTATCACAACTCCACCAACTGCGGGGGCGTGTCGGTCGTGGCGCGGCTCAGTCTTACTGTCTGTTGATGAGCAGTTCCAGAAGTCCTGATGCTCAACAACGGTTGAAGGTGTTGGAACAATCTCAGGATGGCTTTTTCATCTCCGAAATGGATATGCGTTTTCGTGGCCCAGGTCAAGTATTGGGAACTCGTCAATCTGGAGTGCCAGATTTTACCTTAGCGAGTTTGGTCGAAGATGAAGAAGTTTTACTTTTAGCGCGGCAAGCAGCAGAAAAAATAATAGAGATGGATGTTACTCTAGAGCGTTGGTATTTGATGAAACAAGAGTTGAAGTATCGGTATGAGCGGTTGATGGGTGGGGCAATTTTGACGTGACGTGACTGGGTAAATCCAAGTTTACCCGGTTTGAAATCACGATACTTGCTGCATTTCAGCATAAGCTTGATAGACACCCTTCACGTTGTACCAGTTAAGGAAAATTCGGGCAATTTCTAAAGCCAGTTGAGGTTTACCTAAATTAATTAGCCATTGCAAAAATGGAGCCATTGTCCGTTCATTAAGTGCGCCATTTAGTGACAAAATTCCCCAAAGTAAGCGATGCAACCAAGTCATTTGAATCATCATTCGCACTTCCCATGTAGGATGCTTTTGATAAAATAAAACTCCCATACGTCCGCGTTGAATTTCTTGGTCAATCAATCGGGGAATTTGTTCTAATTTAAATGCTGGATGCCAATGATATCCTACAGCTTCTGGACATTTAATTAATGTCAAACCTAGTTTTTTCAGCCGCACACCTAATTCTAAATCTTCCCAACCATAGAGTTGAAAACTAGTGTCAAAAAGTCCTGCTTTCTCTAGCCAATGTTTAGGGATTGCTACATTTCCCGTAGCAAAAAAAGCTGCTGAAAAATCTGTTACTTTGTAGGGTTCAGCCGTTGGATTATCGAAATTGCAAGTATTAATAACTGCACCGTAAGTGAAAAAGCGATCGCACCCCAATTTCTCTTTCCCCTGCACTAATGCGTTAACATGAGCTTGCAAGAAATTATCCAGCACTACTAAATCACTATCAATAAAGATAATTGTGTCTCCCAGCGCTTGTTCTACTCCCAAATTTCGAGCCGCAGCTGGGCCAGCATGATCTTGTTGAAACCAGCGCACATGGGGAAACTCCTCTTTGTGTGCTGCTAACCACTCCAATGTGCCATCAGTAGAACCATCATCCACCAAAACAATTTCGTAATCAGTAACCGAACTTGGCTTACTCAACTCTTGTACCTCCAAGGCACGGAGGCACTTTTCTAAAATCGGTTGGCGATTATAAGTTGGTATCACAACGCTGAAAAACACAGTCTCACCCACAACACTATCTACCCATCTTCAGCATAGGACAGATACGACGCTGACACTGTTCCTTACTTGATTCTGTTTACGGAAATGGTAAATTTGCTGATAATGCAATAATATTTGCTAGGTATTTAAGAACAGGTATATAAATTTACTATGTCTTAAACCTGAAAATATACATTTTGCTATATCTGTTAAAAATTATTTTACTTTTACAAGTACAGGTATTTATGCTTAACTCATATTACTTTTTTCAAGATTATTTTTTAGTAAAGAATAACAGTTGATAAATTCTAATTAATCAAGATATAACCTGTCGTTAATTTTTATTGATTATATTTTAGGAGAAACTTAGGAAATCTCATGCATTTAGGTAACTTAAAACAGCAAATAATCTATTTTTCGTAGGAAGTTATCTCATATTCAAAATATAGGAAGTTTCACGTAAATACTAATGGCTTTTCCTGTCAACGAATAGAGTTTGTCTGTATTAAATTTTTCCGATCAAAATAGAGGAAGTTTGATGTCTACATTCAGCCGGAGACAACTTTTAATCTTTTTTGCAGGCAGTGCTGGTGCTGCTGTGTTGGGAGACAAAATTCTAGATGGTGTTACCAGCATTGCGGAAGCAAAAACTAAGCTACTAAGCTTTACACCAGTGCGTTTACCCCATCCCCTACCAATTTATAAACACCAAAAGAATTTCTTGCCAACAGGAATTGGTCAGGGAAAAGTAGAAAATGCATCTACGGATGTTAAGTTAAGTAGCTACAACGTCATTGATGATGTAGTAGTGCCACCGGAGTACGAACGTTATGTAATTGCAAGTTGGGGCGATCGCGTGTTTCCCAACAAAGATGATTATTTCGGTTACAACTGCGATTACACTGGTTTTGTTCCCATTGGTAGAACCAACGATGTCGGCTATTTGTGGGTCAATCACGAATACGTTAGTTTCCCTTTTTCTGTCTTAGCACCAGGAACTCCCTCTGATGTGAAAGCATCACCCGACGCATTCCAGCAGGTAATTGGGTGGGCTTTACCCTCTGCCAAAAATATTGAAGTTGAAGGGGAATTTTTATATAATCAAGGCGGATCAATCATTCGCATCTCTCGCCGTAACGCCAATAAGCATTTTGCTGTGGTCAGCGATGATCCCCGAAATCGTCGCATTCATGGTCTTTCTGGGTTGGGAATTAATAGCCAACGGAATGATGATTACAAAAACATTACCTCTTGGGGAAGTCGCAGCCACCAGCAAGGTGACCAAAACTATTTAACTAGTACTGGCCCAGCTGCAACTGAAGTATTTAACCTGAGTTCCGATAAACTTGGCAACAAAATTATTGGTACTGCCTACAACTGTTCTGGTGGTACAACTCCTTGGGGAACTATTTTATCTGCTGAAGAAAACTTCCAAAGCAGTGTTACAGAAGCAGTTAAGCCTGATGGGACTCAGACAGATTACACCAAAGATACTGTAGGTAAAACTTTTGGTTTAGTTGGCGAAAAATACGGCTGGATTGTCGAAATTGACCTCGTAAATCCGAATTTCCGCCCTCGTAAACACACTTGGTTAGGACGTTTCCGCCATGAAAACGTTGCCATCCGTGCTCAAGCAGGTAAGAAATTAGTCGCCTATATGGGTGATGACAGACGTGGCGGACATACCTGGAAATTTGTTAGTAAAGGTACTATTTCCTCACCAACTAGTAAAGCTAACAGCAGCTTGTGGGAAAGTGGTACTTTGTATGTTGCCCGTTACAACGCAGATAAAACAGGTCAATGGATACCTTTACTCTTAAATACTGCTACCAATCCTATTCCACCATCAGTTATTTCTTCTCAAGAAGGTAACGTCTTAGATGAAAAAGTGAAGTTTTTACCACTACCGAAACGTAGTGGCGTTGCAGGTCAAACTGAAGATGGTGGTATCTTTAAATGCGATCGCACCAACGAAGCGACAGCACTACCTAATTATCAGAATAAGAAGCTATCTGACTTCTACCCAACCCAAGGCGCTGTTCTCAGCGATGCCTTCTTAGCCGCAAACTTGGCCGGGGGAACACCTACAGCACGTCCAGAAGATTTAGAAGTGCATCCTTTCACCAAAGAGGTGTTCATCTCCTATACTGATGGTGCACCGGGAAGCGACGGTTATCCAGATTCGCGGATTTTCCAAGTTGCCAAGGTAAGTACCGATGTCAATGCCACACAGCAGTCAGGCGGACTCTACAAAATTATTGAAGATAGTGCCGATGGTACAGGTTTAACCTTCCGCTGGGAAAGATTTGCCCAAGGTGGGGAAGCCGGATCGGTTGATGGAGCTGGTTTTGCTAATGTCGATAACCAAGTATTCGACAATCAAGGTAATGTTTGGGGTGTAACAGATATGTCTACCAACACTCACAACGGTTTTGACATCGGTGCAGCTGGTACTCCAACCACCATCGATCACAAAATTATTGGTGATGTTTCCAAGTTTACAGGAGTTTTTGGTAATAACTGGCTGTTCTTTATCCCCACCAGTGGAGCCAATGCAGGACATGTAGTACCGTTTGCCTATGGGCCGGTGCGTTGCGAGATGACTGGGCCAACTTTTGTAGAAGATACACTGATTCTTTCAGTACAACATCCTGGTGAAGATTGTCCGATTAATGATGGCACAATTTTGAGCCGTAGCATTGAATTACTGGATTTGAATGGTATAACATTCAATCAGACTCGCACTGTACCTCGTGGTAGTAGTTGGCCCAGTAATATAAATGGTCAACATACAGGTGTCCCTCGTCCATCTGTAATTGCTATCCAGCGGAAGAAGCCGACTGGCAGTTTTGTTTAGCCTTTTCTGTACGTGTAAAGAAGTTGTCATTCAACTTCTTTACATTGGATATCTATATAAAGTTTGAATCACAGATGCACACAGATAATTTATCTGTGTGCATGATTTGTATAATCACCAAGCCAAACCGTTTAGCTGAAAGCTGGTTAAAACTTCAGAGACTGACTAAGTACAGTATGTCATTTTTTCTTGCGTTTGAGGCATAACCCCATAACACCAGCGATCGCTATACCAGCAACAGTCATAGGTTCTGCTACAGACTGACTCTTAGAGTAACTTACTGTACCCACCTGTGTTGTAGACAATAAGTCAGCACTCAGAATGCTATAAAATTTTGTTCCTCCTGTATTTGGATTAACTGGATCATTCCCAATGAAAAACTGATCTTCAACCAAATAGCTCAGTCCTAACAGGTTGCCATTTGTAAAGCTGACTACAGGAGATGATGGGTAATCAAAATCACTTGCCTCTGTATACTGAGTACCCAAGTAGTCAAACAAAATAGATAATCCATTGCTAACGCCTAGAGTTTCCTCACCTGTACCGGTTAAAGTCGAGTCATCATATTGAAAAGAGCCGAAATACTGACCGGGATTATCGCCAGATGTCGCATTCACACTGAAACCATAATTAACCAAGGCAGCTTGCGTCGGTTTAGCAACAGCAGCAACCGCGATCGCAATAGCAGCAATGCCAATATTTTTAGCTAATTTCATCAGAAAATGCTCCGAAGCTCAAAAATTAATTATTCTGTAATTTCACTTAAATAAACTTTCAACCTCTGTATAGAGGTTAAGAAATAACAAACAAAAGATGATCTTCGTTAAATCTTCAAGTTTGTCAGCTATATATAAATTTTGTGTAAACTTATTTCAATATTTACAGCAGGTTATGTTGCTATTTGAAGCTGATTATCAATAATTCTTCAAAGCAAAAAATATTTTGCGTTAAATAAAAATATTGAGACGTTCAAAAGCAGATCAAAAATATTTATGTGCAAGCGATCGCTTTAGAGACAAACTTTGATCAAAATTCTGAATTGTAACTCCTCTGATCGCTTGTTGCATGAAGAAAATATATATGGATAAGTTTAGATATAATAATGACTCATTCTTTGTTTTCCCAACTGGAGAAATTAATGGGTCGCGCCAAAAAGGTTGTCCTGGCATATTCTGGCGGAGTGGATACCTCAGTTTGCATCCCCTACCTCAAACAGGAATGGGGTGTAGAAGAGGTGATTACCCTAGCAGCAGATTTAGGTCAGGGAGATGAATTAGAGCCAGTCAGAGAAAAAGCTCTGAAATCGGGTGCAAGTGAATCCCTTGTGGCGGATGTCAAAGACAGCTTTGTTAAAGATTACGCCTTTGGAGCGATTCAAGCCAACGCCCTTTATGAAAATCGTTATCCTCTAGGAACTGCCCTTGCCCGTCCACTGATTGCTAAGGTATTGGTAGAAACTGCTGAAAAATATGGTGCTGATGCGATCGCTCACGGTTGCACCGGTAAAGGTAACGATCAGGTTCGCTTTGATGTTTCTGTTACCGCTCTGAACCCCAACTTGAAGATCCTCGCACCAGCCAGAGAATGGGGGATGAGCCGTGAAGAAACTATCGCTTATGGTGAAAAGTTTGGTATCCCCTCACCAGTCAAAAAATCCTCTCCCTACAGCATTGACAAGAATTTACTTGGTCGTAGCATTGAAGCTGGTTTACTCGAAGATCCGTCATTCGAGCCACCAGAAGAAATTTATGAAATGACCAAAGCGATCGTTGACACTCCCAACGAGCCAGAGTACATCGAGATTGGTTTCCACTACGGTATTCCGACAACCCTCAACGGCATAGCTAAAAAACCAGTTGAGCTAATTGAAGAACTCAATCATCTGGTAGGAAATCACGGCATCGGACGGATCGATATGATTGAAAACCGTCTGGTGGGTATCAAATCGCGGGAGATCTACGAATCACCCGCGATGTTAGTCCTAATTCAGGCACATAGGGATTTAGAAAGCTTGACGTTAACGGCAGATGTCACCCATTACAAGCGTGGGATTGAAGAAACTTACAGCCAAATCGTTTACAACGGTTTGTGGTACAGTCCACTCAAAGTTGCACTCGATGCTTTTATTCAAAAGACACAAGAGCGAGTCTCTGGAACTGTGCGAGTGAAGTTGTTCAAGGGCAACTCTACGATAGTTGGGCGTTCAAGCGATAATTCCCTTTATACTCCCGATTTGGCAACTTACGGAGCCGAAGACCAATTTGACCACAAAGCCGCTGAAGGCTTTATTTACGTTTGGGGACTACCGACTCGCATTTGGTCGCGGCAAGTTAGAGGTTAGGAAGATGAGGGGGACAAGGTACAATTTTCTCCCTCGTCTCCCCCTGCTAGCTCATCTTTCCACTTCGACTACTCTTCTGCTGCACCCTTAACTTGGCGAGACTCTAGCCACAGGGGCACAATAATTAAGGCAGCGAGGATCAGTAACGCTGCGATCGCAAATTGACCCACCCAAGCAACTAGTTGTTCTAAAGAGACAATTTTGCCAGCAAAAAAAGCCAATGTCACCATCAAACTAGCCCAAGCAACTGCTCCTAACAAGTTGTATAAAAAGAATTTTCCAAAAGGCATTTCAGCTATACCAGCTAGTGGTGCAGCAAAAACTCGTAATAATGCTAAAAAACGTCCAAAAAACACTGCTTTAGCAGCATTTTGACTAAATTGATCTTTAATATTCAGTAGCCGCACTTCCGAAATCCGAAATATGCTACCAACTTTTACCAGAAAAGACCAACCGCTAACTCTACCAATCCAATAGCCACAAGTGCCACCAATGACAGCACCCATAATTGCGTCACCGAGAACCAGCCAGAAATTTAGTTCATCGCTGCCAGCTAGAAACCCGCCTACTAAGGTCACGGTTTCACCAGGAAGGGGAATGCCTAAATTTTCTAGCAAAATTCCCAAAAAAATTGCCCAATACCCGTACCTGTGAGCAACTTCCTGGATATTTTCTAGTGAAATCAGCTCTAAAGACATTCCGCACCGCCGTCTTTACAAATTTTTACTTTTACTATATCTTTGCTTGTTTTTGGGTGGGGTGTCAATCAAACCAATACATAGAGTCATTAAGTCATTAGTTTAATACTGAATAATCCATACCTTTTAGTCTATGGTAACTATTAAATTTTGACTATTAACTATGCAGTTTTTGGAATTGCTACCACAAGTTCATATTTATTAATAAAAAATTAAAAAATTTATAGAAAATTTATAAATATCTGTTTAAATTGTGAAAATCTTGTAAAAGATACGCTTGATACCGAAATTGTTAGGCGCTTATGCCTATATTGATGAAAGTTATCACAAATTATACGACATGAATACTGAAACAATCCCTCTCAACTGCACGACTGCAATTGCCCAAATATCTGGGTAAAACCGTCATTTTCCCGTTGAGAGAGAAGAAGTATTGATGTCTTTTTTCAATTTTTTTGTCAAGTGTACCAATTACCCTGTTAAATTCATGGCTCTCACACAAGAAGTTCAAGTAATTTTGTTTAAACCCCAAGGAAGCATAGATTTGGAAGGCGGTAAGGCTTTAAGTGAACAGATGGCTGAAGTATTGCCTCAAGCTCATCAACTCTGGGTTATCGACTTAGCAGAAGTTAATTTCATGGACAGTTCTGGATTAGTCCCTTTAGTAAAAGGGTTAAAAGCTGCACGTCAGAGTGGCTGCCGTTTGGTTTTATGCAACGTGCAAGCTCCTGTACGGTTAATTTTGGAACTTACCCAACTAGATACAGTGTTTGAAATTTTTCACACTTACCAAGATATTTTTACCACCATCGAAGATAACAGTCTGGTGCTAGCAGGCTAGCTAATAAATCTACCTTTAGAACGATGGTGGAGTCAAGTAATTTTTGCATTTTTTCACATTCTCCAAGATAACAGTCTGGTGCTAGCAGGCTGATATTCTTTTTTGTATAAAGAAGAATGCTTATGAAAGCTTATGCTTTTGAGCTAAGTAGTATGAATGGCAGATGAATGAATCTGCTCGTTGGAAGCCATCTACCTAAACCAGTAAAGTATGAAATGACCAAAATTGGTCAAAGCAAATGCAATTATTTGTGACACTCCCCAGCCTTTCTAGGATAGGGCTTTTAAAATTACTCTGAGCTAATTCCTCTATGTCGTACGTAAGTACTACAAGGAAGCAGGAGGTAAGAAAGGTTAGAATATCAATCTTTGCGTTATTTATAACTCTATAGTTATTTTTGCCTTGATTTACTACTTGGATGTCTCCAAGATCCTTTGCTGCACCAATTTCTTACCTCTTAAATATTCCACCATAATGCTAATTTTAGGCATTCTGGGGAGTCGAAATGTTAGTTTGTTCTGATGCTGGGCGGGGAAAATTTGGCAAATCAATGCCGCTGTGACTAGCATTGCGAGTCTTGAGTGCTAAACGGTAACTCACACTTTGCAGTTCTGCTTGTAGTTGGCGGTTTTCCCTTTGTAGCATTGCCACCTTTTCTCTCACTGGCGTCATCCGCTCCTCAAATTTCCGACGGTAAATTTGAGGCAACTCTTGTACTACTTGCTCTAACATCCGAGTGCGATCTGTGAGTTCTTGGACTGACTGTCGCAATTGGTAAATTTCGGAGTCACGAGTAGTAATTTGCTCTTGGTAGAACGCCACCTGTTGCTCTACAGCTTGGAGTTGTTCTTGTAAAGCGTGTAATTGGGTCAGATCGCGCTCAAGCTCCGGCTGCTGGGGCATAAAACTAGTATTACCCTTTACCAGCCGGAAAAGTTCTTGAGATAGTTGTTGAACTAATTGATCGCGAAGTTGCAACTCTTGGCGTAGCTGCGATACTTCCGTAGAGAGAACTTGAATATTGGGTGTATCAGATTGGCTCACAGTAGCTTACAGCTCCCATTCAGAATCTTGTCCACTCTTAGGTATAACTGCGGGAGTACTACCTTTGGCAAGTATTTGTTAATTTAGCATTCCCAGACAAGTCACGAGAAAAGAAAAAGACAAAATTTTATTGAATGGGAGTGGGGATTGGCAATTGAAAAGAGGCAGAGGGGTGCTCTTAGCAGAGGGGAAAACTCTGCTCCCTTGCTTCTTCCCCAGTTACCAGTCCCTAGTCTCCAGTCCCCTAGACCGTTGCTGCCACTTTAGTGGGTTTTTCCTTTTCTTCTTTAGGGGGTTTTTCCTCTTCAATTTCCTGCTTAATTGTCAAATAGCGAATCACTTCTTCACTCAAGCGCATGGCGCGTTCAAAGGGGGCGATCGCAGTTGCAGGCGCAGTGTAGTTTAACTGGATGTAGATACCATCGCGGTGTTTTTTGATTTCATAAGCGAGACGACGCTTACCACGATTTTGAATTTGGATATCCTCAGCGCCTTGATCGCGAAGCAAATTCTGATATTTAGTAATTGCTTGCTCTGCCTGTTCGTCTCCTAGGTCAGGACGCAGGATGTACATTGTTTCGTAACTTGTAGTCATATTTTTCAGTTTCCTCATGGACAAAAGTGGCTGCTGATGTTAATTTATACATGCTTTTCATTAAAAATGACAGTATTAATCAACATCTGAAGCAACAAGGAACTATAATCTTACCAGTTTTCAATTTGAATCATTAGCCAAATCGCCGAAGTTTGGATTTTTTGCATATCCCTAATGAAAACTAAGTCGGGAGGCGACCCCGATATTTCTTTAGCAAGTAAGAATCCAGTTTTGGTGCTCGCCAGCAAATTATTCAAGCTACCAGCTTCGCCAACGGGTATCTTTTCCTAAGGGCATCTATAGCGATCGCTTTTAGGCTCAAGGCTCAATCAAGATAACTGAGGATTGCTACCTGCTCACAGCTTCTAATCGCAGATAAAAGGATATTCATCAAGGTTATGGCGCAGCGCTATGTGCGAATTCAAAATCAAGAAGGACAGATTTTCTATGGGTTACTACAACTATCCCTCAACGTCCAGGTGCTAGATGCTCCGCCTTGGTTACAAGGACAACCCACTGATTTAACTTTGACACCAGAAAATTACCAAATTCTAGCTCCCTGTGCTCCCTCAAAAATTGTGGCAGTGGGTAAGAATTATGCAGATCATGCAGCGGAAATGGGAACTCCTGTACCTTCTGAGCCACTAATCTTTCTCAAGCCACCTACGTCTATCATTCCATCGGAGAGGGAAATTAAGTATCCTCCCCAGTCACAAAGAGTTGACTACGAAGGAGAGTTAGCATTAGTGATTGGCGATTATGCCTTTGAATGTACACCAGAGGTAGCCCAAACGAAGATTTGGGGCTACACTATCGCCAATGATGTAACAGCGCGGGATTTACAAAAACGGGATGGTCAATGGACGCGAGCCAAAGGTTTTGATACTTTCTGTCCCTTGGGGCCTTGGATTGTGCGGGAATTAAATCCAGGAGCGAGATTGCAGACTTTTGTGAATGATGACGCCAATCCAGTCCAATCTGCTTGTATCGATCAGATGGTATTTTCGCCCGATGTTCTCGTTTCCTATATCAGTCAGGTTATGACGCTACTACCCGGTGATTTGGTGCTTACAGGTACGCCGGAGGGTGTAAATCCATTGCATCCAGGCGATCGCGTCCGCGTCGAAATTGAAGGTATTGGTCGCCTGGAAAACACCGTAGCGCCCCGTTAACTTCTAACGCACTTGCATATACACTGCATCGGAAATCGCCGGAATTTCTGCATAACGTCCGCTCACAGACTGGATGACTGAATATGCAACTGCTCCCACTATGCCGATAAAAATAGTTGTGGATAGGGTTTGAATTGCAAAACCACCAGCGGGAACTAGTCCTACAACATCAGTTAGGATACCAAACAAAAAGATAATGATGTCCAAAAGGATTGCTTGCATGGTGTTGAAACGAATAAAGTGACTAATTTTTTCGTTTCTCACTACCAGCAAAAATAAAGCAAAGAAAATAATCATTCCTGCATAACGCACGCCGTAGTAAATATTTAACAATGGCACAAGTGGCAGAAACAGCAGTTGGAGCGGTGGGAACTCTGAAAGCAAATATCTACCAAATACAAAAACCTCGATTAGAGGAAGCAAATAAGGCAAGGAAGCAAAAATCCGATCTGAAACCGTTGTAGACCCGCGCCAAGACATTATGCGTTCTCCTGTGGTTAAATTTTAATAGTTACTTGAGCTTAGGATAACGCAGTTGCTTGGTCTTGCTGACAAATTCAACTATTCTATATGGGCGATGCGAAAGCCCATCATGCACTCATACTGGTCTGGCTGCTGTTGAGTAAGTTTGCGAATGGCTTGACCACAGCGCAGTTGACCTCCACGCCAACGG
The DNA here is from genome assembly GCF_034531305.2 of Nostoc sp. ChiQUE02. NCBI lineage: Bacteria > Bacillati > Cyanobacteriota > Cyanophyceae > Nostocales > Nostocaceae > Nostoc > Nostoc sp. ChiQUE02. The sequence goes on from NZ_JAVRBN020000031.1 coordinate 33,865, forward strand.
GGTTGACCGCTCCCGTCAGCGAGTAAACAAGACTGGCAAACTTGCTCAGGGGCAAGGATTTGATCGTCCATTAAAATGACTAGCATCCAATCCCTCCTGTAAATCCTCATTGTCACCCACATTTCACTCAGGGGAGGACACACTGTGTGGCGGTTCAAGCCGCTTCAGGTAGATTGGATGCGTTTTGCGCGGTTAAGTGTTGTGATTTGCGATGGACTTTGCGCCCGCCGTGGGCGATCGCAGAAGACACTTAAGAGCCACATCCTACCTCTTTGTAGCAAAAATGTGGGCAATCACAATTTAATACAAATTGTCAAGTGAATCTTAATTTATTGTACGTTGTGTCTATTGCAATTTGAGTATTTTAGTAAAAAATAATACAAAAATCTTTGCACGAAGTTGAGCAGAGACAGCTCATGCTATCTATTACATCCCTGTTAATTTAGCACTGGAGAGTGTCAAACTTAATATTCAGAAAACAACAAAAGCTTTATGCATAAGCAACACAGCGACCCATTGAAATTTCCTTGAGGTGACTAGTTAAAGCCAGAAAAGTTAAGTAAGTAAAACTGAGTTAACTTGATAGCCATTTAAGTGAGGCATTTATAAAATACTGAGGTAAACTTGCAAGCAAGTTAATACACAATATTACTCAGCGGCTCGTCGGTCTGGGCATCACTCACAATGGAACACTGGCAATTTCTGATACAGAAACAAGGCGCTCGCTCGTGGCATATCCTAGAATCGCCAAATTTGGAAATTTTGGAAGGACACTATAGAGTTTTGGCTCGTTCTAACCTTCCTAATACAGACGTGGAAGTGCGGGTAACTCACTCTTCAACCCAGGAAGTTCAACCAACGCGGCGAATTTTCAAGCGATCGCGTCGCACTAACTCAGAAGGCTTAATGGCGGTAATTCCTTTTACCTACTTCCAGGCGGGAGTTTGGGAACTGCGCTGTTCTGGCGATTTGATGTCGGATCTGCTCGGTAAATCTTGGCAATACAATGTTCAACTGCAAGTCTTGTCTCCGGTGGCAGAGGAGGAAGGGGAGCAGGGGGAGAATGTAGAATCAAATTCACCCGATCACCCAACTACTGTTTCTGAAAACTTGGAAGGCACTACTTCAGCAGAACCCGTAATTACGTTTGATCGAGCGATCACTGTTTCCACAGAAATACACAACAACCTCACTACCACTGTTCTGCCAGATCAAGGGTACTCAGAATACATTGCTCCAGCAGAACCCGTAATTACGTTTGATCAAGCGATAGCTGTTTCCACAGAATCGGCAATTACTACAGATAGCAACCCCGCTACCAGTGTTCTTCCAGAAGGGAACTTGGAATACACTCCTCCAGCAGAACCCGCAACTACGCTTGATAAAGCGATCGCTGTTTCCACAGAACTGGCAATCACTAAATACAGCAACCCTACTAACATTTTTGTGCCAGATGAAGGAAACTTGGAATGCACTGCTCCAGCAGAACCCGCAATTACATTTGATCAAGCGATCGCGGTCTCTACAGAATCGGCAATTACTACAGATAGCAACCCCGCTACCAGTGTTCTGCCAAATGAAGAGAACTTAGAATACACTGCCCCAGCAGAACCCGTAATTACGTTTGATCGAACGATCGCTGTTTCCACAGAACTGGCAATTGCGACAGACAGCAACCCTGCTACCAGTGTTATTCCAAAAGGGAACTTGGAATACACTGCTCCAGCAGAACCCGCAACTACGCTTGATAAAGCGATCGCTGTTTCCACAGAACTACACAGCAACCTCACTACCAGTGTTCTGCCAGATGAAACGGAAGAAGATATAGTTATCGATGAGCCTGTAAGTCCTGTGTGGCTCAAAGGTGAGACGGCAGAGCAGATTTTACAAAATTTAATAGATTTAGCTTTACCCACATCTGAACCCCTACCCAAAGATGAAAAGATTACAGATTCTCCAGCAACAAAACTACCGCCACCACTACTGCTAACTTTAAGTCAGGATACTTACATTGCTCGTTGGGGACAAGCTGTTAGAATCAATGGGCATATAGAACTCAAAGAAAAGACGAATCTAGATCAGGCTGAAACATTATCCCCAGAATGCCTGCGGGCACTTGAACTAGGAATTGAACTGCGATCGCCTAATAACTCGAAAATTTTGACCCAGGTGCGGCAACCTTTACCAGACCAAGAGTTGCCCTTCACCATCAATACCTCAATTGGTATTCCTGCTGAGTGTGAATCCAAGTTAATTTTGGCAGATATCAGTTTGTATGGTAGATTCGCCGATGCTGGTGAAGTCATCCAGTTAGCCAGCCATTCGTTCACCATTACAGCAGATGTAACGGAATTACTGGCAATCACAGCCGCAGCAAAACCCAGTACATCCTTAAATGACCCCATAGCACCATCGGACTCATCTGCTGCTTTCACAGAACCAGAAGCACCTGTTAGGCTCGATTTGAAACTATTCAATCTGGTCAAGATTCCAAAAACAGACCAGTCACAGATACTTAATCCATCCCCAAACACACCCCTACCACCGCAAATTAACCTACAAGTTCTGCGAGAAACTACCCTGCGGACATCTAAGCTCAAGAATTCAGGCACTTCCCCTCAATTGCCGAAACTGCCCCCTGTTCAAACAGATGTCAACATTCCCACAGATGTTATTGCAGAACCCCCTATACAGGAGGAGCTTCTAGAAAAGGATGCCACTATAGCTGCCATCAACTTGGAGCAGTTGGTCATCAAGCAACGTCGAATGCCAATACTTGACACTACTTTGCCATACTTGAAACGGCTACAAGCTTTGCCAGATGATTCAGAAGAAGTAAAAGACAATATCACCCCAGATGCATTAGAAGTTCAAGGGGCTGAAGACTTCCCGCAGTTGGACGCAATTGTAGATGAAGATGAAAATACACCTGAATTAGTAGTCAGTGATGCACCATCTCAGAAAAAATCTGTTGCTGAGTTAGAAGCCCAGCAAAATCCACAATTCCAGGAAGAATCTGTTGCTGAAGTAGAAGCCCAGCAAAATTCACAATTCATTACAACAGGCAACCTTTACTCATCTCCTCTACTCAGGAAGTGGATGCAGAGCCAAGGATACTCGTTGCCTGAATCCATCAATGATCTGCAACTTCAAGATTACGATAACTATGTTCCAGCACAGCAGATGCCCCTTTCTCTTAGTGCAGAAAATGCGAATGTTGATGTCAATTTGCCGTTAAACCTAGATACCAACACAGAGAAGAATTTGAGCGAAGGTTGGAACCACTCAGAACTTCTTCTGGCAAAGACTCACAACGAACAGGGGACATGGGAAGAAGCCCAAAAGCTGTCTTCCGAACTAGGGAATTTTGGAGAAGATTTAGACACAGCAAAGGAAGCCGATCTGGGGATAGAAGAAAATACGGAAATAGAAAAAGTATTAGAAGAACCAGCACTCTCATCGGCTCTGTTAACACAACTACCGCCCCCCCCTCCTCCGATAAAAATAAATATAGCGTCAGCTTGGTTGGCTCAAGAAATTGTTGTAGATGATACATATAGTGAACTGGAAGCTGATGCAACGAGGAGTTACCCTTTTGAAGAAGAGGAGCAACCACTGTTAGATTCATCCCCTTCCTTACCTATAATTGCGGCAGCCACTGAGCCTTTGCCAGTTCCATATTTGTATGTGCCAGAAGGCGAACTAATCGCTGGTAAATCTGTCATAGTACGCGTAGTACTGCCTGAAGTACCTCCGCAAGTTGTTGTCAAGTTATGGCTTGAAGATTATCAAACTCGCTGGTTACTAGATGGTCCCCATTTATTGGCAAATTTACTACCTAATGCATCGGGAGCGTTGGAAGTGATGACGCAATTAAACATTCCCTTTGGCTGTTTAGAAATTCGCTTGGAAGCGATCGCACTTGATCTGACAACCCAACAAGAGAGTCACAAAGTCACAATAGTGCGAACTGTGATTCCTCCAGACTTGCCGAACTTGCAACTAGATGAACTCTTGGGTATGTGATAGTGAACTGCGAGTAAAAATAGTTACTTAAAGATAAGGGTAAAAGGAAGTATTACTCAAAAAATCTTCCCCCGCTCCCCACTCTTTGCTCCCCACTGCCAATATTAGCTGTGTTAAAAATATGAAAGAATTTCAAAAATTTGGCAGGATTTGCAGTAAGCTCATTTTGAATTGTAGTGTTATTTAACAGGAACCTTTACTATGGCAGCCTCCTTTTTGCCTTCTATCTTAGTTCCCATCATTGGTTGGGTTTTACCAGCAGTGACCTTCGCGTTTCTATTTTTATACATTGAAAGAGACGATATTGGCTAATGTAGTCATCAGTCAGTAGTCATTTGCAAAACACAAATGACATAGACGCGCTAGCGGCTACTCTTCGAGTTCTCCAACGGAGTACCCGCAGGGTAGGACAAAGGACTATTGACCAAAATTAATACCGCCTATCTCATAGAGACAGGCGGTTTTTTTAAGGTTGATTTCTCAACAAATGCTAGAAAATTCTAACTTATAGTGTTCGGTTCAAACTAACTAATGTTAAATCGAAGAACCGAGTCCGGCGTAGGCACCATAAAAGAAAATGCCCAAGACTGTAATTATACCTAAGCCTGCGATCGTAGCGACGACCCACAGGGGAATTCTCCCACTTCCAGACACAGCTTCTCTCCTCCCTTAACAACAAATCAACACACGTTCAATAAACAAAGATTAACAACAGTAGTTCCAGTTAGTTAAAGAAGTAACTGGAAAACAGAATCCCCAGAACGAAAACTAGTAGTAGTCCCAGGTATAGCGAAGTCCGGTTTAGTTCAACCGGCTGATTATTGGGATTGGGCGATCTTTCTACCATAATTGCTCCTAACGTTGAATAAATTGCATTGCGGCGATCGCGCCCAAAAAGAATACAGTTGGTACACCTAAGGTGTGAACTGCCAGCCATCTAACGGTAAAAATTGGATAGGTAACTGGTTGATTGATGTTATTGCCGCTAGTCATGATCTCAAACTACTTTCCGATAAATTGTTCAACTTGTTTTTTAGCTTCAAAACGGTTCTTCACAATTGGCACTTCTTGCCGCGCTGGTGTGAAATACTCGTTGGGGCGGGGTGTGCCAAAGGCATCATAAGCCAGCCCGGTGCTGACAAATAGCCAACCGGCAATAAACAATGCCGGGATGGTGATGCTGTGAATTACCCAGTAACGAACGCTGGTAATGATGTCCGAAAACGGACGTTCTCCAGTGGTACCTGACATTTAGCTCCCTACCTTATACATAGAGTGTTATTGAGTTTATTATCCTACAAAGTTAAGAAAGAGTTACAAGTTACAACGTTCTTCTCAGAAATAGTGCATGGGGCATTGGGCATTGCGTATTAGTTATTTCTTCCTGTGCCCTCTGCCTCTTCGGTAACTAAGCAGCCTCTTCTGAGGAGGTTGTTTCAGGGTTTGGTAGATATTTGAGCAAAACGCCGCGATCGCCAATTATAAATCCCCGTTCTGGCTCTAAGAAGACAATCTTGTACAAATTAGCAGCAACTTCTTCCACTGCACGGTCTTTTTCCCACGTTTTGCCACCGTCTGCACTCCGTAGCAAATTACCGCTACCGCCACCTATCCAAATTTCATTGGGTGTGCGATATGCCAAATCTAGTAAACCCCAACTGGTGGATAACTCTGGATATTTTGCCTCTTGCCATTCTTCAGGTTTAGTTGGGTCACTAAACTGAATTTGACCTCCCCTAGCTAGCAACCACAATTGCCCATTGTCAGCAAAACCCATGTTTTCTACGCGCCGAGAACTATTGCGGTTATGGGGTACCCAAGCATCTTGCCCCGGTTCCCAAGTCGAGTAGAAACTACCCTTCGCAGAAACTGCAACATATTTACCATCAGCAGAACGTTCTAAGTTACGCACCACACCCACCGCTGACTCCACCTGGGCTTTCCAGTTTTTGCCGCCGTCTGTGGTCTTATATATGGCTCCCACATCAGTAGCCATCTCAGCTGTCTTGTCTGCCAGTGCCTTAATTGCGATCGGGCTACCTGGTAGCTTTTCGCTCAGGGGAATACGCGACCAAGAAGCACCTTCATCAGTAGTGTGCAGCAACAGTCCAGGCTCTCCAGCAATCCAGCCTTCTTTCCCTGCAAAACTTACTGAGTCAAAGCGATACTTTTGCTCATCCAGTTGCAGTGTGATTGGTTTCCAGGTATTACCACCGTCATTGGTTTCCAACAGGGTGGCATTGCTACCTACTAAGTAGCCATGCTCAGGATTATTAGTAAAAGCAATATCTAGGAGATTCGAGTCTGTTGGCACAGAAATGATTTTCCAGGGATTGTAGCTAACAGAGGGGATTTTGCTACAACCTATACACATGAGGACTACTATCAACAAGGCAGCTATTCGTTGCCAACTTTTCACAATTGAATGCATCAGTATTTCTTAATTGTTTCTAAATTTGTGTAGGTGTTCTCTAAAAGGTTTACCTTATACCAGTTTTGGATTTTAGATTTGGGATTTTGGTGAAGCCGCGCGGTCTTCTCCCTTGGCGTTACCGAGTCCGCGAGTGTCTGGGGTTTCCCCCATAAGCGACTGCTGAACCCGAAGGGATTAAAAGTTTTTACTAAAAACCCTTCCAATAATCCCAAAAAATATTATTTATCCCAATTTGGTATTGAGGGCCGTGGCCACTCTACGGGACTGGAAAAACGACACATTTATGTAATTTTAATTACACAACAAGCTTGGTGTCACCTATCATCTGTTCCCTGTGTCTGAGATAACGGCTGTCATTGTAAGCCGTAGAGACTAATAAAAAACAAGAAGCCAAGAGCCAAAGCGCCAAAAATTAGGATATTCTTTTGGGTTGGCGTTAGGTTATTGACACCCAAACCGTAACCGAGATTTTCTTTGAAGCCGGATGCAGTACCGGCAGGTCCGATGTTGGCAAAAGCGGTCTTCTTAGCACTACAAACTGGACAGCGCCAATTTATGGGCAGTTCTGCAAAGGTTGTCCCTGAAGGAATATCATCCTTGTCGTCTCCCTTTTCAGGTTCGTAAACATAACCGCAGGCGCGACACTCGTAGCGGTCTAACACCGTAGTCTCAACAGCTGGTTCGCTCATGGCTAAGGCCTCGCAGAGGAGAAATCTTAAATATACGTTAAAAATTATGACATAATTGTTAGACTTTTCTATCACTAGCAAAAGCGAATTAAATACCTGAAGTGCGTCTGTTTCCCAGATTTCAGAAAAACCAAACAGATATAATGTAAAAGAAAGTAACGTAATTCAAGGGATTGGGCATGGGGCATTGGGGAGCCAGTGCGTTGGGCGGGCAATGCCCGACTTGTACTCCTACGGAGAAGCAACTGGATGGGGCATTGGGCATTGGGCAAGAAAACTTCTTTGTCCACCAACTCTTTAGCCCCTAATCTCTAGTCGTCTGTACCCAATCTCCAGTCACTACTTAAAATACTCCATAAGCGGTAGATACTCATTGTGTTTGTCCTCAGCGGTTACGAGTACCTTCTAGGCTTCTTCATCATCTGTAGCCTAGTGCCTGCCTTAGCGCTCTCAGCATCCAAGCTCCTACGACCTAGTGGTTACAGCCCAGAACGGCACACCACCTATGAATCTGGCATGGAACCCATCGGGGGAGCCTGGATTCAGTTCAACATCCGCTACTACATGTTTGCTTTGGTCTTCGTCGTCTTTGATGTGGAGACTGTATTCTTGTATCCTTGGGCGGTAGCTTTCCACCGTTTGGGGCTACTGGCATTTATTGAAGCGCTAGTCTTTATTGCAATTCTTGTAGTCGCTTTAGTTTACGCATGGCGTAAAGGAGCTTTGGAATGGTCTTGAATTCTAACTTAACAACCCAGGGCAAAGAGCGAATCATCAACCCCATTGAACGGACTACAATCACTCAAGACCTTTCAGAAAACGTCATTTTGACCACGGTTGACGATCTCTACGACTGGGCGCGGCTTTCTAGCCTGTGGCCATTACTGTTTGGTACTGCTTGCTGCTTTATTGAGTTTGCAGCTTTAATTGGCTCCCGATTTGACTTTGACCGTTTTGGGCTAATTCCCCGTTCTAGCCCCCGCCAAGCCGATTTAATTATTACGGCAGGGACTATTACGATGAAGATGGCTCCCCAACTGGTGCGTCTTTATGAACAAATGCCAGAGCCGAAGTATGTAATTGCGATGGGAGCTTGCACAATTACTGGCGGGATGTTCAGTGTTGATTCCCCCACAGCAGTGCGCGGAGTTGATAAACTGATTCCTGTGGATGTGTACTTGCCTGGTTGTCCTCCCCGTCCAGAAGCAATTATTGACGCAATCATTAAGCTGCGAAAGAAAATCGCCAATGAATCGATGCAAGAGCGGGATAAAATTAAGCAAACCCACCGCTACTACAGCACGACTCATAATTTGAAGCCAGTAGAGGAAATCTTAACTGGTAAGTATTTGCAGTCAGATACTCGCTCTGTACCACCGAAGGAATTGGCAGAAGCGATCGGTATGCCAATACCACCTGCACTGCTGACAGCAAAGGCGCAAAAGGAGGAACAAACCCGTGGCTGAAGAAGAATCTAAACCAGTACCAGCAGCGAAAGAAGAGGCATTGGTACAAGCGGGTAAAGTTTCCCAGTGGTTGACGGAAAATGGCTTTGACCATGAGTTTTTGGCACCAGACAAGAATGGTGTAGAGATAATTAAGGTGGCGGCAGATTTTTTGCTTCCCACCGCTACAGCCCTTTATGCCTACGGCTTTAATTATCTCCAGTTTCAAGGTGGTGTTGACCTTGGGCCAGGGCAGGAATTGGTAAGTGTGTATCACTTGATTAAAGTCGGTGATAATAGCGATCGCCCCGAAGAAGTTCGAGTTAAGGTGTTCTTACCACGGGAAAATCCTGTAGTGCCTTCTGTGTACTGGATTTGGAAGACCGCAGATTGGCAAGAGCGCGAGTCTTACGATATGTTCGGCATTATCTACGAAGGACACCCAAATCTCAAGCGGATTTTGATGCCGGAAGATTGGGTAGGTTGGCCTTTGCGGAAGGATTACATCTCGCCTGATTTCTACGAGTTGCAAGACGCTTATTAGATAGTGCTGAATAGAGACGCGATTCATCGCGTCTGTACAATATAGTGCTGAGTTTCGGCAGTGATTAACCCCTTTCCGGTGGCGGAGAGGGGTTATGTTTTTGGCCTTTCATGTAAAGTTGGTTGACAAAATTTGCTGTAATTCATTGGCTGTATTTCCAATATTGAAGATGCTTGAGATAATGGTGCGTTGCGCCTTTGCCACAACACACCAGTAAAGATGCGATTACTCTGTTGTCTCTTCGCTACTTTTAAGGTTTACTCAATGCTTTAACAAGATTGTCTTTTTTCATCTTAGTGATGCCAGTAATTCCTCGTTTCTTCGCGATCGCTTTTAAATCAGCTATTGTCATTGTTTGGAGAATAGCAGTGTCAGTAATTGTATCTGGCATTGGTTGAGGAGTTAGATAAAAAACTTTATTTAAAGCATCAAGTTTTTTCCCTTTGGTAATGCCACATTTCAGATTAAGAATTGGATCTAATGTCTTCCAATATTCACGAGGAGCTTCATCAATCCGGTTTGTAGCTATAGCAGGTTTAACTGCTTTAAGAACACTACCTGGTTGTTCAACTAAGTATTCTAATGCTGCCATGATTTCATCTCTAGATGCCTTAGAGAGATTGATTTTTGGAATTTCTTCTTTTGCTAGTACTTTTGTGACTTCAACTGTCTCATCACTACCATCAGTAATAATGCACCAAACGCGATCTAAGCGAGCGGCTTCTGCAATTGCATAAATGAAAGAGTTAGCAATTACTTGATACTTATCCTTGCCAGTTTCTTTCACAATCACTGGAATCCAATTTCTTCCGCCCTTTTGGTTGAGCAAATGAGCTGAAGCTTTAATCAAAAACTCAGGTGCATTAGTTCCTTCGCCGGGGTCAATTTCATCTAAATATAAATGCATCAAATTTCCAATATTGCTGAGGCTACTCATTGTAAAAAATACTCCTTTGCTAGATTTTTGTAATATTCATGAGCAGATCGATCTCGATAAACCGCAGGAGTGCGTGAGAAAGCTGAACTAGCTATGTTAGCGTAGCTTGGAACCTCATGAACACGAAGGTCTCTGTTGGCATTGGTATACTTGGGATAGAAATAGGACAGTAAATCAAATCCCTCTTTTTTAGCAGTTTTAAGAATATTATTAATTTCTTTTTGAGCAACTTCCAATTGAAATGGTGTAATCTTTTCTCCATTGAAGAAAATCGGTAATGGAATGGGACTACCATCAGCTTTTTTAGATTGGACTTCAGGAATGAATTTCTTGATTGCTATTGCTGCATTTTCTAAAGAGAAAAGATTGTTATGCTTCGTGGGAATGAGAACGACATCAGCCGCATATACTGCTAGCTGGCTAAACACTCGCCAGTTGGGTGGTGCATCTATCAAAATATAGTCATATTCTTGTCTTGATAATTCTAGCTTTTGATAAAGAGTGTGAGCTTGCAAATGATTACGCAAGAGCTGTTCAGGTGCATCTATCAGTTCTTGATCGGCAGGAATAATATCAAATCTAAGTTCTGAATTAAGCTTCTTTAAGGGGAATTTATAAGGATGTAGAGTACTTTGAAGTTCTATACCCCGTTCCTTAAGAGCCTCAAATACACTACCTTTGCTTAGTGGAAGTCCTAAAGAACTAGTTAAATCTTGTTGGTTTGGATCAAAATCAATCGCTAAAACCTTTTTCCCTAAAAAAGTTAAGATAGCTGCCAAGTTGACGGTAGTTGTTGTTTTACCTACTCCACCTTTATTGTTATAAACCGCGATGGTTAAGGCTTTTGTAGGATTTTCAATTTTTTTCCTAATTGAAACGACTACATTATCAATATTATTTGCATCAATTGGAAGACACTGTGTAGCAGGATAAATCACTTTTCCATGCTTGCGAAACAGTTGAATATGGCAAGAATTAGTAATAATTCCCCACTGTACTGTTTTGCAATTAGGTGCAAGTAGGTAACGTTTAAGTTGATTAACTGTTCTTTGATACTGTGCAGCATCTTCAGATAAATTAATATCCCTCCCTTTCAATTCCAGTAGCAGGTATGGATTAGATTTTGTATGTAAAAATACATCATCTCCAATAGTTTTCCTGGCTGCTTTATCAACAGCTCCGTCACCAGTGTTATATTCAGGATGAATTTCTTCAGATTGAAACCCTAATGCCCTCAACAAGTAAGGGGCGAAAAGGTCGTTTATAACAGGTTCTGGTGCATTTTCGGGCAGGCTTTGCAGTGCCGCTCGAAGACTGATAATTGTCATGCTCATAGTGTGGGTTGACTTCCAGCAATGTCTAAGTCTAGTGTTCCCACTTCAGGACAATTATTTATTGTGTTTGTTTATCATTTATCGAGAAAATTACAAAATTACTCTATAACCAGCCAAACACAGACGCCACGCTTAGATTTAGTAGTAATTCGTAGGTTGGGTTGAGGAACGAAACCCAACATTACCCATCACAATACCCAACGCTGATGTTGGGTTTCACTTCGTTTAACCCAACCTACAATTTCAGTTACAATTTAGGCGATATTTACTCTTTACCGATATTAGAGTCAAATACAATTCCTTGCCCAGCACCCCACGTAATATCATACGTACCCTGACGAACAGAACGATGAAAGCTGGAATATTCCCAATCTTTTGGAGCTTTCACTAAACCATGTTTGACAGGATTGTAGTGAATATATTCAAGGTGATTTTTAAAATCTACCTCGTCTCTAATCAAGTGTTCCCAAAAACTACGCTGCCAAATAGCCCGCTCTTTTTTATTTTGCCTAGAGGTAGATAGGTTTTCCTGTGATAGAGTAATGCACTGGCGACTAAAATAGCTTTTGATCAAACGCCAACGAGTAGAAAAATTGCGATCGCCCTGTGGTAATGTCCAAATACAGTGCAGATGATCGGGTAATAAAACAAAGGCATCAATTATAAATGGGTGTTGTCGCATTACATACCGAAAAATATTTCTCAATAAAGATACGTTAGTCGGTAAGCATAATAGTCTTTGTCTTTTATGTGTTACGAGTGTAAAAAGTAAGTGCCACCTTCTATTGTGGCTCGGCGATATTGCATTGAGTTAATTTTATGATGGTTATATTTCGGGCTTTATACCAAAGTATTGGTTATAAAGGATACCCTCAACTTATTTTTTTTGAGATGTAAGTTAAGAAATGAGTGAAGGGCTATTTAAGAAACTAAAGTAGATGTTGGGTTTCGTTCCTCAACCCAACCTACGATTATGTCTGATTTAGAGTTTGACGATATCCTTAGTCTATTTGCGATCGCACTCAGCATTCGATTTTGGGATGTCAAAAGTCTCTGAAGACGCTTCAGAAGTTAAGCGGTAGAATATAGGATCGTGGTGCGTTGTCACAAAGGTCAACGCACCCTTATCTAAAGAAGCGGCGAGTCCGAACAATTACTTCACTGATATCACAGTTTGGTTTGCTACTGGGCGTGGTTTTTTGCGGTCTGACCTGCGCGTTCCACCAGCCATTTCATACTCATCACTATTTTTGCCATAGCAAGATGCAACATTCAGCAACATCTGCTCAGAATAAGTATTCAACTCACGTTCTGCTTCTATTAATGCATTGTGTGTCTTATCTACTATTGTTTGTGCTTGATTATAAGCGGCTAGCTTTTCTCGTAACTCAATTACTTTAGTGTTGTAAGTAGCAATTGAAAACCCATTACTAAAGTCTAACTTAGGGTTAATTGTCTGCATTCCTTCAATCCGTCGTTCAGCTTTGGTCAGTGATATGGAGTTTCGTTTCCGTTGCGTCATATAGTTTTCCTGTTTGGATTAATTTATAAATAACCCTAAGTTTGCACACTGAGTTATTTATATATCATAAAAATACGCAACAAGCAGATGCACCAGCCACAGTGAAGTTACAGAATTTTAACAGCATTAAATGGCATTAGCCAACTAGATAGATGCGGGTATATTTGCTGAAATTTCTTGAGAAAAGCAGGTTTTGAAGTCGCAAAAGCTGGTTTTGAAGTTGCAAAAGCTAGTTTTGAAGTTACAAAAGCAGGTTTTGAAGTCGCAAAAGCTGGTTTTGAAGTTGCAAAAGCTAGTTTTGAAGTCACAAAAGCTGGTTTTGAAGTCACAAAAGCTGGTTTTGAAGTCGCAAAAGCTGGTTTTGAAGTCGCGGAGCTTTATCTCATGTAGAGACGCGATTTATCGCGTCTAAAAGACTGACACGTTAGAGAGACGCGATAAATCGCCGTCTCTACAGAGAATGTACTCGTCAATTATTCCTTGACAGACTACTAACTAATAGTAACAACAGCTACCATCGCATCGGCTAGAGGGGGATGAGACGAAGCACACTAAAAATTTATTTTTATAACTGAAAATTTTATTTTATTTATGTGTTAAGTAGCTTTCAGGATGTTATCTGTATAATCTATCATTCAGTCGGAATTATCAAATGTATAATCTATCATTCAGTCTGATTGATTATTGACCTCTGTTACTCATTGATAGGTTGAAATTTGAGTTTAGGGCATCTCTTTTTAAGACATAACATACCACTCACTTAGTAGTTATTTATTAACAGAACTTAAGAAGTTATGTAGGCAGAATCTATCTTAGACATTGCCTGAACTTGTGCTTCAAAAATCATGAGTCATTATATGAATAGTTAGCACGTTTACGGCACTATCCAATGTCTGAAGACTTATTAAACTCCTTTCAAGAAGCATACAGCAATCTCGAACTATTTCCGTTAATGGAACGGAACGAAATGGAAAGATTTCGGGTCGAATATGGTGATGATTTGATTGCAGACCTGAACCAATTAGTGGAAGATAGTCCTAATGGAGATGGCAAAATTGTCTTTACAGGACATCGGGGATGTGGTAAGTCTACTTTGTTAGCTGAATTTAGCAGACAAATTCAAGATAAATATTTTGTAGTTCTATTTTCTATTGCTGACAAAATTGAAATGTCGGCTGTTAATCATATTAATATACTGTTTGCGATCGCAGTTAATTTAATGACAGAGGCCGAAGCACGCAAAGTTGATATTCCTCAATCTACTAAAGAAGCTCTTTATAAGTGGTTTGCTACCCGCACTCGTACTGAAGAATTAAATTTGCAAGCAGAAGCTAGTATAGGTTTTGATCTCTTAAAGTTGATTAGCTCTAAATTAAAAGCTGATGCTAGCGTTCGGGATGAAATTAAGCAAGAGTTTGAACGCAAGTTATCAGATTTAGTTGCCAGGATTAATGAAATTGCTGCTCTTATTCAAGCTGCAACTAAACAAAATGTTTTAGTAATCATTGATGATTTAGATAAGCTTGACTTAGGCAGAGTTAACGAAATTTATAGAGATAACATTAAAGCTCTTTGCCAACCAAACTTTCAAATTATTTACACTATCCCGATCGCAGTCCTTCGGGAAACATTTATCAGCACAATAATTGCTACTGAAACCAACGATCAAGTTGTAGCGATGCCTGTCTTAAAAATTTTTGATAAAGGTAAAAATCGCTTCCCTAATGCCCAACCTCGCCCAGAAGCAACAAAGATTCTCGGTGAAGTTTTACAAAAGCGCATTTCCAGTGAATTAATTGCAGTCGAAACTGCTGAAAAAATTGTGATTTATAGTGGTGGTGTATTACGAGAGTTAATTCGTATCTCTAAGGAATGCTGCCGAATTTGTTTGCGGATGATCCGGCGAAATCCCTCAGTTAAAATTATCATTGATGATAAAATTCTCCTTCAAGCAATCAATAAAATCCGCAATGATTTTTCCATACGTTTAGGAAAAGCTGATACAGATATTTTGCAAAGTGTTTATGAACAATTTATGCCCAATGATCCTAAACAAGCAGAGTTTTTGGATTTGCTACATGGGCTGTATGTTCTAGAATATCGCACTGATGAAACTTGGTACGATGTTCATCCAATTATTATCGAAAGCTTGAAAAGACAAGGTGCTATTAATGTTAAATGAAGAGTTATTTGATCAGGGAGAAAATCAAGATGCTTATGATGATTTAATTGTTTCTATTGAAGCTCAAAAGCGGGGATTAAATTTACTGATTGCGGTTTGCGATGATGCTAGCTTTCGTGATGAAATTATTGCTCAATATGAAGCTGAACTACAACCTGCTTTCCGTCCATATCGAGCGACTTTAGCACGTCAGGAACCGAGCCTAAAAGCTGCCCTTAACCAACTGGTACAACAAGAAGAATATCTTCGTCAGCAGAACCCGGCGGCGATTACTGTAACAGGTGCTGAACAACTTTATTTTCTCAGGTTGGGAAATGAGCAATCAGAACAGGAGAAATTTTTTGGTTACTTACAGTGGACAAGGGAAGGATTGCGCGAGTTTCCGTTTGCGATCGTGCTTTGGGTAACTAACCAAATTTTAGTCAACCTGATTAAAAAAGCTCCTGATTTTTGGAGTTGGCGCAATGGTGTATTCCGGTTTGAATCTAAAAAGACAAGTGCTATTCCTGGTAAAGAATTAGAACATATACGCTTTGTTTTTCGTGATACAGAATTAGCTAGCACAGATACTAACGAAACTAATCACTTTTTCTTACCTATCCAAGATTTACAAAGGCTAATCGAGAAAGTAGAACAGGAACGGGGAACGAAAGACCCGACCTTGGCTACGTTATACTCAAGATTGGGCGATATTTACCGTAGCAGATTAGATCGGGGTGAATCTCAGAATTATCAAGAAGAGCAAGAATTAGCAATTAAATATTGGCGTCAAGCGAGTGAGCTACAAAATGAATTAGGTTTGCAGATAGACTTAGCTAACAGCCTCAATAATTTAGCAGGAATATATCGTGCAACCGGACACTACAGCGAAGCCGAACCCTTATATAAACAAGCTTTAGAACTGAGGAAACGCCTGCTAGGAGACAACCATCCTTCTTTTGCTACGAGCCTAAATAATTTGGCAGGACTCTACAAATCTACTGGACAATATAGTAAAGCAGAACTCCTATATCAAGAAGCTTTAGAACTGAGGAAACGCCTGTGGGGAGAAAACCATGCCGATGTTGCTGCCAGTCTAAACAATTTGGCATTATTATATGATGAACAAGGACGTTATGACGAAGCAGAACCTCTGTATTTGCAATCATTAGAACTCGAAAAACGTTTGGTTGGCGAAAATCATCTTTCTTTCGCTCTTATACTGAATAATTTAGCGCTACTTTATTATCATCAAGGACGCTACAGTGAAGCTGAACCCTTGTCGCAACAAGCAATAGAACTAGATAAGCAATTTTTGGGAGAAGAGAATCCAGATGTTGCAACAGATTTGCACAATTTAGGTTTAATATACCGCGCTCAAGGACGCTACAGTGAAGCGGAATCTTTGTTTTTGGAATCATTAGAACTCAAGCAGCGTGTATTACAAAAAGCGCATCCCCTTTTAGCAGATACTATCTACGCTCTTGGTTACATGTACAGGGAGCAGGGGCGTTACAATGAAGCGGAACCCTTATGTATAAAAGCCTTAGAACTTGATAAGCACCTATTGGGAGAAAATCATCCCAATATTGCCGAAAGTCTCAATAATTTGGCAGAAATTTATCGTGAAACTGGACGTTACGGTGAAGCAGAACCGCTTTATTTGCAAGCTTTAGATATTTGTGAACGAATCTGGGGTGTAAATCATCACCGTAGTGTCAATGTACGTCAAAATTTAGAGAAGCTTGCTGCAACTATACAGAATAATGGAGAGTGCGATCGCATTACATAGAGCAAAAATATCATTTTGAGTTAAGCTGACTCTAATCTAGAGATAGCAAAATGGCTAAAGATGTTTTCCATCAACAGGTAAAAAAAGCACTAATCAAAGATGGGTGGATAATTACTCAGACCCTTTTACAATTCGGATTAGTGAAGCAATTAAACTCCAAATAGATTTAGCGGCTGAAAATGCCATTGTCGCAGAACGGAATACAGAGAAAATAGCTGTTGAAATTAAGAGTTTTATTGCAGATTCAGATATCAGTGAATATCATACTGTACTCGGACAATATTTGAATTACTGCCAAGCTATTGAAGAGAAAGAAGCAGACAGAGTGCTTTATCTAGCCATTCCTATCGAAACATATCAAGACTTTTTTCAACTTTCTTTTATCCAACGCACCATTCATCGTTACCAAGTTAAGTTAATAATTTAGGATCCAAAATAAGAGGAAATTCGGCTATGGATAAAATAGAACGCTATCGACAATTTATCAAACAAATTTTGAGTGAACATCAAGAAATCGCGTCTAATACCGATACTGTCAAATCACAATTAATTTTAGACAATGAAAACGACCATTATCAACTAGCTTACGTTGGCTGGTAAGGAGATAAGCGGGTGTTTGGCCCGGTTATGCATTTTGATATTCAAAATGGGAAAATATGGATACAGTATAACGGGACAGAAGAGTCTGTTGCTGAACGATTGGTTGAGCTAGGTGTACCCCCTTCTGATATTGTTATTGGGTTCCATCTCCTTTTAAGCGCCAATTTACTTCTTATGCTGTAGAGTGAACATAAATAAATATTTTGAACTCAAATGATCAATACATGAATATTGAACAAGTAGTGAATGGATACAAAAGCGATCGCTTCCCCTTGAACCCCAACTTTTTTAATAAGTCGGGGATCTCAATAACGAGTATTTTGCCTTGAGCAGTCGATTACACAATTAGTAATAAAAACCCCCAGAAGGGGGCTTAATTGCGATCTAAATCTACTAGCGAACCCCAACAAAACCAGCTTGCTCAATTGCTCTTTGTCCCTGATCAGTTAATAAAAGTTTAGTATATGCATTCCCAATCTGCTGTTCCCGACCTTTATTCTGCTTAATAATTACAAACAAATTAGCAATCATCGGATAACTGCCATTTTTGATCGCCTGAATATTTAGCTGGTTGCGCTGACGTGGACATTGCTCAGGCGATATCATAGTTTCGCGATAGGGGGGAATTAGCTGACCAGAAGTGCTACCCAATGGCAAAGCCTTTACACTACATTGAGGTACTACTGAACGAGCAGAAGCGTAATAGACACCACCAGGAGTTTTACTGAGTTGGCGCACTGCCTCTGTTGTAGAGTAGACATACTGCACATTCGAGCCAAGTGCTTGTCCCTTCAAGTCGCTGTTGCTAGAGAATATTACTGTATCTGCGTCCTCTGGTCGTTGGGAAAAAGCTGTGATGGGTAGGTTTGGCCCACCTACTTGATTCCAGTTAGTAATTTTTCCCAAATAGATTTGCTGCAATTGTTCAACAGTTAAACCCGACACATTCAGTGATGGGTTGACTACCACTGCTATCCCATCCATACCCACCTGACGTTGCTCAAGGGTGAAGCCTCGCTCTTTTGCAATAGCTTGTTCTTCATCTGTGAGGGGACGGGAAGACTGAGCAAAATCGAGTTTCCCATCAAGCAACATCCGAATGCCTGAGCTAGAACCAGGACTACCATTAACAGGGTCTACATAACGTAATTGTAGTTCAGGGCGAACGCTCTGAATCTGAGAATCTACAAATTGTCGGATAGATGCCCAAGCTGTACTGCCTCCGTAGTTGAATGAGGCAGTGGGGACATCAGCAACTGTCTGAAAAGTGGATGCAGTATTAGAGACGGTGTTCAAAGTTTGATTGGAGGAATCAGCGCTGTTGCGGGATGATAAGTTAGGCTTCAGTAACCACCAAAGTAATCCACCAATAACCATAAGTGTCAGCACTTTACCAATAATCAAACCTCTAAGAAAGAGGGCGATTTCGCCGTTAATTAAAGCTTTTCTTTGATTTGTATTGTCCATATATTTAAATGTTGATTATTGTATTCATCTTACAGGAATATCTAAGTATTTATCCTCTAATAATCTTTAAATATTTAGGTTCAAAGTAAATATGTAATAAATAGTTAATAGTCAGTTTTATGATTACTACTAGATTTATAAGTCTTTCTGATTTAGTGAAATTAAATTTGCTATTTAGTAGTTTTTGCAATGGTACAATTGCTTTGAAAGATTCTTCTGTTAGGTGCTGATTTAGCTACTAGACTATTCATATTAGTTAACGGTAACTCAACAAATTTTTCTAAAAAACTCTTTAGTGAAGTAGGTTGCTTCGGAAGCGATGTCCCCGTATTAATAAATGTATAGATTAAAACTAATACTATTAAACTAGTGGTAGCACCAAGACCAATGCCCAGCAGCAAAACAAAGTTTCTATAAGTCAGCAAATAGGTATCATCGGCGTTTTGGTTGGTGCCAACAGATTGTGAGAACTGTGAGAACGCCAGATCAGAATTAAGCGCTTGCAAAGCTTCTGTGGCAGATTGGTAACGCTGGTTGTAGCGATCGCGAACCATTGTATCTAAAATATTTGCCAGAGCATCACTTACCTGTGCCTGATCGCGCCAGATAATTTCTCCAGTATTGGGATCTTCTTGGAGTTGCTCAGGTATTAAACCTGTTAAAGCTTGAATGGCAATCATCCCTACGGCATAAATATCGCTGCAAAGTTTTGGCTTTCCCTTAGCCTGTTCACTTGGCATATAGCCAGGAGTCCCAACAGCAATTGTTAAGCCTGCTCCCAAAGCACCAATTTTCTTAATACTGCCAAAGTCAATTAACACAATCTTTTGATCGGAGTACCGCCGCATTAAGTTTTGAGGCTTAATATCTCGGTGAATAATATTGTGTTGGTGGACGAAGGCCAAAACTTCTAGGATGTCTTTTAATAAATTTAAGACTGCATTCTCACTAAGACGTTGACCTGGTAAAATTTCTTGAGTCAAGGCATGACCGTCAATAAATTCCTGGACTAAATAGAAATCCCCATCTTCATCAAAATGGGCAAACAGTCTAGGAATTTGATCGTGGTCGTTGCCTAGCTGGTATAAAACTTCCGCTTCCCGATCAAATAGCTTTTTAGCGATGGGTAGAACAGCAGGATTGGAGTCTTTTGGGTGGAAATGTTTGACGACACAATGGGGTTGTCCTGGTAAATCCAGGTCTATGGCTAAGTAGGTATCACCAGATCCTCCACTTCCTAAGTGTTTGACAATTTCAAAGCGATTCCGAAGTGTTTTTCTAGCGCTCGAGTACTGACGTCTGTTACGTATATTACCTGCCAACAAGGAAGTATTACCTGATCCTCCGCTTGTCAACAGTTTGACAGTCTCAAAGCGACTCCGAAGTGTTTTTCTGACTAGAGGGTTCTGGCTCATGTGGCGTATACTACTTGTTAATTTACTGACCATTCAGAGCTTGAGTGTGGTTATGAATACCTATCGCTAGATTTGTTGGTATTTGAGACAGTCAGCTTCTCAGGTTTCAGACGTTTTGGAGTAGTTTTATGCTTAGTCGCTTGATTGGTTCATTTAATACCTTTATAGGTATCTTACATATAAAATTTATTTTTGGAATGCTTCAATAATTTTATCACTTAAGTAAATTTAACCTTATAAATATAAAATTTATTTCTGGAATACTTCAATAATTCTATCACTTAAGTAAATTTAACACTAGCCCAGAGTATTTACAACTACCGTCATGAAGATAACATTCAGGCAGTTAGGATATTTATTTTAACTGTTGGGTCTGATTACTGACAAAACCTTGAGCAGTGGAATTTAAACGCACAAATACCATTACAATGCCGACCACAACTTTGTTACCAGTACTAACTGCGATCGCGTTATTAATATAAACGTAAGTTCGACAAAACTAAAAAGAGCAGGTAAGTTATTGAGATAAATATCGAGTGATGGTTTTTGAGACAAATAAGTGTTATTTTTCAATCACTCACATATCAAATTACAGTATATTAACTAGTTATTCAATAGTTTCTACAAAAATCCAACTTTTCCGACCTTTCCCACCTTTTACTCCCACCTGTCTCACTTGCAATAACTCAATTGCATTTAGCAAAACTCATACTGGGAAAAGACTACGCCGTTTTGATATATTTTATATAACTCTTATAGTTAAAAGATAAAACTATTTTATAGGAAATAAAAAACGGTATAGATAACTTCCCAAATATTTAATCTTCTAGAAGCAGTCCTAATTTAGATTTTGCTGCCAGCCAATAGATAAAATAATGTGACATCAGGGCAGTTGCAACGGCAGCATTGGATTAAAAAAGCCCCCAATAGGGGGCCAATTAAGTTGTTCGCGTGGAGTGAACAACTAATAATTAATACTCACAGTAAATACAGTAATCCGAACAAAATAATCCAAATCACGTCAACGAAGTGCCAGTAGATTTCGGCTGCTTCAATGCCAAAGTGCTTTTCGTTACTGTAGTGACCCGGAAGGCGCGATCGCCATAACACGGCAACAATCGCCAAAACGCCGATGGTAACGTGCAATCCGTGGAAACCAGTCAAAACGTAAAATGCACTGGCAAATAAATTGGTAGTTAAACCAAATTCTAAATGGGTATATTCATATACTTGACCCACCAAGAAAATAGCACCCATCGCAGCAGTAATTGCTAACCAAGTTTGTGCACCCCGCGTATCGTTCTTTTTGATCGCAGTGTCAGCATTGTGCATGACAAAACTACTAGAAATTAGATTGACGGTGTTCACTCCGGGTAACAATAGTTCTAACTCTGGGGTACCTGCTGGCGGCCATGCAGGTAAGGTAGCACGGAAAGCCAAGTAGGCTCCGAACAACCCCATAAAAATCATCCCTTCAGCAATCAGGAAGACAATTAGCCCAAATAGGCGATGGTCTGGATGTTCTTCGTGATGGCCGACGGATGCTTCCGCCGCGTGGTGATGATTTAGTTCGGTTTTAGCTGGGTCAATAGTTTGACTTTGCATGAATTTTTAATGCCTAGAGGACAAAGAGGGAGCAGGGGGAGCAGGGGAGGCTGGGGAGGCAGGGGAGGCAGGGGAGCAGGGAGCAGGGGGAAAATTCCTCTCCTCTGCACCCTTTCCCCTACCCTTCTGCATCTTCTGACCAATGCCCTATATCCCATGCCCTATGCGCTGTTTATTTGCGGTCTTCGGGATTGGCAGCAACCACAGGGTCGGGTTCTGCTCTTAACACTGAGTTTGGGCCGGCAGATAAGACTGGATTGGGATCAGACAAAGGTACACCTTCTTTAGCCTTTTCCAAACCGTAGTCGTAGGGGCCCGTAGCCAGTACTGGGGTTTGATCAAAATTCTCGATCGCTGGTGGTGAGGTTGTCATCCACTCTAAGGTAAGTGCCCTCCAGGGATTGTTACCAGCTTTTTCGCCGTACAACCAACTCCAAATCGCATTGATGATGAAGGGGAATGTCGAAACTGCTAATATGTAAGCGCCATAAGTGCAGATTTCGTTGAGAAAGGTAAATTTCGGGTCATACTGGGCGATACGGCGGTTCATGCCCATTAATCCCAGCTTGTGCATTGGTAAGAAGGTCATATTTAGACCCACTATTGTTAAGGCAAAGTGAACCTTACCCCAAAATTCGTTCACCATCCGTCCCGTCATTTTCGGGAACCAGTGGTAAATCGCCGCATAAATGCCGAGAACGCTACCACCAAACAGGACGTAGTGCAAGTGTGCAACCACAAAATAGGTGTCGTGAACGTGAATATCAAAGGGCACTGCTGCCAACATCACGCCACTGATCCCACCAATCACAAAGGTGCCGACAAAGCCTATAGCGAACAGCATGGCGCTGTTAAGCCGGATTTTTCCACCCCACATGGTTGCTAACCAACTGAATATTTTAATTCCCGTAGGTACGGCAATGATCATGGTGGTGATCATAAAGAACATCCGCAACCAACCAGGGATACCGCTGGTAAACATGTGGTGTGCCCAAACAATTAGCCCCAGAAAGCTAATAGCAAGAGACGAATAAGCGATCGCTTTATAGCCAAAAATCGGCTTGCGGGAATGCACCGGGATAATTTCTGAAATTGCCCCAAAAAAGGGCAAAATCATGATGTAAACCGCTGGGTGGGAGTAAAACCAGAACATGTGCTGGTATACAACTGGGTCGCCACCGCCAGTTGGGTTAAAAAATGTTGTCCCAGCAATTAAGTCAAAGGCAAGCAGAATCAGACCTGCTGCTAACACTGGCGTAGATACCAAAGTCAGTGCCGAGGTAGCAAACATCGCCCAGCAGAACAAGGGCATTTGGTGAACCCCCATACCGGGGATACGCATCTTGAGCAATGTGACAAGGAAATTGATTGCCCCTAAAATCGATGACGTACCTAGTAGGAGGACGCTCATAATCCAAATTCCCTCACCTACTTGACCTGTTACCAAGCTCAAGGGAGGGTACGAAGTCCAACCCGCATCCGGTGCATCGCCTACTACTAAACTGGCGATCAATAATAAACCCGCAGGGGGAATCATCCAAAAGGCAACAGCATTCAAGCGCGGAAATGCCATATCCTTTGCCCCAATCATCAAGGGGATAAGGAAGTTAGCAAAACCCGCACCAGCTGGCACAATCCACAAGAAAATCATGATTGTGGCGTGCAGCGTAAATAAGCTGTTGTAGACTTCAGGGGTGACAAAATCGACTTCTGGGGTTCGCAGTTCTGTACGAACCAAGTCAGCCATCACCCCACCAATGCAGTAGAAAATGAACGTAGTGACTAGGTATTGAATCCCAATCACCTTATGGTCGGTGTTGAAGCCAAAGTAGTCTTGCCATTTTCTAATCCCTGGTTCCTCTATAAGGGCGGGGATATTGGCAGTTTCCTGCAACTGAGCTTGTGTCGTCATAGTCATTAGTCATTAGTCATTAGTCATTAGTCATTAGTCATTGGATTTTGACTAAATAACATATTGACTAATGGTGAACTTGATGGAGGATTTCTGGCTGAATCCCCAAGTCCTTGGTGTAAGGAGCGAGAAATTCATTTGGGGATAGATCCGCAGGGTTAACAGCAACGGCTTGATTTAGAGTTTCCTTGCTGGCAACTAGCTGCTCTTTCTCCCATTTGTCAAAGGCTTCTTCTGTCTCAACTACTACTGATGCTCTCATCGCACCATGATATGGGCCGCAAAGTTCAGCGCAGATCAGGGCATAATCGCCTGCTTTTTTGGGTGTAAAGCGAATCTCGCTTTGTCTACCAGGGATCGCATCTTGTTTCAGGCGGAACTCTGGCACCCAGAAGGCGTGGATAACATCATTGGCTGTCATATTGATTTGCACTTCTCGCCCGATGGGGACGTGCATTTCACCTGTAGTTATACCAGTTTCAGGATAGGTGAAAATCCAAGCATATTGTAGACCTGTGACGTTGACTCGCAATTCTGGTGGTTTGCCTGCTTTATCACGACTGCCCCCAATTGTCGGAGCAACAGTACCTACACCTGGGGCATTCCGCAGTTGGGGAATTTGGTCAGCATTGCGGACTTCTGCCGTAGCTGGGTCTTGCATTGCCTCATCAGATTTTTCTTGATTGAGGTTGGGTTCAGTGCTGGGAGGAGTATCGCTTAAAGTCGCGGCTATCGCACTCCCATGCCCTGGCATTTTCATCGACTCCTGATTTATCGGCGCTTCATGGATAGCATGGGGATCAAAGCCACCGATTTCGTTGTACACATCAAAGCTGTAAACAGAAATGCCGATAACGATAATTGCTGGGATCGCCGTCCAGAGAATTTCTAGAGGTACATTGCCCTCAACTGGTGGGCCGTCTTCATTGTCACCTGCGCGTCGACGGTATTTAAATGCAGAGTAAATTAAAACACCTTCTACGAGCAGGAATATACCTGTAGAAACGATCATCATCGCGTTGAACAGACCATCAACCAATACGGCTTCATCCGTGGCTGCTGCTGGCAACAGACCGTGATTTTGACCGTACCAAAGGCTGACTAGCGTTAGCACGACGCCAATCAGTAATGTCCAGATTGAACTTGGAATCTTCACGGCTTACTTAATTGAATTTACTACGTTATCTTAAAGCTGCTCACTTACTAAGGTAGTCTAGGCTGGAAGGCATAGAGTCCAAAGGTCTAAAATTTTTATTAATTTTTTTAAATATTTTACTAATTTTGAGTACAAGGTGACTATCAGGAGGCAGGGGGCAGGAGGCAGGGGGCAGGAGGCAGGGGGCAGGAGGCAGGGGGCAGGAGGCAGGGGGCAGGAGGCAGGGGGCAGAAGGTAGGGGGCAGAAGGTAGGAGTAACCCAAATGCATTTAAAAGTATGGGATTGAAGCACTGGGTTTTATACCCAAAACTAAAGTTTTCATTCATAATTATTTCCTCCTGCCTCCTGCCTCCTGCCTTCTCCTAAAATCAGTGAAAAAATTTAAGGAAGAATTTAGGATGCTTAAATTAATTGTCATTAATCAATTTTTCACATCTTGAAAAATACCTAAAGCTTCAGGCAAAACCTTTCTGAAGTGATTCAAAGTATAAGTGAGTGCTAATCTATAAACCCTTAGCCTATACGCTAGGGTGAAGATAGGACGCTAAAAGAAAATTGAAAATTTTAACAGATCCACCAAGAGCGGGCAGAAGGTATCGTTAATGAGCGAATTTGTCCTACAACAACAAAATGAAGCGGCAGTTGAGCAGCACAAGCCCAAGGAAATGATTCGTCGCTTGGTGTGGAAAATATGCATAGCCACCTTAATTTTGATGGCAATAGGCAGCGCCACCCGCGTGATGAATGCTGGACTTGCTTGCCCAGACTGGCCCTTATGCTATGGCGAACTGGTGCCAGCCAAGCAAATGAATCTCCAGGTGTTCCTAGAGTGGTTTCACAGATTGGATGCAGCTTTAATTGGTGTAAGCGCGATCGCACTCTTCGGTTTGTCCTGGTGGCATCGTCGTTTCTTACCCAGATGGCTGCCTTGGGCATCCACATTCGCCCTGTTTTTAATCGTCTTCCAAGGCATCTTGGGGGGACTCACCGTCACCGAACTGTTGCGGTTTGATATCGTTACCGCTCATTTAGGAACGGCGCTGTTGTTTTTTACCACCCTCCTGATTATCGGCACGGCACTCACACCCTATCACGGGACTGGAACCGTTGGTCAGTTGCCTTGGGTAGGTTTAACTGCCGCTGTTCTGGTTTACCTGCAAAGTCTGCTAGGTGCTTTGGTAGGGTCTCGCTGGGCGCTACACCAATGCCTCGGCGGTTCTCAACTTTGTACTGTAATGTACAGCCATATTGCTGGTTTGGTGCCGCCAACAGTGACAACCTTGGCAATGGTATTTATCTGTTGGCGTACACCAGCACTACATCCAGCCTTACGGCGACTGGCAAATATAGCTGGTGGGTTGTTGACCTTACAAATCTTGTTGGGATTTGCCACTTTCAAATTACATCTCCAAGTCGAGCCTCTCACCGTCTCTCACCAAGCTATAGGAGCTGCTTTGCTGGGTACTTTGGTGGCTTTCACAGTTCTCGCATTGCGTGACTGGGCTACTAGCCGTGAGATCACAGTGTTGAGCAATGAGTGCTGAATATGAAGTGAGGGAACAGGGAGAGTAGCGGAAGGAAAATCCCTAACTCTTGTACAGACGCGATTAATCGCGTCTCTCCTAACTCCTAACTCAGCACTAAATTATGGCCGCAACGGCGAGTATTGCGACCCACGCAGGTGCAGAAAATCTGTGTTTTCGTTTGCCTGAAAGAGCCAGCTTGAGCGGGGGCTGCATATAAGTTGTTGAAAAATAAGGAACCAGAGCCAAAATGATTGAGACTAATGTCTCTCGCCACCACGAAACATTTTTACAAGTAGTTCAAAGTTACTACCAGCTAACAAAGCCTCGGATTATTCCGTTGCTTTTGATTACCACGGCTGGGAGTATGTGGATTGCTGCTAAGGGAGAAGTAGACCCATTGCTGTTGCTAGTAACTCTGACTGGTGGCACAATGGCTGCTGCAAGCGCCCAGACGATTAACTGTGTCTATGACCGGGATATAGATTACGACATGGAGCGGACGCGCCATCGTCCAATACCTTCGGGTAAAGTGCAGCCACGCGATGCTCTAATTTTTGCGATCGCACTGGCGACGATTTCCTTTACACTCTTGGCAGTTTTTGCCAACCTGTTAGCCGCACTGCTAGCCTTCTCTGGTATCGTCTTTTATATTTTGGTCTATACCCACTGGCTAAAACGCCATACCACCCAGAATATCGTTGTTGGTGGGGCTGCTGGGGCAATTCCGGCATTAGTGGGTTGGGCTGCCGTCACAGGCACTTTAAGCTGGTCTGCATGGTTAATTTTTGCCATCGTCTTTTTGTGGACACCACCCCATTTCTGGGCTTTAGCTCTGATGATCCGGGACGATTACGCAAAAGTTGGGATACCAATGCTACCTGTGATTGAAGGTGATACGGCAACAGTGAAGCAGATTTGGTACTATACGCTGGTAACAGTATTTGCAACCGTGTTATTGGTTTATCCCTTGGGCGCGAGTGGAATTCTTTATGCTGCGATCGCCGTAAGTCTGGGAGGATTATTTATCCACAAATCTTGGCGGTTGTTGCAAAATCCAGAGGATCGCGCTGTAGCTAAAGAGTTGTTTCTCTATTCCATCTCCTACATGATGCTGTTGTGTCTGGGGATGGTAGTTGATAGTCTTCCCGTTACCCATAATCTAATTAGTGCGGTGAGTAATCATCTGCATTTTATTGGTTAGGGGATGAAAAAGTTAGCGATCGCGTTTGGTAAAGGGGCGCGATCGCATTTTCAGAAATTATAAAATATACATAATAATTAGGGTTTGGCGGATTTGCGATATCTACGATGGGCTACGCCTACGCGAGTAAAGTTTCAATCATAAGTGTATTTATTAAACATTAATTACACTTACCTATTTATCCATTTTTAATAGCTATGGAAAAAGCAACGCAAGTAATTCGTCACGAGTGAAACCAGCATGAGCAGCAACATCTCTCAGTATGGCGTTAAGTGTGCCAATTTTAATCGGGTCATGGGCGGGAACTGTGATATGATGCTCACCATTCTGTTGAGTAGTTAACCGAATGTGGCTACCTTTTTGATGACTAATCTCATATCCCAGACGAGCTAAAACGTTAACTAATTCTGAACCAGATAAGTCTCGTGGGAGCTTCAAGAAGCTATTACCTCATCACGGACTATGTGTAACCGAATAATTTTAGGACGGTTTTGTTCATTAGGAAAATGGCAATGAACCGCATCACGGATCATTTCGCGTAATGTTTCTATATCGTCAGCTTGAGTAAAAATTGACTCGGTTAAAGCTCTAGCTGTATAACCACCATCTGGATCATCTTCAACGATAAATACAATTTCAGTCATAGCCAATTTTTCCTTAACTACTAAATTTTACAATTTACAAGCCCTAATACAAGAGAAAAAATCCTCCCAAGCGCCTGAATAACCAAATATCAACTTTCTTCCCTCTCCACCCCAAAAAGTAGGAAATGCTCCTTCTGGTGCATCAATACTAAAAGTAAGTTCAGAATATTCTTTCCAGTTATTATTGACACGCCAACTTAAGCGATCGCCTACTTTAATCCAATCACGGTCTAATTTTAACCAAATTTGGCTTTGGACACTAAATGCTAAATCCACCCTCACCCAAAAGTCGTATTACCCGGAAACGGTTTCTGAGTAATGGTGTGAGTGTTTGTCCACACTTAATGCAAAACTTATTGTCATCAGGGTTAAAGGGATTTGAACAACTGGAATTAGAACAGTAGAGCATATTTGGGAATATATCAGCAGATAATGTCTATGTTCAGTTTTTCCATTTTCTGCTTAGTGGGTTTCACGAGTCTTTATATTTTTGAGCAGATTTACTTCTGATAGCGTCTACAGTCTCAAGTTACTTTTGCTAGCGTAGTGATATAAGGTTTATCGCTCCCCACTAAGCAGTTGGAAGCAAAAGGATTAATATGGCTCATTTAAATCAGCGTCGCTCCCAAAATGTCAACGGCGATTTTTATGTAGATACTACCTGTATTGATTGTGATACCTGTCGCTGGATGACTCCTGAAGTGTTTTCTCGTATTGATGAACAGTCGGCGGTTTATCATCAACCAACGAATGAAGTGGAAAGATTAGCAGCCCTCGAAGCACTTTTAGCTTGTCCTACTAGTTCTATCGGCACAGTTGAAAAACCAAAAGATATCAAAGATGCTCAACAAAAATTTCCCATATTAGTAACGGAAAATGTTTACCACTGCGGCTATCATTCTGAAAAATCTTATGGTGCTGCTAGCTATTTAATTCAGCTTCCAGAAGGTAACATTTTGGTGGATTCTCCCCGTTTTACGCCGCCTTTAGTCAAGCGTTTAGAAGAACTGGGGCCGATTCATTATATGTACCTAACTCATAAGGATGATGTCGCCGATCATCAAAAGTTTGCCGAGCATTTTCAGTGCGATCGCATCCTTCATACTGATGATATTACTGCGGATACTCGCAATGTAGAAATACAGCTAACTGGTTCTGAACCATTTACTTTGACTCCAGATTTATTAATTATCCCAGTTCCCGGTCACACGAAAGGACAAACCGCCCTACTTTATAAAAATAAGTTTCTGTTCACTGGCGACCATCTCGCTTGGTCAGAAAGCTTGCACCAACTGACTGCATTCTATGGTGTCTGCTGGTATTCTTGGTCAGAACAGACTAAATCAATGCGTAACTTGGCTAATTATTCTTTTGAGTGGGTGCTACCAGGTCATGGACGAAGGTTTCATGCTGATAAGGAAACCATGCGCCAGCAGATGCACAAGTGTATTGAGTGGATGGAATCTTTGAATTGACCAAATAATTTATAATTATTCGGTTATATGGCAAAACTTAAGAAAAACCTAACCCCCTAACCCCTTTCCCGATGCCGGAAGGAGGGAAATTTAAAGTCTCTCTCCTTTAAGGCTACGGTGTACACACAAGTGCTTTCGTTCAGAACACGAGTGCTTTCGTTCAGAACACAAGGGCTTTCGTTCAGAACATAAGGGTTTTCGTTCAGAACACAAGGGCTTTCGTTCAGAACACAAGGGCTTTCGTTCAGAACATAAGGGTTTTCGTTCAGAACACAAGTACTTTCGTTCAGAACACAAGTCTTTTTTGAGTTTTTGAGGGTATGAAACAGCTTTGCTTTTCAAGAGGGGTTGTGGGGATTAAAAGTCTGTGGAGCCACTCTAAAAGACTTGTGTCTATAGGATAGCCTTTTAGGAGAGAGACTTAGAGAGAGATCAAACTTTATTGCATACAAACCAGAAGCACTATAACCTGAGTTTTAGCACCCTTTTAACCAAATACGGATTATGAAAAAGCTGATCAATAAGCCGGAAGACTTTGTGCGGGAAAGTCTAGAAGGTATGGCGGCGGCTCATTCCGATTTAATTAAACTGAACTATGATCCTACTTTTGTCTATCGAGCCAATGCACCTATTCCGGGTAAAGTAGCAATTATTTCTGGTGGTGGCAGTGGACATGAACCAATGCACGCTGGCTTCGTGGGCAGAGGAATGCTTGATGCAGCTTGTCCTGGTGAGGTTTTCACTTCACCTACTCCAGACCAAATGCTAGAAGCAGCCAAGCAAGTAGATGGAGGCTCTGGTATCCTTTATATCGTCAAGAATTACAGTGGCGATGTGATGAACTTTGAAATGGCAACAGAGTTAGCCCGTAGTGAGGGCATTCGATCGCTAAATATTTTGATTGATGACGATGTAGCAGTGAAGGATAGTCTCTATACCCAAGGACGGCGGGGTGTGGGAACAACAATACTGGCGGAAAAAATTTGTGGCGCTGCGGCTGAAGCAGGGTATGATTTGCCACAAATAGCAAATTTATGTCGTCGGGTAAATCTAAATGGGCGGAGTATGGGAATTGCTCTAACATCTTGTACAGTGCCAGCTAATGGAACGCCGACATTTGAATTGGGCGATCGCGAAATCGAATTAGGTATCGGTATCCACGGTGAGCCAGGAATAGAACGTACAGCTATTAAATCAGTAGATGAGATTACCGAAATTTTAACGCGATCGCTCATTGAAGATGCAGCATACAGCCGCACACTGCGCGAGTGGGATGAAGACAAAGGAGAATGGGTAGATGTAGAACTAACAAATCTCCCATTTGCAAAAGGCGATCGCTTATTAGCTTTTGTCAATAGTATGGGTGGAACTCCGGTTTCTGAACTGTATATTGTTTACCGCAAACTCGCCCAAATCTGCGAACAGCAAGGATTACAAATTGTGCGAAACTTGATAGGCCCTTACATCACATCTCTAGAAATGCAAGGTTGCTCTATTACCCTGCTGAAATTAGATGATGAGATGATTCGGCTATGGGATGCACCAGTAAAAACACCAAGTTGGCGCTGGGGAATTTCATAATTACGTTAGCGTAGCGTTAGCGAGTATTCGAGCTTCATTACGAATTATGTTTATATGGTAAGCCACGCGCAGATATTACAATGGTTGCAAGCTTATGCAACCGAGATAGAGCAGAATAAAGCATATTTGACAGAATTAGATGCTGCGATCGGAGATGCTGACCACGGTATAAATATGGAACGTGGCTTTAAAAAGGTAAGTATTCAGTTACCAACTCTTACAGACAAGGACATCAGCAACATTCTCAAAGCCGTCAGTATGACCTTGATTTCTTCTATTGGCGGTGCTAGTGGTCCTCTTTATGGCACTTGGTTTTTGCGAGCAAGTACAGCAGTAGCTAGTAAGCAAGAATTAACAGAACAAGATGTTTTAGGCTTACTCCAAGCGGGCTTAGACGGCGTGCTGCAACGTGGCAAAGCGCAACTAGGAGACAAAACAATGGTAGATGTGCTATCTCCGGCTGTAGCCGCTTTTGGGCAAGCTGTAGGAGAAAGCAAGGGTACGGTGGAAGCTATGCAACAGGCTGTAGCAGCAGCCGAAAGGGGGTTGCAGGAAACTATACCAATGCAGGCGAAAAAGGGACGGGCTAGCTACCTGGGAGAACGGAGTATCGGACATCAAGATCCAGGAGGGACTTCTGCTTATTTGATGTTGAAGAGTTTGTTAGGGGTGTTAGAAAGTTCTGGCAAATTTTGAGTTAAAATTTCTAGCGGTTCCCGCATAGGTAAGGTACAAAAAGGAATAATTAACCAGATTATCATCTAAAAATTCCAATTTATCTGATTATCTGATTCACAACAGATGTACTCTGAATACGCCATTTACCTCGTTCTCGAATCAAATCATATCGAACTCGCAAATTATCGTTAGAAGACTTTTGAAACTGACCATTTTCATATAACTGCGTTGCTTCCTTAACCGTAGCTTCCACTGCGGCGCGATCTGCAAATAAATCAATTTTCTCTACAGATTCTATCTTCAGACTATGGTTGTACTTCCGGTAGAGGTTGTCTGACCTATACTGTTGAGCAATCACCCGCCATTGAGACAAAGCTGAACCAGTTAAAATCTGATCTAAATTATTAATCTCATGATTCGGACCTAAAGCTTCAGCTTTGGTAGATAACCAAGTCTGAATGATCTCTTCTGCCGTTGCATCTGTTAAAGGACCATCTAGTCCTTGTGGTTTACTTGGATCGGGAATAGATATTGGTGGTTGATTTATTTGTATAAACAACTCTGAAACAGGCATACGTGGTGTAGGAAAAAACAGATTTTTTAACCATCCAAAAGTTGTTGTGGCTAATACCCAGAAAACTAATAGACTCACCAAAGAAATAAACACTCTCCACACCAGCCGTGTTTTTCCTTCTATGGTGTTAGCAAAGGTTCGCCGCCGCCGGGGACGACGAGAATGAGGACGATTATCTGGTACACGCCCTCGGCTAGCAGATGGAGTAGGTTTTCTCCGCCTACGCTTTTGGTTATGACTGGGTGCAGCAGTCTTAGCTGACCCATTCAAATGCTGATTAGTACCTCTGCTCATCCGTTCAGCAGCAGGAACCTCTGATTTTACACTCCCAGATGAATTCCATATTGGTGATGAGAAGTTTGCATATTCGAATGTTTCTTTTGTTGGTGTTTCTGGCAAATCTAGGTCAGGTGTTCTGCTGTGATTAAATTGCCCTGAATTCCTAGTTGAATTGTTGGGGAAAGGGGAATTATTTGTCTGGGGTTGGGGAAAATACTGAGGATTAATTACAGCCCATTCATTAGTTGTTTCTGCATCTGTTGGTAGTGCTTCTAAATAAGCTTGTACCTGTTGGTTAGCAAAGTAATCTTTCAGGAAAGCTTGCTGGTTTGCTAAATCTCGAAAATGTGGAAATACTTCGTGTTGCAACCACTGCTCTGCATATAGACACAGCCCAGGTAACAAGTCTGGAGAGTCTTGAGATTTTTCCCGAATAAAAGCTAAAGCTTCGTACTCCTGACTAAGTTCTAAAACACGAGTTGCTTCTTCAGTTTGTCCCAAGAGTAACGCACATAGCGACTGTTCTAAATGTACATCTTGGCGCTTGCCCAAACGTATGAGCATTTGCCTTGCTTGACGAATTAAAGCAGGTTGCCGTTGAGCAAATCCCCGCGCTATTAAGGCATAAACAGCTAAGTAAGTGGCAACAGCAGAAGGACGTTTGCTTTGGGCTTCAAATAACTTGTGCTGCTCTGCAACTGTTAAGTGGTTGCGTAACTGCTGGATAAATCGCAGAAAGTCATCTATGTTTAAACCAGAGTCATCATTGTTCGTGCCATCAATCCCGCCACGATCTTCTAAGAGGTTTTGCAATAATTCCAAACCTTGGCTTCGTTCGGCAGTCTTTTCTTGAGGTAATGCCAACAACTCCAAAATTCGATATGGTCGCAATTTGTAAAGATCAGCCTGAATTTCTGCCTGGACACTGGAGAACAACCCTTCGCGTACTAGCAGTTCTTGACCAGTTTCTAGGGATATGGCGGCATTTTCATAGTGACCTTGCTGCCACTGTTCGCGACCTAATTCTAGACAAGCAAGGGCAACAGTGAGAACAACATCTGGATGTTCAGCACTTTCGTGTATTTCTTCGTCTGCTAAATTATTGCCTTTTCTTGCACTTGTAGCACCATTTTTATTTACCAGGTAGGGACGACCTAGTTTCAATACAAGTTCGTATTCCCCCAACTCTTGCAAAATTAATAAAGCGCCAACTAATTCGTCTTGGGTAATTTCGATACCCAGACTCTGGGTCTCACTACCCCTTTTGGTGCTTTCTGGACGATTTTCCAGTGCTACTGCGGCAGCAGCAAGGTTATCAGGGTCATAGGCGT
This sequence comes from Nostoc sp. ChiQUE02, assembly GCF_034531305.2. Taxonomy (NCBI): domain Bacteria; kingdom Bacillati; phylum Cyanobacteriota; class Cyanophyceae; order Nostocales; family Nostocaceae; genus Nostoc; species Nostoc sp. ChiQUE02. The sequence continues at coordinate 68,194 of NZ_JAVRBN020000031.1, forward strand.
GGGCAAGATAAAGCTGATCGTAGGTACTGCGTTGTTTTGGATCTGATAAAACCACGTAAGCTTCTTCTATGAGTTGTTTACGAGAAGAAATTGCTGCCTGAGAATACTCACGTCGTGGCAATTGTACAATGCGATCGCTGTATGCCTGTCGCAATTGTTCTTCACTTGCCGCTAACGGTAGTCCTAAAATTCGGTAGTAATCTAGCGGAATTCGCACAGCCTACTTCCCCTGCACCGTGATCAACATAATTCACCTAGAGCGTTCCAGGCTTGCAAAACCGTGCCATAAAAATGCCGTGTAGAATTTACTCTACAAGTGTATATTGCAACAACTTGTTTTGTACCTTCCCGAAATTTTGAGTCACATTCTAGTACTAATTTTTTGCTTTCGCCTAGAAAGCCTCAATTTTTTGTCTTAATTCTTAGTATTTTTGTTTAACACGACTATTATCAGCCTTCGATACCACAAACCACAACTACCGTTTTTAATCACGGCATAATTGTTGTGGTTGTAAGAATCTATTGATGATTGATTTTTTCGGGACTTTCCCACTAGGAGGTCACTAAAAATACTACTATTGGGGGTTTAACCCTGATAACAGGAGAAGAAAATCATATCATAATTTACCTTTAATTACAATTACCTATTTGGGTATATAGACTTTTGCCTCCTTTTTTTTAAATTGTTAATGGATATGCAGAAAGCAGCTTATCTTGATTGCTAGTCTATGAAGGGGAATCGTGAGAGATAAAACCCAAAACGCCAGATATTGTCGTTAGAGTCAAATCCTCACGGGGTATGGGCTGAAAAGTTAAAAATCAAAAATCAAAAATTCAGCTATTCCCTAAGACCCTTTTTTGGTGCATAAATAAAGTTTGATTGTTGAGTCTTGCAAACGCTAGCCTGTTAAAAGCTGAGGTGTTATCAGACCAACTTATTTAAGACCGTAACTTTAAGTTGTACAACAGGGATACTCAAAAATAATGGTTCAAGAGCGTACTTTACCCACTTTTAATCCTGCTACTACGCACATTACTAAGGAAGAAGGGTTACGGTTATATGAGGACATGGTGTTAGGGCGCTTGTTTGAAGACAAGTGCGCTGAAATGTACTACAGGGGCAAAATGTTTGGTTTTGTCCATTTGTACAACGGTCAAGAAGCCGTTTGCAGTGGTGTTGTGCAGTCAATGCGACCGGGTGAAGATTACGTTTGTAGTACTTACCGCGACCACGTTCATGCTCTGAGTGCGGGAGTACCAGCAAAAGAGGTAATGGCAGAATTATTTGGCAAAGCCACAGGTTGTAGCAAAGGGCGCGGTGGTTCCATGCACATGTTTTCTGCGGAACATCGTTTGCTGGGTGGCTATGCTTTTGTGGCTGAGGGAATTCCTGTGGCAGCTGGAGCGGCTTTTCAAAGCAAATACCGCCGCGAAGTGCTAGGAGATAAAAATGCTGACCAAGTGACAGCTTGCTTTTTTGGTGACGGTGCAGCTAACAACGGTCAGTTTTTCGAGACGCTAAATATGGCAGCCCTATGGAAACTGCCAATTCTTTTTGTAGTCGAAAATAATAAGTGGGCCATTGGGATGTCTCACGAACGAGCCACTTCCCAGCCAGAGATTTATAAAAAAGCCAGTGTATTTAACATGGTGGGCGTGGAAGTAGATGGCATGGATGTACTAGCAGTCCGAGCCGTGGCCCAAGAAGCTGTAGCCCGTGCCCGTGCAGGTGAAGGACCAACATTAATTGAGGCACTTACCTACCGCTTCCGGGGTCATTCCTTGGCTGACCCTGATGAAATGCGAAGCAAAGCTGAGAAAGAATTTTGGTTCGCCCGTGACCCAATTAAGAAGTTGGCAGCTTATTTGGTGGAGCAAAACCTAGCCGATGAGCAAGAACTCAAAGCCATTGACCGTAAAATTCAGGATGTAATCGACGAAGCGGTTAAGTTCGCCGAAAGTAGCCCCGAACCAGACCCCAGCGAGTTATATCGTTTTGTGTTTGCAGAAGACGAATAAATTTTGGGAACTGGGGACACAGGAAGAAGCAAAGGAGCAGGGAGCAAGGGAGAAGAGTTTTCCCCTCTGCCTCTTGTGCCCAATCCCCATTGCCCCTTATCCCCAGAGGGGGCCCCGAGTTCCCCAATCCCTAATCCCCAATCCCCAATCCTTTCAGGACTAGACTTGTGTTTACCATTGCAGTTCAACAGCAACAATACAAAACTTACATCCTTTCAGATGAAACCGCTGGTTCTCAACTGGAAGTTGTCCCAGAACGTGGTGGTATCATCACTCGTTGGCGTATACAGGGGCAAGAAATTTTCTATTTAGATACTGAACGCTTTGCTAATCCTGATTTGAGCGTCAGAGGTGGGAATCCTATTTTGTTTCCTATCTGTGGCAATATACCGGATAATAGTTATACTCACAATGGGCAGCAGTATACTCTCAAACAACACGGCTTTGCCCGCGATCTCCCGTGGGAAGTAACTGACCAAGTAACTGAAGATAAAGCTAGCCTTACCCTCGTCCTCAACAGCAACGAGCAAACACGGGCTGTTTATCCTTTTGACTTTCAAGTGCTGTTCACTTACGAACTCCAAGGTAATAGCTTAGAAATTCGGCAGCAGTATAAAAATCTTTCATCCACATCACTGCCATTTTCCACAGGCTTCCATCCTTATTTTCTGACGGATGATAAAGCTGGGCTAGAGTTTGAAATTCCTTCCCAACAGTATCAAGACCAGAGAACCAAGGAGGTTCATCCCTTCAATGGTAATTTTGACTTTAGCCGCGATGAAATTGACGTTGCCTTTAAACAGCTAACCAGTCAATCAGCCGTAGTCATAGACAACAGCCGCAAGTTAAAACTGACTCTGGATTACGGGAATGAATATCCGATTTTGGTATTTTGGACGCTCAAAGGCAAAGAATTCTACTGTCTAGAACCGTGGAGCGGTCCCCGTAACTCCCTAAACACTGGTGAAAACCTGACTGTGTTAGAACCAGGAAGCAGCTACACGGCATCTGTGCAGTTAACGGCAGATTTTTTCTAAACCTATTTACAAATCTACAGATGTCTATGCTATGATGGCAAAGTTGCGAAATGCAAAGAAAGGGTCGCTAACTCAACGGTAGAGTACTCGGCTTTTAACCGATTAGTTCCGGGTTCGAATCCCGGGCGACCCATATAAAGGTTTATTGAATGGTAATCAAAGAGCGATCGCCTATTGATTAAGATTGAAATCGCTCCTCTTTTTAAGAATTCTGTAGACTAAGCATAATCTCATCGCAAATGCAATAGTTACAGGAAAACACCTCACAGCATTTGGTAGAATTTGTTGCCTTTAGCTTGAAGCGATCGCTTTGAAATGACCATTTTGGATAGTGGGCTACCAGAGCTACTAACTCTAGGGTAACTAAATGTACAGCAATACAGAGCAAGTATGGGGCATAGTACAGCAGTAGAGAGCAAGTATAGAACATATTTATAATAACTATGGCTATGGCGTAAACTTTTTCAACATAGACACACGACACTAGTTATAATTTCCTATAAGTTGAAAAAACTCTTAAGATTTAGCGTAATAATTACGCTTCTCTCAGACCGACTAGCTGACAACCACATTAGGAGGACTATCTATGGCGCTTGTACCACTGCGGCTGCTGTTGGATCACGCAGCTGAAAACGGTTACGGCATCCCAGCTTTCAACGTTAACAATTTGGAGCAGATTCAGGCGATCCTGAAGGCTGCTGTCGAGACAGATAGCCCCGTAATTTTGCAAGCCTCTCGTGGCGCTCGTGCTTATGCAGGAGAAAACTTTCTCCGTCACCTGATTTTGGCAGCGGTAGAAACCTATCCTCACATTCCCATTGTCATGCACCAAGATCATGGGAATGCGCCTGCTACTTGCTACTCAGCAATTAAGAACAACTTCACCAGCGTGATGATGGATGGTTCTTTGGAAGCTGATGCGAAAACTCCCGCTAGCTTCGAGTACAACGTCAATGTTACCCGCGAAGTTGTAAATGTAGCTCATGCTCTGGGTGTCAGCGTTGAAGGTGAACTCGGTTGTTTGGGTTCTCTAGAAACTGGTGCTGGTGAAGCTGAAGATGGTCACGGGTTTGAAGGTACACTCGACCACTCTCAACTGTTAACTGACCCCGATGAAGCTGTTGACTTCGTAGAAGCAACCCAAGTAGATGCTTTGGCTGTTGCCATTGGCACAAGCCACGGTGCTTACAAGTTTACCCGTAAGCCGACTGGCGAAATTTTGGCCATCAGCCGCATTGAAGAAATTCACCGCCGTCTGCCTAACACCCACTTGGTAATGCACGGTTCTTCTTCTGTACCTGAAGATTTGCTTGCACTGATTAACCAGTATGGTGGTGCAATTCCTGAAACCTACGGTGTACCTGTAGAAGAAATCCAAAAAGGTATTAAGAGTGGTGTACGTAAAGTAAACATCGACACCGACAACCGTTTGGCTATTACTGCTGCTGTCCGTGAAGCTTTGGCTAAAAAACCAGAGGAGTTTGACCCCCGTCACTTCCTCAAGCCTTCTATTACATACATGCAGAAGGTATGTGCTGAACGCTATCAGCAATTTGGCACAGCTGGCAACGCAAGCAAGATTAAGCAAATTTCTTTGGAAGATTTTGCTGCTAAGTATGCTAAAGGTGAACTTAACGTTGTTACCAAAGCAGCTGCTAAAGTTTAATTTTGGCAACAAATGAATCGGGGCACAGTGCTGCTTTGCTCCTAAAAAACTGAAGATTTTAATGTTGTCAGAAACCGGGTGTTTACCCGGTTTTTTGTTTTATTCATAAGGGCTGGGAATGGGGCATTGAAAAGAGGCATCGGGGCGGAGTGCTGCTCTTGCTGAGGAGAAAACTCTTCTCCCTTGCTCCCTGCTCCCTGCTCCCTTGCTTCTTCCTCAGTCCCCAATCCCTAGAACACCCGATGTTGTAAAGAAGGCATTTGACGGCGGACTTGTTCGAGCCTAGTGGGCTTGATTTCTGCGATCGCAATTCCCGGTTTTTCCCCAGCATCGGCTAAAATTACGCCCCAAGGGTCGATAATGACCGCGTGCCCGTGGGTTAGACGGCGGGCGTAGTTATTGCCTGTTTGGGCAGGAGCAATGACGTAGGCGGTATTTTCGATGGCTCTGGCTTGTAGTAGTACTTGCCAGTGGTCTTTGCCAGTAAAGGCGGTAAAGGCAGCGGGAATAAAGATAACATCAGCTCCCTTATCTGCCAGATGTCTGTACAGTTCAGGGAAGCGGACATCATAACAAATAGAAAGTCCTAGATTACCGAGTTTTTCTGAGAAATGGACAGGGGGTAGTTGCGTACCAGCCACAACCGTGCTGGATTCACGATAGGTGTTGCCGTCGGGAACATTAACATCAAATAGGTGTACTTTGTAGTAGCGGGCAAGTTCTTGACCGCTGGGGTCGATAAGTAGAGTGGTGTTATAAACTTTGCCTGTATTGTCTACGGGAACTGGAAAGCTGCCGCCCAAGATCGTAATTTGAAAGCGTTGAGCCATTTTTTTCAGAAATTTTTCACTTTCAAGAGCGATCGCATCACCTTGCGCGAGCTTGTCTTTTTCTTCTCCCATATAGGAAAAGTTTTCTGGCAAACCTACCAATTCAGCACCTTGACGCACGGCAAGCTCTATTAATTCTTCTGCCTGTGCCAAATTTTTCTGTAGATCGGGCACACTGGTCAATTGAATAGCGGCGGCTAAATAAGGCTTCATAGATTCAACAACGAACAGTTCATTTATGGAAAAGAGATTATCAAAATATATCGCTACTTCAACATCTGTGGAACTTAATTAGAAATGCGTCAGCGTTGCTTTTCTTTAACAGACTTGTTTTATTACTGATCTTAATCTTCCTCTAGGTTCTAGCAAACTGAGCAAGATAAAGATTAGGTTGTGATCAAACCTTGATAAAAGCTATCTGCTGTGGATATTTCTATTCTCATTCAAACATTTATCGCTGTGTTTGTCTTGGCGGATGCTGTGGGCAATATACCGATTGTTTTAGTTTTGACTAAGGGCATGATGCCAGAGCAAAGAAACAAAGTTATAGATAAAGCAGTTATCATTGCGATCGCAGTTCTTTTGCTATTTGCTTTTGCAGGGCAAGTAATTTTAAATTATTTGGAAATCAGTATCGGCTCTTTGCGAGTAGCAGGAGGACTATTGTTGCTGTTAATTGCTTTGCAAATGCTGCGCGGAGAATTAGATCAGCCGATTATTGAGGAAGGACGCGATGTCGCAATTACTCCACTAGCTTTACCACTGCTAGCGGGACCGGGGACTTTGACAACGGTGATGTTGCTGATGTCAAAATCACAGAGTCCGCATATTGCTGTGGCGATGGGTATCTTAGGAGCAATGTTTATCACTTGGTTGATTTTGCGTTTAGCAAATGTGATTGACCAGTGGATTGGTGCAGAAGGTGGAGTGATTGTGACTCAACTTTTGGGTTTTTTGTTAGCGGCGCTAGCGGTGGAAATTGGTAGTACGGGAATTAGGGAGTTGTTTTTCAGGTAAAAAACTCCTAAAAATATTCTGAGATTTGAAACTGGTATACAAATGTAAACAAGTTTGAGAGGCGAGAAATTTGCGCCTTTCAAACTTGTTTATAAAAATTAACCTAAAGTTAGAACAACATGGATAACTCAAAAGGATTTTATTGCCAATTGAGTTTCAAAGATACTTTTCGAGAGTAGAAGCTAATGTAGTTTTAGGCACAGCGCCGACTACCATATCCACTTTTTGTCCATCTTTAAAAATCATTAATGTGGGAATACTGCGGATACCGTACTGACTGGCAACATTAGGATTTTCATCCGTGTTGACCTTGACGACCTTGATTTGACCTTTGTACTGTTCGGAGATTTCATCGACAACAGGAGCTACCATACGGCATGGTCCGCACCAGGGTGCCCAAAAGTCAACTAAAACTGGTACATCGCTCTCGAGTACTTCTTGCTTAAAACTAGAATCGGTAACTTGTGCGGCTGTTGACATGCCTAAAACCTTCGCCAATAATATCTGAACTTGGTGAAAATTCTACCATAGCAAAAACCTCAGCTTGGGAATGCGAGGATGTACATTTGCAAAGAAGCTCTAGAATTTATTTACAAACATAAGGAACCGCCCGAACAGTAGTCCGGGCGGAGTGTGGTGTGAGGAGTGAACGGAAACATGCGTCTCCGCTATCTCTATTGTAGGCGACATATCGGATTTTTCCAGCAATTGTTTAGGGGCCTGGAAAATTTATTGAAGAATTAGGGATTGGGGAACTCGGGGCCCCCTCTGGGGATAAGGGGCAATGGGGATTGGGGATTAAAATAACTCTCTCCCAGTACCTAGTACCCAGCCCTCAATATCCAGCTTTATTTCCCCATACCCAATTGTTGAGCTTTTTGGTAAACTTTACCCTCGGTTAATAGAGAAGGCGCAATCACAACTTCCACTTGTTGCATTTCTTTAATATTTTTGGCTCCTAAGGTGCCCATACTCGTCTTTAAGGCTCCTAAAAGATTGTGAGTGCCATCATCTAGCCCTGCTGGGCCAATGAGTATTTGCTCTAGGCTACCAGTGGTGGCAACGCGAATGCGGGTGCCACGGGGCAAGACTGGGCTTGGAGTCGCCATACCCCAGTGATAACCCCGTCCTGGGGCTTCTGCGGCTCTAGCAAAGGGTGAGCCAATCATCACACCATCAGCACCGCAAGCAATGCATTTACAAATGTCCCCACCAGTGATTAAACCGCCATCAGCAATGACGGGGATATAGTTGCCAGTTTCCTTGTAGTAATCATCTCGTGCCGCAGCACAATCTGCGATCGCAGTCGCTTGTGGCACACCCACACCCAAAACCCCACGGGATGTACAAGCCGCACCAGGCCCAATTCCCACTAGTACTCCAGCCGCTCCAGCTTTCAACAAATTCAAAGTGACTTCGTAAGTCACGCAATTCCCCAACACCACGGGGATGGGCATGGAACGGCAAAATTCTGCCAAATCAAGTGGTACTAAAGATTCTGGTGATAGATGTGCAGTAGAAACTACCGTAGCCTGTACAAAAAATAAATCTGCCCCAGCTTTTGCCACCGCCTCACCGTATTTACTTGCACCGGCTGGAGTTGCACTCACCGCCGCAATACCACCTTGTTGTTTAATTTCCTGAATACGTTGTTCAATTAATTCCGGCTTTATTGGTTCGGCATAGAGTTCTTGCATTAAGGCAACAAATTCATCTTTCCCCACAGAGGCAATCCGATCTAATATTGGCTCTGGGTCAGCATAGCGAGTGTGAATACCCTCTAAATTGAGAACACCTAATGCTCCTAACTGTGACAAACGTACAGCCATACGAACATCTACTACGCCATCCATCGCACTGGCAATTATCGGGATTTCTCGCTCAATATTGCCAATACGCCACTTAGTATCTGCCAAACTGGGGTCTAGTGTTCTGTTACCAGGGACTAGAGCAATTTCATCTATTCCGTAAGCTCTACGAGCTGTTTTTCCCCGCCCAAGTTGAATTTCCACGCTTTAATTTTTCTCAAATCTGTTTAAGCTAGGGTATCAAATTGTGAGATAAGTTGGGGCGTTTTTTTCCTGAACTACACAACAGATAGATTCGAGTTAGCCAAGCCGCCGCTCGAAACTTTGATGTACGCAAAGTATTCACCAAGCAACCAAATGAGCAAAATTTGTTAATTGGTTTTTAGATTGTGTTGTTTGAGGGTTGGTGTTGCGCTAGTTTTTGGATCATTGTAGTTTCATGTGTCTGTTATTACTTTGTTAATATCACGATTCTTGGCATTAATTGCCTTAATTTGCCTGTATTGAGTTAAGTCAAAATCATGCAAATTCTTACTGATCATTTACCGCTTATTTTTAGCTGCATCCACACCAGTGTAACCAGTTGCTATCCAAAGTATCGCTCTAGCTCCATCACGAATAGATTTTTCAATAGATTCAGGTGGTTTTTCTGAAGGAACGGGCACTGGTTTTAAATAAATACCTCGACTACCCAAAATAATTTCGCCGATGACACAAGCCCTACGCATGTGAAAATCTGAAGTAATCAAATAAACGCTCTTGATGCCGCGAGCTTGCAAATCATCCACCAACGTAGTAAAATTAGTAACTGTATCTACAGCTTCATAGTCCAAGTGTAAACGTTTCGGATCAACACCAGCTTTGATAAATACTCGTTCGGTGAATGTAGGTGGACTCCCGCCCGTAATCCAAATTGGTATATTTGGATGCTCGCGAACGAATTTGGCCGTAAACTTTTCTCGCTCTAAACGTCTCGTTGAACCACCCAAAACTACAACTGCTTGCGGCTGTACAAATTGGTTTTGTACTTCTTTGTATCCCCACCACACGATTATTGGTAGGACAAAAGCCATAAAACGAAAAGATTTACCTGTAAAAAGTAGCTTATTCAAGGCTTAATAACTTAATTTGCTTAATCCAAAATTTTCTCTGGCTAGAAGAAAAAACAATTGATAGTAGAGTAGCAAACTTCCAAAAATCTGACCAAATATAAATTTGGTTGATTTTAGTGTTACAGCGCGATTAAGCGTGCTTGGAGTTTTTCCTCTAATTGATGGATTATCCTAACCTGTATCGGACGATTCATCAAAGGGTTATAACCACTTTATATAGATGGCAGATGGCAATGTAGTGCTTCTCGTTTGAATGAGGTATAAGCTAAGGGCGCACAGCTAGCTGTACGCCCCTCAGAATTGCTATTAATTGTCTGCATACAACGGGACTGGTGCGACTTGAACGCACGACCTGACGCTTAGGAGGCGTCCGCTCTATCCAACTGAGCTACAACCCCAACTGCGAAGCATATACTATTATAGCAGTAGTTTTAGGGAGACTGCCAACAAGTATCCCAAGAGCCGCCGCCTACTTCTAAACCACAAAGAAGACTTTCTGCTTTTAGGATTATTTTAGATTTTCTGCCATTTAGTTCTCGTAACTCTAAATTTAACTTTCCTTGCATAGTGTCTCGGCAACAATATCTTAAACCTTCTGCTGTGGGCGCACGTAAAGGTGTACCAGGTAGATGGGTGGTTCCTGTCAATTCAATTTCGTAATTGGAGTTACTAGCTTTCATTTGCCATCGGCCCCAAGGCTGGATTTCCCACTCTACTTGGGAATTCCAGGGAACGAATTCATAAAACTTGCCTTGGTAGTGCAAGCCAATCATCGCTACAGATTCCATCCACCACAGCACACCCCGCCGTCCACCACCAGCAGTTAATGCTAAGTCAGGTTCGCCTTCAAATAAATTACAATTTATCCAAAACCATTTTTGAGGAAAAGCACCACCCCAATTTTTCTCTCCGTAAGCTGGGGCGTTGGTGAATTCGTAGATTTTGCCATTCCAGTCAATCTTTCCGCTGGCTAGACCGTGAGCCATCAAAATCTGCCATCCTGGTTCAAAAATCTGTAAGAATGAAAGCCAGCCTGCGGTTGATTGCTGAATGCTATTTTTATGTCCCCAACCGTATACTGATTGAATTTCATACTCCCAACGGCAATAATTATTGGTGGCGCGATCGCAAATTATTCCCTGATTCAAGGTGGCTGTGGCTTGATAACCCTCTTGAACATGATGCTCAAACTCTGCTGGCAGGAGGTATAGAGGAGAAATTTGCAAATTAGTTTTACCCCAATGACCTAAACCCAGCACATCTCGACTCCCCCAAAATTTATTGACATCAGGAAAAGTACGGCATAAATACTCATCATCCGGGCCGAGAATTTGGGCTGCACCACCACTATGGGGTTTACCGCCAATAGGGTCTTCAATGGAGTACATAAAGGCGAACGTTTGCCCAATTTCTGGTAACGTGACGCGGTAATACCAGCCTTCAAAGAAGCGGCGACTACTACCATCCCAGTGATAACCAGAATGGGGGGTTTGGGTTGATTGGAGGGGATTTATGGGAATAGTTAACATATATGTATATAGTTGCCGATTTTTTCAGTATGCGCGATGACCTCGATATCAATCATGCTTATGAAATTCTTGGGCTGGAACCCGGTGCATCACAAGCACAAGTGAAGCGAGCTTACCGTCAACTGGTGAAAATTTGGCATCCCGATCGCTTTGTCGATCAAAAGCAAAAGCAGGAAGCTGAGGAAAAAATTAAATCAATCAACGCAGCTTACAACAAGCTCAAATCTGAAAGTCCATCTGAGCCTCCCACTCCTGAAAATCCACTTTCATCTTCGCCTAAAAATCCCCCAAAAATATCTGTCAATCGTTGGGATGCGGAAACTTTCTATACTTTAGGGGTAGAGAATGCTACAGAAGGAAGATATGAGGATGCGATCGCAGATTTTACCCACGCAATTCGTCTCAATCCTCACTATATTGACGCGTATAAATATCGTGGGCTAGTTTGCTCTCAACTGGGATACGAACATAGAGCCGCTTCAGATTTAAATAAAGCTGCACAAATAGAACAAGAGTTAAGAAATCCGGGCGCTGCACGGACATTACGCTCACCTAGATATGTATCAAAACCTAAACCTGTGGTAGAAAGATTTTGTCAGAGGATAAAAAGTTTACTACGACTAAATCGACGTTGGAGATAAAAAGCGAATATAGTTTAAGACGACTTCAGACGGCGATACATACCTTGAGTTAGAGAATACTTATACTGGGGAATACTAAGTATAGTAAGATTTGCCCTGATTTCTTAGTATTCCCAGTATGAGCGATAGCTTCGATATAAATCATGTTTACAATATCCTTGGGTTAAAACCAGGTGCATCTGTTGAGGAAGTCAAGCAAGCTTATCGCCAGATGGCTAAGGCTTGGCATCCAGATTGTTTTCTCGAACCACAGCAAAAGCGAGAAGCAGAAGAAAAAATCAAAGAAATTAATCAAGCTTATGCAAGGTTAAAATCTTATCAGCCAAGTGAGACAAATCAATCTGCTTCCACTTCGATTAAAATTGATTTCACTCCATCCAATGCTGAAAGTTTCTACAAACTGGGCATGGAGAAAGCTCAAAAAGGAAAATATACTGAAGCAATTGAAGACTTTAGCCAAGCAATTCGTCTTAACCCTAACTACTTTGAAGCCTATAAATATCGAGGGCTTGCTTGCTCAAAACTGGGATATGAAAATAGAGCTTGGTCAGATTTCAAAAATGCCAGAGAACTGGAACTGAAACAGAAAAAAGCACCACCCAAACCTGCATCGCCGCCACCAGCTAAATCACAGTCTCAACCTTCACCGTGGAAATGTGTACACATTCTGAGTCATCTGAACTGGGTTTTTATAACTGCAATCAGTCCAGATGGGCAAACTATGGCTAGTGGAAGTAGTGATAATACTATCAAGATTTGGCATTGCGACACAGGTAAATTACTACATACTCTTACTAGTCATACAAAATGGGTAAGATGTATTGCCTTTAGCCCAGATAGCCAAACTCTGGTTAGTGGCAGTGATGATAGCAGCATAAAGATTTGGGAAGTGTCTACAGGTAAGTTACTCAACACCCTTAAAGTACATTCAACCCCAGTTTTTTCTGTAATCATTAGTCCGGATGGTCAGACTATCCTGAGTGGCGGTAAAGACACTACTATCAAGATTTCCCATATAGAAATGGGACAATTACTGCAAGTCCTCAAAGGTCATTCCTGCTTGGTTTTTTCCCTTGCTATTTGCTCAAAGCAGCAGACTTTAATCAGTGGTAGCGCAGACAATACCATTAAGCTGTGGAATTTAAAAACTAAGAAACTGTTGCAAACTCTCAACGGGCATTCAGGTTGGCTGACTTGTGTGGCCATTAGCCCTGATGGGCAATTTTTAGCTAGTAGCAGTTATGACCAGACTATCAAGTTATGGAACATCAATACAGGTAAGCTAATTAACACATTTGCCGGACATCACAACTATGTTTGTTCGGTCGCTTTTAGCCCCGATGGTCAGCATATTGCTAGTGGTAGTGCAGATTATAGTGTGAAGTTGTGGCACGTTAGCACTGGACAAGAACTTTACACTCTTGGCAAGCATTCGGATTGGGTTAACTCTGTCGCTTTCAGTCCCAATAGCAAAACCCTGGTTAGTAGTAGTCGAGACATGACCATTAAAATTTGGCGCTGCGATATCTAACAACAAATTAAAAATTTAGATAATTGCAGCAAATCCTAGATGTTTTTATCAATCCATTAACTGACAGCATAATAACATCCATCTTTGGGATACTCTTTCTCTTGATTAAGTATTAACATCCTGAAGATTAAGTATTAACTCCCTGGAGATAGAGCCACTTGTTTAATCGCAGAGGTTATTCTGAGAATTACCAACAGTTGAGTAGCAAATAAAACTCAATATTTATCAGCAACATATATTTTCAGTTCATTAAAACCTCTTGTTTTTACAAAGCTTTAGTTTGTCAATATCGTATCGAGGAGTTAAATCAACAGCTATGTCTATTCCCAATGAACGCGAAAGCAAAAACAGTGAAGTTAGACAAGAATCTTACACTGATACTAATGGTAATACTCACACCCACCTGACACGAACCACTGAAACGCTCAACAATAGCACAGCTAATCCTAACTCTTACCAAAACGGTTACGTACAAGGTCGAAATAGTGAGCGTAGCTACCAGCAAGCTGATTTAGCCGAGCGTGACAATGACAATGCTAGTCGTGGTTTGCTGTTGGGTATTATTGTTACTTCCCTGGTTAGTTTGGTTGTAGGTGGGGTCTGGTACTTCAGCCAGCGCAATGATGCAGCCGTTGACACTACTGTGCCCGTCGTGGTTCCTGTACCGACTGATAGTAGTCCAACCCCCAGTGCATCTCCTCAACCACAAACGACAATAATCGAAAGAACTAGGGAAGTACCTGTTCCTGTACCTGTTCCTGTTCCACAACAGCAGGTTGTACCTCCGTCTGCACCTCCTCGCCAACCGGATATTAATATTACTGTTCCACCCCAGCAGCCTGCGGCAGAAAAAGCGCCTTCTGTAACCCAGCCAACTCCCAATGCGACACAGAGTCAGACTACGAGTCCAACTAGTAAGACTCCTAGTTCGCAGGACGATACTTCTACTAATACCGTCGCTCCAGGTACAAAAAGTGATAGCTCTAAAGTTACTCCACCTGAAGGAGTAGACAAGTCAAACAGTACATCTAATAGCGGTTCTTCTACCGCAGGTGATACTACTACAGGCGGTTCTGGTCAATAACTGCTTCTGAATTTTCAGCCCACTTGATAATGCTGGCATTAACGCCAACATCTAACAAGTGGGACAATTTTTAAGCAATATTTCAGAATTGTTGCGATAAATTAATGCTACTCAAGTTTAGTAAACGTGTCTTGTGGCTGAAAAAACATAATGCTAGATTAAGAGCAAGGTACAAACAGGTTAAAAGTTAAACAAAAACTTTCAAGTTAGAGCCTGTACCTCCTGCTCTAATGTTCTTGCGATCGCTCTGAAGTTGTGACATCCATTGAATGTGTTTTTGCCTTGAGTTCAATGAGTTGTTTTGGAGGTTTTAAGACGCACAGCCAGAAAATGCCTGCCTAGTTGGAATATAAGGATGTGCAATTCTGAGTAAAGCGATCGCGAATAGTGTCCACCTTAGTTGAGTTAGGGAGCATCCACTTTTGGAAGATATACAAAATAAGAGAGAATGTAAAAGGAGATAAAAAGAGTGCATCAACTACTATGAGCCAAGATAGAGAAGAACAAATAAAAGCCTGTGTAAGGGAACTGGCAAAATTACTATATGAAGAAGCGGATAAAAGT
>NZ_JAVRBN020000032.1:0-81164 GCF_034531305.2 Nostoc sp. ChiQUE02
TCCATTTATGAGCTAGAACTTAAGCCCTGTAAGACATAATTCTCACTTACTAGGTCAAAATGAGCGAACGTCCAGTGTGGAGGAAAGGTATTCGCTTACCGATCAAATTCGTCGCTCATCCCGTTCCGTATGTGCGAATTTAGCCGAGGCATGGAGGAAGCGTCGATATGAGGCAGCTTTCGTCGCTAAATTGAATGATTGTGAATCAGAAGCAGCCGAAACTCAAACCTGGATAGAGTTTAGTGTTAAATGTGGTTACTTGGATGTTGAGATTGGTCGAGAACTCTACGGAACCTATAACCAGATTTTGAGTGGATTAGTCAATATGATTAATCATTCAGAATCTTGGTTGATGAAGCACTAAGAGACTTGCAAGTAAATAACTATTTCATCGCTTTTGAAGCTGGGGGAGAAAGAGCATTTCCTTCCACTACTCCCCCTACTCCCGCTACTTCCCCCACTTCCCCTACTCTTCTCACTTCTCACTTCTCCACAACAAAAGCGCGAGGGACTGGTGGAATATCCGCAGATAAATATAAAACTTCTGTCAGAAGAAGACCGGGAGTTGGTGAAGCAGGCCAAGCAGCGTGCTGAGGATTTGCGCTTAACTTTTAAAGAGTTTGTGCTGGATTGTATTAGAAACGCACTTGTAGAAGAGAGTCCCGATAGTGCAGATAGTGCAACTGCTGCCGAAATTGAAGCTTTGAAAGCTCAAATCGCCACCCTGTCAGAGAAAGTGAGTATTCCCTCTGCGACCAAAACGGAAGTGCATACCCTCCAGGAAAGGGTAAATCAATTGCGGGTGGGGATTTCAAATGAAATTAAGAAAGATAGGGAGCAACTTGCTTCTATGCTTGAAAGCATCGGGTGTCCCCGCAGCAGAACACTTGGTGTAGTTCACCTGACTTGAAATCTGCTGTAATTATTTAGTGGAGATTTTAGCCTTGTGTGAGCGTTAATTCTTCACGCTTGGCGGAATTGACAATTTTCACCAAATGCTGATTGAGATAACTTTGGTTTGGTTTTGGTAATAGGCTATTCTAAATTTTCTATTTTCTTTCTGTTCTAACTGGGCTAAATACTGCTTGATGAATTTGTAATCACCCCTGGCGTTGACTTTGGAGCGAGAATCTACTGGCGTTGTAGTATTTGAGGCGAGGGCTATATCTTTAGCCTCCTCTTCCTGGAGTCCGATTGGGTTAAGCGGTTTGCAATTGCTTGCGTAATTCATGCAGGGAACTGTGCTAGGAGGTCTTTGCCGTCAATAATGGTACTAGTGAAGGTGAAACTACGGTTAGCTTGGTAGCGTGGGTCTGACTTAACGATAGCCATGAACTCGCGATGTCCCTGTTTTGTCCTACCTACTTGACAGCCAGCGCTCCATCTTCCTACGTCGGACTTAGGATTATCACCTCCCCAATGTTGGTTAATGCCAAAATGACCTGAGTCAATGGAGTCACCTGCATCGCGCGTGCCTGACCGATTTGCATCACGATGGACAGTGACCGAACCACCAGTTTGCACAAGAGCTTCATGGGGAGAAGCCTGTCCGTGGGTTCCTACCTGCCATGCGGTGTATTGCCCGAAGGCGATAATCGCCGCACCTTTGGAGTTCAAAGGATTATACGTATAGTACTTACCTGGGTTTGTTGTAGCTTCCCAACAGCCAATCATTTTAGGCTTGCCGTCTTTAAACTCAATTACGATGCGGAGGTCGTTCCAGACATTGAGGGCGTTGTCATTGAGCGTTCCGTCGGGATTCATGCCTTCGATGTAGATAATATTCTTGTATCCAGGTTCTTTGTAAATTTTGTAGCCCTTCTTCTGGCAATAGGCAACGATTTTCTCTTCTAGAGTTTTAGGCTTAGTCGGGACTGTTGCGATTTTGCTGCCGTCAATCTGGATATGCCCACCATAGATAAACCAAATGTGCCGATTCAGGACTGGAACCTTGAGCATAACTCGGAGATGGTGAGCATCTGCGATCGCCACCTCGGTAATTTCCAACTCTTTCCCTGCTTTGACACTAGTTTTTTCCGATGCTTCGAGCTTGTTGGAGGGCAATGAGCAGCTTTTAAACACCGAGTCAGAAGTCACTTTGAGATTAAACCGCCCCTGCTCAGTCTGGTCATCTTTGAGTCCTATTGCTTGCAGAAAGTACAAAATTGCCGCACAACCAGCAGCCGAATCAATAGTCTTGGTGTGATTAGTCCCAGCCCAAACAAACGGCGTAATTCCCTGGCTATCCTTGCCCTGGAAGTCGTTGCACGCATCGAAGGCCAATAAGCGAGCTGAGAGCTTTGCTGGTATCTGTTCGCCCTTAATTTTACTCAGCTTGTGCGTTATTTGCTCGAAGAATTGCGTAGAACCCTCAAAATCCCCCTTAGCGTGTAAGATTCCTGCCCAATACCAAGGTAAGTTGGGATAGTACCACTCGATTTTCTCGTAAAAGCCGCGATCGTAATACAGCTTCTCAGCAATTTTTTCTAACTCTGGCAAGAGATTTGATTGCACCTTGCAGCCAAGCCATAGTTCTGTATATTTTTCTTCAATAGATACAATATTAGCCATTTGTTTGATATTTACTTGTAACTGTTCATAGATAAGCAAGGAACGGCAAAATTTTGTTATAGTAAAAAACGCTTGGAGCTTTACTTGTCAATAACCGTCAAAAGCTTGAATACGCAACAGTTCCATCCGCTTTTAGAAAGTCCAGCCATGAGTTGTTTGAAGTCTAGCTTGGTGTGTTCAAGCTCCAGTTTGGATTTGTTAAATGTTGATTGCTCATGTCTTCATGCTGGGTTTCTTGATATCTATTGTCTTGATTTTTAACCTCTTCTATGTGTTGGCAGAGGCTAGAGATGATTATAGGGTCGCGGATGATTTCAGTCAGGATGCGGGCTTCATTAAAGTCTCTGGCATCGCTTCTTAAGTCACGCAACACTAGATCGATTAGCTCAGGACTCATTTCTATTTCCAAAGAAATGCTAATCGCAACATCTTGCCCCATTTTGTCTACGTTGATCGAATACTTTTTGCTGTTACAAATCATAATTGTGTTTTGCGGTGAGTGCCTTCAAATTCTATCTACTGAAGCAGATTAATTGTGATTCTCTACTGCTGCTTACGCTAACTTAATTCCTCAAACTTTAAATGCTAAACTTTTAGGGGTAAGGGTTTCAGGAATAGTTCAGCTTCAGCTTCCCTTCGTCTCCTAAGTCCTTGCTCAACATTTGATCCAGGATTGCGATACTTGATGAAAGTTTCGCGGATATTAGCCCAATCCTTATTCTTTAAGACTCTAGTCATTGACTCGAAATTAGAGGCGCCGTAAAATTTACTCCCCAAGTTGTAGCCAAAGCTGAGTAAGGCACCTTGTTGGTGAGGGTTGAGTTCGCCCCAGCAAGGTATTTTCATTAAATCGGGTAAGTAGCTTGTTTCCAACTGATAAATCAACAGATCATCCGCTTGTTGTTGGGAAATACTCTCTCCCATATACCACGGACTACCGTCACGTTTCCTGGTCGTACCCCAGCCAATTGTGATTGGTAGCCCTCCACTTAAAGGATCTTTGTATGCATTAAGATAGCAACCTTCAAACTTTTTAATTAGCTCAACTCCACACATAGGTAGACTTGTGGAGACTTGTTTAGCTTCGGTGATCTGGTTTGCTGCTGTAGCGTTCCTGCTTATAGGATTGCTCTTAATCTTAGCCAGAATCTCGTTAGCACTGAGATACTGTACTGAATCAGCGTTTAGGCTGGTACTGTCACGGTCTTCTTCATCCTCTTGCAATAAATTACCAACAGCACTTAAGTCAGGTTGCTTATCTGAGTCCACTTGGGCTGCCAGAAGTGCTGGTTTTCCGTCATCGCTCTCTTGTGGAGCAGAGCGCTCTTGTTCCAACTGCTGCTTTTCGGCTTGAACGCGCTGCTTCTCGGTTTCTAGTTCCTTAAGTTGGGCTTCATACTGTGCCCGTAACTGCAACTGCTCGTTAAGCTTTTCTAGGGCAAGTTCAGCATTCTTTGTGACTGTTTCTTGTGCCTGCTTATTGCCTGTCTCTTGTCGTTCTGTTAACTGGGAAATAAAGCCCTGTAAGTCTTGCTGAATATACTGTTCGACGCGTTCAGCAAAAATGGTGTAGGCATCAGAGTGGGCATTAAATTGACGATAGGGGCCAGCCATTTGGAAAAACTGCCACCCCTCAATTTTCAAGCCTTCGGCAGTATTACGATAGCTGCGGTACTTTTCACCATGACCAAAAAACTCTTCAACCGCAGCAGAAACGGCTACTACCTGACTTAAACCGAAAGCCGACCAGCCAACAATTTCCTGCCACTTCTGGTTCCCCTTCTGAAAACCAATTAGTGCTGGGACAATTACCCCGCCAATGATGGTAATCATTCTGAGGTTGTGATGAGCATTGCGTTCTTTAGTGGCTTTTCCCTCCAGCCACATAACTTGGTCGAGCCAGCGATTTTTCAGAAAGTCTTTTCGCAAGTCTGACAGGTCAAGTTGGTCAATTAGTCCAGAGAATATCTGTCTAAGGTATTGACTATAGTCTTGTTTCTTAGCCATAGGTTTAAATTTCTCAAAAGTTTCTAGTACAGTTCGGCGGAAATAAACAGACCATTAAATAGCCAAAACTTTACCCTTATAAATCCACTTAAAAGGTTTAGCCATTGTTTGATTAAAGTAGTCGACAAACTTGAGGATTCGATTTTTCAAATCATCTATACTTTCAATAATTCATGATTTCGTCCGCTAGTTCTCTTGGTTTCCAATGACCAGGGCTAACTCATAGTTTTTGAGTTGTCGTTTGGGAAGACAATAACTCTACTACAACAGCCCTACCTCTTGGTACTCTTTTTTTGGCAGAGGTATTTTGTTAAGTAGAAAGTAAATGTGTAATTGTATGAGTTAACTTTTCCCAATTCGCTTCTAAATCAATGGTTTGCAACTTACCAGAAGCAGCTAATTTTTCAGCACGTTCATCTGTAGCTTCTCCATTTAATGCACAGACAAGTTTATCGGCTGTTCTACCACTACCTGCTATTACCATCACCAAGCGTCCGGCGATGACGCTGTTAGCAGCGTCAAGAAAGGTAATTTCTCCACCATTTATCAGCATTGTTACCGAAGGTGCGCCACCAGCTAGCATGGTTGCTACTTGTACAATCCAAGCAGATTCATCACCCCAATTATTGCCAGGGACTAGGATAAAATGAGTATGATGCGGTTCTAAAAGTGCAGCATCATCACTAGATTCAGTCTGATTGGGTAGAATGACTTTTTCTGTAGGCACTACCCCAATCAACGGAAATTGAGCATTGATTTGATGACGAGCGTTACCTATCAATTGCATGACTCCCGCATCTGTACCACCATCGACAATATATGCTCCTAAACGTTGCGCTATTGGGGCTAATACTTCGACAAACAAGCTTTGGATACGCACAAAGTCCGCTTCGCTCATCTGACTTGCACCACCAACGATGACTAAAATTGGATGGGAACCAACCAGCCCCATTTGCTCAAGCGCATCAGGCAATTCTCCGGACTCGGATATTGTAGCAGCTGTTGCTGTGTGCCCTTCATTGAAACTCAAGCTGAAAAATTTTTCCATTGATTTTACTTACTACTTTTGTATTTTGAGTTCAGAAACAGGTGAATTAACAAATTCTTCAAGTTGAAAAAATGATAGTAAATTAGCCCAGTCCTGCTGATTAGCAACCCGGTTCTGAGCAAGTTGGCTAACAGTTTCATACCAAATGTTGTTTTCTGCATAAGAAATGTACTGGTGTTGATATGCTGTTTGCTTAATTTGTGCTACTAGCTTAGGACTCTCTCCCACTCGTTGAATCCAACCATTCACGCTAATATTTGTGTTAGATCCCTGAGTATTGACACAAGCAATTTTGAAGTACCAATGATATTTTTTTCCAATCAATAATGGTTTTTCGGTAGAGGGAAGACTAATGCTGACAATGCCTTTTTTTTCTGATAAAGAGAACAGCAGGGGCTTTGTCAAAACAGACTTTTTCTGTTCATCTAATAATCTAAATTTAGCTGGAGGTGACTGGGAATTTCCTCCAAAGGGTAAATAAAACCAGAACTGGGGATAATCCTGAGTAGTCAAGCCTCCATTGTTATTAGAAACTAAGGCAATGAGGTTGTTGCCATTTATTTGAGAGCATTGCGATCGCGTTGCTCCTCCTCGCGATCGCCCAGACGCATTTCCCTCGGCTCTAGAACCATTAAACATCTGGCCAATACGCTCAAACAAATTCTGTGCTTGGGCTTTGCGAACAAAAATAGGAGACAAAAAATTAAAATAAAAAACAGTTGTCAGAGTGCAGATCAAAATAGTTGACCGCCGAATCGATAATTGTGGACGAAGCATTTTGCAATTTCCTCTTAGTCTGCTGATTTGTTGACTTAACTTTTACGGAGTCTATTAGTTAAGTATAATACTGCTAATCCAGTGAATACTAATGTCAAAAATGCTGGAATAAAAGGTATCCAGCCGCTTTGACTCACCAAAATTACGGAGCATATAATGTATAAACTTCCAGTAGAAAGTCCTACAGCTATACCTATATAAAGATTGCGGTTAAATCGCCAACAGACAACAGCACCTACCAAAGCCCAACTAAACATCCACACTGTTTCATAACCAAAAGGCCACCACCAGATGAGGGAGCGATTATCTAAGGTCGCACTCAAGATTTGGCTGATGGTTTGCCCATGCAATGTTACTCCGGCAACGTCACCATAGGGTGTACTCCAGTAATCAGCTTGTCTGTTTTGCCTGTCAGTAAAGCCAATCAGTACAATCCGATTTCTAATTTGTTCAGCAGAAACTTTATTGTCCAAAACTGCCAAAATATTGACTCTAGGCGCAAATTCATTGGGGTCGCCTCCAAAAGTACGATATTTGAGCATCGTTTGATAACCTTGAAGCTGATTATCCATGTTTTGATAGCCACCTCCCAGTCCTAGTAGTTGGGGAATCACGGTTTTACCAAACTGCATAGGCTGATCATATTGTTTGCTCTGGAGATTTAGAGGAGAGGTGAAAGACTGACCTTGGGCTTCTAGATAACGACGAGCAATTACTAGACTCAAAGCTTCCGGTGTATTGCAATATTTAGGGTCTGGCTTTTGCATCAAGTATTGTCGGCGCACAAAACGACCACCTTTAGCATCATCATCAACTAAGTCACTAAAGCCTGCTTGCTCTAAAGGGACTTCTGGTGCGTGTTTAAAGCCTAGAATTTTTTCACCCCGCCTATTTTCATAACTGTTTTTACAGACCGAAATGAAGTTTTTTGTTTGCTGTAAACGTTGTTTTAGGCTACCTTCAGCCGGAAAATCACGGATAAAATCCAGCCCAATCATACTAGGTTGATATTGGGAAAGATTTTTGAGTAAATCGTCTAGAGCCGCATCAGGAATAGAACCTTTACCACCCGGATATCTCCTGCTTTCATTCAGCTTCTCAAGACTTTCGGGATCGACATCGACCATTAAAAATCTTTCGTCTTTTGGTTCATCAGGACGTAAGGACATTATCTGGTCATAAGCTGCTAGTTCTAAAGGCTGGGTGAATCCGAGAAATCTAGCAATGAATATTACCGTTGTCACAACTAAGCTAGTCAGCAGCACAGTGCGGAGCTTGATTTTCCGATAGGGGAGAGCGCGACTAGCTGCAAGATATTCTAGTTGGAGATTGGTGGGGGCTGGTTGTTTGTCAACAGACTGCTTCAACCATTCCTCAGAAGCAACTAAATCTTTACCCCGCAACAAGAAACTATCATCACGTTTGCGATCGTCCCACTCCTTCGCTTTTAAAAAAATACGCGTGTGCGATCGCACGTAATCTGGATCTGCATCTAGTGTTCTAGTTAATTCCCCAAATTTGGTTAGAAAATCTGCTCCATGCTTGCAAAAATCAATCCATTGTACTTTTGCTAACCCTGGGTGAATATCTGCAATGTTAATTTCCCGATACAAAACGGTAACGATTCGCTTATGCAAATTCATCGCGTACTCTACCTCAGCCTTGCAGTAGGGTGAACTGATAGAGTTGGGTGAAATAATAAATAAGAAGTTGTTGGCGCTTTCTATCCCTCGGTAAATTTCTTGCTCAAAGTCACTACCAGAGGCGATACTTTCCTGATCGAACCAAGTAGTCTTGTTTTGAATTTGCAATGTATCGTTAAGCTTGCGTGCAAAGTCAGAATCAGCACGAGAGTAAGAAATAAATACGTCCAGCGCCGCCTCTGGGGGCTGCTTGAGGCTTTCAGTGATGAACTCTACTTGCAAAGGTATGGGCAGATGTTGCGTTTTTTGTTTAGCTACCTTTAACCAAGCTTCAGCATTACGGAGATTGTGACCCCGCAACAAAATACTAGAATTGCGTTTTTGCCGTTCCCACTTGAGAGCTTTGACTAATAAAATTTTATGCTGTTCGTAATAAGCTGTATCTTGAAACAGTATATTAATTAGCTGGTCAATATTGGCAGAGTCTTTTCCCTGCGGTTGTTGCTCTGTAAAGTCAATGAAGTGCAAGGTACGTAATTCGACAGGAATTAGCTCTAGGTCTACTTGTTCAATCAACAAAGGAATGACCCGCTTTTTCAGAGAGAAAGCATGAGACAGTTCCATTTGACAGTATTCTGATTGCAAAGAGGCCGCAGACATCAGAAAAACCAGATTGTCTGCTTCCTCAATGCCTCGATAAATTGACAGGGCAAAATCTGACCCAGACTGAATATCTGTTTTGTTTGTCCAAACCGTGAAGCTTTCTCGCATCAAGATTTTGGCAATTTTCTCCATAAATGACCTCTCTTTTTCTGAGTAGGAGAGGAACACCTGAGTCATCAGGTTGTTAGCATTTTTGATACTCTGACAAATCAAAGCACAGTGTAAATCCGTTGGTTCACAGGGCGGTTGCTCGTGTTTAAACCGAATTTTCAGCCAGTTTTCAGCCTGTATCCGTTCTTCACCAACTAACAGGTATTCTGACTTTTGTTGTTTTTGTTCCCACTCTATGGCTCTGGCTAAAAAGTAGGTATGTTGACGCACATACTCTCGATGACGGGAAAATAGCTCTAGGAGTCCGGCAAAGGATTTCTCAAAGTCATCTATACCTTCACGGAAGTATACCCAGTTAATCTTGCCAATAGCTGGGTGCATATTGGGAAAACTGGAATGCGATCCCTTGGCTTTATATTCTTCCCAGTGACTCGCTTCACCTCTAGGATTGCGTTGTTGCCAAATTTCTTGAGTAATTTGCTCTACATGGAGTAGGGGAATAATGCGTTTATTCCGGCGGAGTGCTAAGTCTATTTCTTTACCACAATAAATGGAATTGATTGAGTGAGGCGCAATAATAAAGAGAAAATTGTCTGATTTATCAATCCCATCATCTATTTGATTTTGGAAATCAACACCCAAAGGAATATCATTTTGGTCAAACCAAATTTTCAAGTCTGCTTCTACAAGTCGCTGATGCAGCTTAGTTGCAAAATCTTTGCTATCTGCTCTTCCATAAGAAATAAATGCATCTTTAAAGCTATTCATATTAAGTATTAATGCTCGTTTTTAGAAATTGTTTGACATTACTGTACTCATCTGCTTTTACCTTGTCGGATTTGGGTCATTTACAATAGACCTGCCTTGAAAATAGGGACTGGGGACTGGGGACTGGGGACTAGGAAAAAAATATTTTCATTCCTTCATTGTGAATTGTGTTCATGGAGTCTCTTGCAAAAGTCCTTATTTTCCCCTTATTCTTTGCGCCTTTGCGTGAGACAAAAAATTATTTATGCAAGAGACTCCATGAGCGGCGCTCACAAGGAACAATGAAAATATCTTGGTTTTCCCAGTCCCCAGTCCCTATTTTCAAGGCAGGTCTAATTTAAAGACGATGTAAAACAAGAATTACTGAATTTTTAGATTTAGGAGCTTTTTGACCAAAACTAGGGTTGCAGGTTTAGGGGTGTGGGGTTGCGTGTCAAGAAGAAAAAACTTGGTATTTGTGTACACCGCGCCCTGGAACTGATAGGGTACAAGCCCCCACTGCCAAAATTCCCTACACCCTTCTTGTTGACATCAAAGCCAACTACCAACTAAGACATAAGGGGCCCAATAACGAGGGTGGTCATATTTGGGGTTTTTCAGTAGAGCTTGTTGTGCGAGACGAAGTGCTTCGGCTCTGCTGATGTTGGGTTGCCCTAGATGTGTATAAAATTCTTTAATGAATGGAACGCTGGCTTCATCGTCTAGATCCCACAAACTGGCGATCGCACTACTAGCCCCAGCTTGAACTGTAGTTCCAGCAATACCCATCACTTCTTGGTCGTTACCTGTAGCTGTCTGGCAAGCACTAAGAACCAGTAACTCAATTCGGCGGCGATGCCTGCGGCGAGCGAAGCTATCGTGCTTTTGCCCTTGGTTAAGAAACAATCGATCGAATTCATCTATCTTCAACTTTCCATCTGCTGTCACCACAAAAGTATTTTCTCGATTTGCACTAAATAGACCGTGGGTTGCTAAATGTACTACGTCAAAATTAGTAGAATTTAGTTTTTTGTTAAAGTTTTTTGTAGTAAATTCTTGATCGGCGATCCAGTTAACGGCTAATCCCGTCTTTTTAATCTCCTTGATTTCTTGCTCAACATTTTCTAATCGAGAAAAACCAGAAAGTTCTTTGTTACTTGGTGGTTGAGTTAAACTGGCAGCCAAAATTTTGATTTTCGCTCTATCTAAGGCAATGGGTTCGCGTACTTGTAACCCTAAAGCTAAGGAGACAGCATATTTTTCTACTAGATACTGTTGTCCATTATAGAGACTAGCCATCGGAATTTTTCTTAAAACCCCATCCAAAACAAAAATCAAATTTTTAATTTTGCTATCCTTTAACTCTTTTTCTATTGGTTGAATCAGCCAGTTATAAACTTTTTGACCATCCTGTTGTACTTCTTCATAACTACCATCTTCTTGCAGATTTTCATATAGTCGGCTGACAACTTCCTCAATTTTCTGTTGAGGCGGGGTAGCATAATGGCTAAGTTCTTGATTAGGCCGCTTGAGAATAACTTCTAAACGATCATCCAAAATAATTGCATAAATAACAGCAGATGTTTGGTCTTGGGAGTCAATCACCTTATCGAGTGCTAATTTCGTATCTTCACAAGCTTGCCGCAAATAGTTTTGTAATTTCGCCACTTGCAGCGCTTCAATTACATTACGAGCCTGTGTTAAATTTTCTTGACTTGGTGCTGATGATTGAAGTAACAAATCTACTAAACGGCGATATACAGGTTCTACCGTTTCCCGAAAAGAAAACTGCACATTTTTATTCGTAGCAATCAAATCGCTACGGATATTTTGTAAAGTATTAAATGCTTGTTGATAGGCAGCGATGACTTCTGTCCGATCGCACTGCGGTTTACCTTGGCAAAGAATACGTCCCAGTTGCCACTGCCAACGATAGGCGATATCTGACGCTTGAATTGACTGTGACAAATTCAGCGCCTGTGTGGTCAAATCCTGGGCTATAGACCATTGTTGAGATAATTCATATAGGTGTCCAAGATTACCTAATACAAAAGACTCTGAGCGTACATCTTGCAATTGTTGCGCCTGCTGACGTGCCACAGCCAGGATTTTAGCAATTGTTTCTGGGTTGGGTTCAGGGAATTTCTGCCTCATTTCTAAAAGGCGTTGAGCCAAATTTACCTGAGCGTAAATCGCCGAACGACCAAGCGGCAGGTTAGCAATTTGACTTTGAATTTCGGGATATAATGCTTGAGCGGCTGGCCATTGTTCCAACTCAATCAACAGGCGTAAACAGTTAAGTTGAGATGGGATTTTGCTAGTTGCAGTAGTTGATGAAACAACTGCTTTTTCGTAATAAGCCAGAGCAGTATGTTTTTGTTCTATACTGCTACCAGGAATATAAGCAAGATTACCCAAACTCAGGTAAGCTGTAGCAATATTTTCTGCTGATTGTAGTTTTTGGGCAATCTCCAGACTTTGTTGTAAATGTTTTTTTGCCCGATCGATATCGCCAGCCAACGCCAGCGCCTCACCCAAGTTGCGAAAACTAGCCGCCTTAGCCAGAGAGTCTGGTTGTTTTTGCAGATCCGTTGTCAAACTCTGGAGTAGAGAAATCTCTCGCCGATAGAGTCCTAAAGTCTGCAATGCTTGTGCTTGGTTAATTTGAGTGAGGATAGCTCTATTGCTATCTTTTAATTTTTGGTAGAGCGATACGGCTGTTTCCCAAGATGACAAAGCGGCTTGAGCTTTACCCTGTGCTAGTTCCAGATTACCTTTGATATCCCAAACTTGCGCCCAAACTGGTGGTGAATTGGCAGTATTTTGTAAGATAGCGATCGCTTCTTCAATTACCCCACTTGCTTCATCAATGCGCCCTAATTGGTGCAAGTTGAGAGCTAAATTACTCAGAATCACCGCCTTTTCTACTTGATTCCCACTTGCTTGATAGGCTTGCTGTAATAGCTTGACTGCTTCTGCAAATCGTCCTGACATATAGAGATTTTTAGCTACTTCCTCTTGAGAGGAAGAAGCAACCATAGATGCAGTCAACCCAAGACTTACCACATCACGAGCCACCACAGGCGAACCAAATATACATAGTAAAGTTGTCAGACAAGCCAAAAGTCCATACCAGAATTTTTGGCGTTGTTTCTCAGAAAAATTTTTCACTCTCATACCATTTCTTTGTGAGGCTGCACCAAATTCTCTTGACTTCCTTCCTTCCTTCTTTCTTTGTGCCCTTTGCGTCCTTTGCGGTTCGTTCCTCATATAGTTTGGCGCATCTTTATACAGAATTGGTATTAGCATCAATCCCCGATTTAAAAAGGTGTATAGATAACAGAGAAATACAAACCGTTTTCTTGCCATGTTTTATCACCCTGAGAATTAACTGATATTAGCGGGATACCCCAATCAAAACGTGCAGTAAAATTATTACCCTGTCGCCACAGCAAGCCTATTCCAGTACCGATTAAAGTGTTATTACGGGGATTTGAGCCGCCATTATTCCAGCCAGTACCTATATCTGCAAAAGGCGTGAGTTGCAATACTCCTTGAGGAACTTGCAGAATCGGTAAGCGAATTTCTGCGGTTGCTTGCACACCATTATCTGTTAAGAGTTGATCCTGACGGTATCCGCGCACAGTTGTTTGTCCACCGATACCAAATTGTTCCAGTCCTAACAGTTTTCTATCTGCTAATTGCATATCAGCTTGCAGCAGCACTAAGGTATCAGGCGCTAGTTGGCGCAGCCATTGTGCTTGTCCACGCCAACTAAAAAAACGGCTATCGGGTTCATCCTGATTGATTGTGGCTCCTAAAATACCCAAGCCTAAACTAAATTGCGATCGCGCTGCTATTACTTGTTGGCTACTACGTTGAGTCCATTCTTGAAAAAATCGGATAGCAGAAACCCTCGTCCTTCCTTGGTCATCAGCACCAACCGCTAGCGGAAATGCCCCGATGTCGTTATAACCTAGAAATGTTTGACTTGCTTGGTGACTGGCGGTAATTCCTAAAGTAAACTCTTGGCTGGGAGTTTGTAACAGGGGTTGACGGAAGGTTAATTCGTAGTAACTAGACTGAGAATTAATATCCAAGGAGTTAAAAGGACGTTCTATAACATTACTATCAGTATTGCCATAGGTAAAAATCAGCTTACCGTTGCGTGGGTTGACTGGTAGGCTATAGCTAACATCAAAGCCATTACTACCATCTGTATTGGTGTAACCGACACTTAAACCATCTCCTAGCCCTAACAAATTGGCTTCCGTAAGATTGATGCGCCTGCGAAAACTTCCCACACTCGGACTGCGTTGGTTATCTAGCACTAACTGAGTACTAAAAGAATTGGCCTCAGTCACTTTAACTTCTAAAATATTCGTACTCGGACGTATGCCGGCTTGTAAGTCAGTAGATATACTTTTAATTAAAGGATCGAGTTGTAATAGTTGCAATCCTGCGAGTAGGCGATCGCGGGATAATGGTTTACCAGCAGCAATAGCTAGGCGATCGCGGATATAGCTGGGGTTGAGGCGGCGCGTACCTGTAACATTTATCTTTTCTATACTTCCTTCTACCGCCTGCATTACCACTACCCCTGCTTTCACAGTTTGGGGAGGAATAATTACTCCAGAGGTAATATAGCCTCTATCTATATATAATTTCGTCAGTTCTAAACGTAGCTTGAGTAAATCATTAAAAGTAATTGGGTGTTTGAGGTAAGGAGCCGTCAACTTCGCCAGTTCTTGGGTGCTAAAAACTGTATTCCCCACAAACTCAAACCTTTCTACAACCAACGTTTGTGCTAATGTCTGCGGATTAACATCTGGTTGAGTTGGTGACTGGGGTGCAGTGGGTAATAGTTGTTCTGGAGGCGGTAGTTCTGGTAGAGGTTGTGGCTGTGGTAGTGGTTGTATGGAAGGCGGTTTTACCTCAATGGGAGCCTCTTGAGCCGCTAACCGTTGTGGATAAATGCTGATATTTAACCCTGTGCATAGAAGGAATACATAGCCCCAATTTGTCAAAAGAATCCGACTGATAGATTTTGTTTTCTTAGAGATGATGGATGCATTGCCAGTCTGGGCCAGGTTTTGTGGTTGGTTTGTGACCCGATCTGAATAGTATTGATATAGATATGGCGATCGCCTACCCAGCCAGTCGTTCATCATCGAACATTCCCTTGAGTAACATTACAGGCTTGAGTAGATAACCCCGACTGCAACAAAGTAGCTGTTGTTGATTGAGCAGTCAAAACAATATCTCCATTTGCACTGCGTATCATACCTACTGCTTCTACTAAGGGAGCGGAAGTATTTGATGATAATTGCCTTAAATTACTCTCAGTCATATTTACAGAATTCTTATTATTATTAACCGTATTATTTACTACCCATTCTGGTGAAACTACCCCAGGCTTGAGAGTATCATCAGGACTGGGTGGTAATCCGCCACGTCCAGTAATCACAAACTCACTTTGTCCTTTAGCAACGTTACTGTTGCGATCGCAACCTTGGGCAATTAATCTAGACGGGTCTACTAGATTTGTCGGCAATGCGACAAGTCCCTGACTGGGGTCAATACTGAGAGTATTAAGCGATACTTCTCCATTTTCACCTACATCGGAACTGGCACTAATGTCGCTGATGCCATTGTTGTCAAGATTCGTCAGTTCTGCTGAACTCAACTTTCCCCGGTTTTGAAATCCTAGAATGCGGTTAGCATTAATCTCAATCCTGCCACCCTTACCGCCAAAGGCATTAGCAATAATATCACTATCTTCTGATGGCACTGCTACAACAAATCCATCCTTGGCATTAATCGTGATGCTACCACCATTACCACCGAATCCTTCTTTGCCGGCTGTAGTGGAAATTTTGCTTTGGCGACGGAGTAGCAAATTATTTGTTGTGATGTGGATATCGCCACCATCTCCTTTACCTGGACTTTGAGCTTCTATGTTTCCTTTATCAACAGTCAAAAAATTAGTTGTAATATTAATATTTCCAGCTTTGCCTGTTGCGATGCCGCTAAGACTACTGGAAATTTTACTATTTTCTAACAAAACGTAATCTGAAGCCTTAATATTCACATCGCCTGCATTTCCTGTACCAAGTGTGGAAGTAACTAAATTAGACCCATTCTTGATAATTAGTGAGCGTGCTAAGATATTAATTTTACCTCCATTACCATTTTGGTCTGAAGAAAAGACATCACTTAATATTTGTGAATGGTCTAAACTTACCAAGCCTTGCGATTCAATATTTACAGTGCCACCATTTGCCTTACTATTGTCATTAGTTTCACTAGTACCTTTACCACTGTATACGTTACTATTTTTAATCCAAACATTTTCAAAACCGTAAATATTTATATTTCCTGTATTACCACCAGGTGAATAATTATCTACACTCAGCCAAGAATTATCAATAGTAACGCTTTTAGGCGGATTTGCTTTATCATCACTGCCAAGAGATATCGTTCCATTATTTCCCTCGCTGGATATTTTGCTGCCATTGAGAATAGATACTTGATTTTTAGCATTAATTACGATATTTCCTGCATAGCCAGAACTATTATTAGTGGTATCTACTTTAGAATTATTTAAATAGACTGAACCTCCATTAGAGGTAATTTTGATAGTACTAAAATTTTTATCATTTAAAGCATAATTACCATCATAATCATTATTATTCTGATAGCTAGAAGCTTCTATATTAGAAATATAAATATCACTATCAGCTTCAATAGTGACATCTCCACCAATACCTTGACCATCAGAATCATCATTACTTTTAGAGGTTATACTCCCACCTTTAGTATTAACTTCGCTATGTCTACTCAAAAGGCTAATATTGCCTCCATTTCCTTTACCCCATGTTGTGCTAGATAATAATTGCCCATCATTTGTAAGGCTTTCATTAGCAATAAGTGTAATATCACCACCATTATTATTGCCATTAGTAGTATCAATTTTGCCATTATTTGTAATATTATCACGCGAATCAACAGTGACATCACCATAAGTAGAGATTATTCCTGTTGTTATATTACCAGGCAATTTATTGGGATTGTATTGATTAGTTACAAGTATCTGTCCACTGTTAGATTGAGAGCCTGAAAAATTATAAATAGTACCTTCAATGTTAATATTTGCATTTGTTGGTTCGTTGCTCGTATTAGGATTTTGTACATTGAATCCAATGAGCGGATTGGGTGTAAATTGCGGAGTCCCAATATAATTAGAATCTACCCCTGCTCTAATGTCTAGAGTTGGTGTTTGACTACCATCAATATCTATCTTTGTTGTTCCATCCGATAGCGTGACGGTTTCTTGAAGAGAATTGCTTGTGCTGTCTGCCTTAGTAATGTAAACGTCACCGTCAATATTGACGCTCCCACCCGCCAGAATGTGCAAAGATGCACCTTCGTAGCTATCAAAACTCACATCCCCACTAGCGCGAATTACCAGATCGTCAGGACTAAACAGATTACCTAAATCGCCGTTTAACTTTTCTATCCTAAAATTACCCCCAGCCCAGTAATGTGCATCGCCGCCAATGGTATTTTCAGACTGCAACACCATATCGCCACCAGAGTAAAAGCCACTATCTGGGTGATTTAAGGCAGAAATATCTACTTTCTGATTACCTTGCGCCAGCAAATTCCCACTCGCAGCCGCAATGAAAGGATTAGTTGCGCTATCTCTAATTTTTAAAGTTTCCTGCGCTTGTAATGTTAAATTACCACCAGCTTGGAGTTGTCCTTGTAAATCCAAATTTCCTGCATTCAGCGTCAAATCTTTTCCTGTTACCAAATTCCCTTCATTAGTAATACTTGCAGTTGGCTGTGAACCAAACTGCACACCCACAGGTACACTCATTGTTAACAGTGGCGGCGCTTGCGGATTAGTAGCACTAAATTCACTACCATCAGGAAACTGAAAACTGTTACCTGTGGTAGCCAGGAATGAACCTTGAATATCTAGCTGGGCATTTGGTCCAAAAATAATACCCTTGGGATTGAGTAAAAATAAATTAGCTGCACCATTTACGCCCAGAGTTCCCAAAATATTAGAAGGGTTATTGCCAGTAACTCGGCTCAAAATATTAGCAATACCTGTAGGGTTAGCAAAATATACCCTCTGCCCATTGTTGACATTAAATTCTGCAAAACTATGAAAAAGGTTGGTTCCGCTTTGAACACCACCTTCAATTAAGTCAGCCCCATTTCCTTTAATGTTGACACCACTCATCACGCGGGAGTTTTGATTTCCCAATGTGGTATCAGGTATAATTTGTGCGAGGCAAGCATTGCTGGTCAATATCGATACTATAGCGATCGGGATTATAGTTCCCAATGCTCGGAACAATCCAGGCTTGCTGTAAGCAAACTTCCTGCTGTTATTCACGTCTGCTTTTTCCTCTATTTTTGTTTAAGTCCCATTAGACATTTGGTTGATAAGATTTGGTATGAGCCAGCGATTGCTCATCAGGTGTATAATTTTTGATAGTATAAAGCTTTGATTGAAGAGCGAGACATTCAGTCATACTCTTATGTTTATTAACCTTGTGTCTCTACATCTTTAAGACGATTCCAGAGAGCAATTTCTGAATCTTTTGAGTTAGAAGTTTTTTTTCCTAACTCGATGCACGCCATGAAACAAGCCTCAAGAACAAGAACTCTTTTGCAGCCTAACAATACAGTTAATAAAGCGATCGCCTGTTTTTACTGATTTATCTTGTTTCATTGTTTGCCTAATTTGTCAATACCTAAATGCCAAAAATGTCCGAGAAAATTACTTGGATTTCAGTATATATACTGTAGGAACTGGCAAGTTGCTTCATTTAAACTAATTTTGTGAAAAATAGTGGTGTTGACAAGAATTTGAAAATAAGTTGTTACGCGTCACAGACTGTATATTTACTCGTGTTTACGCAGCATGTCCGTCAGGAAAAGGTTGTCATTCGTTATTAGTCATTTGTATTTTCAAGAACAAATGACCAATGACAAAGTACAGTCTTAACGTCAAAATATACAATTTAAACGCGTATCAGTTTAGCACCAATTGTCCCAAGCTATTGTCTGAGTTCGATTTCAGCAAATAGGGGCATACGGAATCAGGGTGTTGTCAACTAATACTTCTTACGGGTGTTATCTTACCGATACTTCTACCAAACCAGTCGGGAAATTCGTAACCAAATATGTACAAGGGTTTGAGACCAATGTTGTTATGAATATTAGATTTGTCACTTACTAATCTTCTCTTAAGCTTAAACCTCTACAAATTAAGGGTTTTAGATTGTAGATTCTTATCAGGTGACAACTCTATTTTTAATAACTCAAAGCTTGCTGACTATATTCTCCGATCGGACATCTTGTCTGACGAGAGCTTTTCATGCAATGAAAAGGCTAAAAATCAAGCTGTGCCTGGTTTATTGGTCTATTGCAACCCTTTTGGTTTACGTACAACAACACACATAGATTAACATTTTGTCAAAAGAATTATCATGGGTACTCAAGCATTTGCAATCTTGGAAGTGCATAGTTGCAGTGGAAATATAAGTTCAGCTTTTTGGCAGCAATGGGAGCTGAATCAAGACTATCTTTACCGTTGCTGTTTGCGATGGATGGGTGGTAATCATACTGATGCCGAAGACTTGCTCAGTCGAGCGATGCTCAAAGCCTGGGAGAAGGTACGAGAATGTACTGGTGTCATCACCAACTTTAGAGCTTGGTTAACTCGGCTGACTCATAACCTCTGCATAGATATACATCGAGAACGTAATAGGGGTGCAAAGAAAGTTGAGAGTCTGGAAGCGATGACTGTGGGAGAAAACTTTTCACCAGTCTCAATGTTCGAGACTCCCGATGCAGGGCTGATGCGTAAAGAGTTGAGGGCGTTCATCTGCCGTGCCATTGATGACTTACAACCCAGACTGCGCGAGCCATTTGTTCTGCACTTTGTTCAGAACAAATCGTATCAAGACATTGCTCAACATCTCAGGCTCTCCCTAAATAACGTTTATAAGCGAATCCAACAAGCACGAAATATTCTGCAAAAGCATTTGAGAAGGTATTTGTCAGGGTTAGATGATTCTTTGTTAGATTCCTCCAAACCTTCGGGCAAAAGGGAAAAACCTCTGGTGGAGAGATGCTTATTTTATCAAACGATGATATCCGACTCTCAAATAGTCAAGACTATGGAGAGCATTAGTGAGAGAATTAATTATGAGATAACAGCAACATGTCTAAAAACATTGTCTCATACTTGGTATCACTCACCCAGTCCTTTGGTGTGGAGTTAAATTTTTACCTAGTCTTAGACCAAAAGCCAACGCGACAAGAACAGAAGCTGAAAACATTAAATCAGTACGTGCAGCAATATCCTTCTGGATGGAAGAAACGGCTGGAATTGGCTAATCTGCTGTACGCAATAGGTCAGTGGGAACGGGCGGTTGAGGAGTATCGCCAAGTCATTAAGCGGCAACCTCTATTGATTGAGGTGCGGTTGAAATTGGGGAAAATCTTGCAGCTAATTGGACAAGATTCTGAGGCAATAGCGGTTTATGAGAGTGCCTTGCCTCTAGCACAAAATGAGCCAACTCGGCAACATATTCGTGGAGCGATCGCAGTATGTATTGGTGACAGTCAGGGGGCGATCGCGGCTTTTGAGTCTGCGGCAGCCCTTGAACCAGATAACACAGCTCACTGGCTGGCATTGGGGCAGATACACATCGCAAAAGAGGATGCCATCGCGGCTTTGCGAGCCTTTGATGCGGTTTTGTCACTCGACTCAGACGATATTATAGCGCTAATTAACAGCTATGACGCGCTGATGGCGGTGGGTAACGTTCGGGAAGCTGGGCGGCGCTTAAGTAAAGTAGGAGAGTTAGCTCCAGATGATTTCCGACTACTCAAACGACAGATAGATAATCGTTGCCGGATGAGATTAGTATTCGATGACGAGGGCAAGCAGACTAAACAGATGATTAGTTATGCTTTGCGGCTAGCTCCTGGTGCGGCAGCTATTCATGAACTGCTGGCATATTATCACCTTTTCCGGGGCGAGTGGGCCAAAGGTGTAAGGGTGTTGGCAAAGTTTACTCAGGAACACCCAAATAATCCTAGCGGCTGGTATTACTATGGGCGATGCTTGTTCCACACGGGTGAATACCAGCAAGCGGCTCAGGCGATGCTGAAAGTTTATCATCTGTACCCCAAGGATCGTGAAATTTATCGGGCGTTGTGCGAGATTTTGCTGGCTGTAGAGATGACCTTTCCCCCAGACCCTTTTCTGGGAGGAGAGGGGGAAAATACCACTCTTGCTTCGGTAGTGGAGGAAATGCTTGAGCGTTTTGCCGAACACTGGAGTGTTTGGGCAACGGCGGGGCGAGTTCTGGTGGAAGGTTTTCAGGAAATTGAGCGGGGGTGTAGTGTCTCTGCAAAGGGGACACAACTTCAGCCCAATTTGGCGGATAGTTGGTTTCGTCATGGGCGGGTATTGGCACTGGCGGGGAAACACCAGGAAGCCGTGGAGGCCTTGTCACGAGGATGCCAGTTGTTGCCGGAAGCGGGGAGTTATCTGCCATCTGTATCTGCGGCGGTGTGGCTGGGGGAGAGTTATCGGGTGCTGGGAAATGATGCGGCGAGTCGGCAGTGGTGGCAAGAGGCTTGTCAGTTAACAAAGGAATTGATGGAGTTAGATCCGGCTATGGCTTGTTACTGGCAAGGGAGAGCCTTGGAGGGATTAGAGGATGTGAGCGGTGCGATCGAGGCTTATCGAAGTGCTTTGAGTCAGCAGTTGCTCTATCCTGCTCGTGGTGAGGTTGAAAAGGCTTTAAAACGGTTATCAGCTAAAGCGTAAAAGGGTTCTGGTTCTTGATGCTGCTTTTATGGGGAGCGAGTTAGAGACAAAAGACTCTTACTCAAAAAATTCAGAAATCTAACTCTGGAATCGTCTTAAAGGTATAGAACGGAGACACCAGTTCTAATCAATCTTACTTACAACAGAGGATGATTCAATATGAGCAACTCGCCATCAGGAAGACTTTGGGCTATCCAAGAAAATGGAGTTTGGGCACGTTGGGCACCAGAGTATAGTCGGTGGGATATCTTCAGTGAAAATGTCTCGGAAATAGTTGCTGATCCCTCCACGCCGAGTGCTTGTTACTTCATCAACTCAGATGGTAGCGTCCACTGGCGCGATGTTGATGGTAATGCCAACAAGGGGGGCTTTGCAAAGTACGCTCCTACCAACGAGGGCTTTCCTGGCATAACTGCTAAGGCAATCAGTGTCGGAGGAAATAATCGGCTTTGGGCTATCCAAGAAAATGGCGTTTGGGCACGTTGGGCACCAGAGCATAGTCGCTGGGATATCTTCAGTGAAAAAGTCTCGGAAATAGCTGCTGACCCCTCTGTACCGAGTGCTTCTTACTTCATTAATCCAGATGGCAGTGTCCACTGGCGCGATGTCGATGGTAATGTCAACCAAAACTTTCCCGGCATAACTGCCAAGGCAATTAGTGTAGGTAAGTAGTAAACATCAGTCAGGGAGACAACCAGACGCTCTCTGACCGATGTATCTCGTTCAATCTCTCTAGCAATTCGTTGACAATTTATTTAGCTAGGAGATGGCTTGATTAATAGAAATGCAAATGGCGATTGTTGAGCAGGAATTTCAAGATAATTACTCCGTCATCACCTGTTCTAAAAGATATTCAATGTAGCTGTATATCGCCTGAAAACAGTTACTTTTATCTCGAATTTACGCAAGGAGAAAAATGGCAGATATAAACGTTGAAGCGCTGAAAAATTTTGCGAATAGTAAGGCAGAAAAAAAGCTGGCAGCGGCTGATAAAGATTTGGTTCAAGCAATCCAGAATCTGCTAAAAATTAGTAAATACTATACCGGAGAAGCAGATGGCATTGTAGGCAATGGAACATTAGATGCTTTTGCAAAATACAAAAAAGAACATTGGCTAGAGTATCCTGATACACTGGGGGTAACCACTGCATCATCGCTGCTTGAGATTTTAGAAGAGCATCACGGAAGTACCGATCAACCGCAGTCAAGCAGTGGGTCGCAAAGTAATAAGACAGGGCCATCAATGAAGTTGCCTTCAGGGAAAATTGTCTATTCTGACGAGCGCATTATTGACACAATCCCTTTGACATGGGGCGAAGTCACAGCCAAATGTACTAGGGTTCCTGAAAATAAACAAGTTGTTGATAATATTGAAAAAATTGCTCGTGTTTTTGCAGAAGTTCGTGATAAATACGGCTCAACCATTGGCGTAACTAGCGGCTATCGTCCACCAGCAATTAATCGCCAAATTGGAGGAGCAAGAGCAAGTCAACACATTACTGGAAATGCTCTTGATATCTATCCTACGGATAAAAACTTAAAGCGATTGTATGATGTGTGCAAAGCGATTCCAAGCGTAGTCGGCTTAGGCTCAGGAATGCATAAAGGTTTCGTACATATTGATGCTCGTCCAGGCGGTCGCACTTACTGGAATTATCCATAGGTCAAAGTAGAAATATACAGTGACTTTTTATTTGTTTCTATACAAAATTAATGTCGTCGAGACTTTGAAGCCTGAACTCTCTAGCGTTTAGCTTAGATAAAAGCAGTACAGAAAATTTATAGGCTGTAATAACAGAAATTGTTCAAGTCTAAAGTCGGTAAAGTTTCGCTTGATGACTAACGTCATTTAATTTGTCACTGTACAAAAATTCATGTTCTGATCAACACGAGTAATTTGTCAAAAATCAATTTATCTTCACAAGGAGCAGAAGAAGATGGCTATCATTACAGTCAAAAATAAGAATTTTAATCAGTTACCAAGTTATGGTCACGTTTTGGAAGACCACGCAAAAGCAATCTCAGATGTTTGTCAGAAACTTAACTTAATCATTACACTTCGTAACACTGGTACACATAGTTTGGCAAAAATAAAAGAGGGAAATCCGTGTAAAGGACACGACATTTTAGAAAAAACTATCAAGGAGAAAAGTTTAGAAAAATTGAGCGAACAAGAAATAAAAAAATACACTAAATACTTTGGATACGTGGGGGTGTGGAATACGGAAGAGCCACCTAAACCCATTGGTGTAAAAGCATTAGGAGTTCCTAGTAGCGTTGTTGATAGAATTGTTGATCTACAATTCAATGAAATTGGGACAGAAGAATTGAAGTTGATTTTTACTGGTGACTACGATTTACACGATATTGTTCAACCAGCAGGTGCGGCTGGTGCTGGTTCTTTGATAGATATCAAGTCGAAAGTAGTGCGAAACATCCTCAATCAACAAATATGGGCTAAAGATCAGTCTAGAAATACTGCTGCACAGAATTTTTCAGAAAACCAACAATTCTATATCGACCCTACCGTAAAAATACCGAACATAAACGTCCCGCAGATCGATCCTAAGGTGTGGACAGAAAAAGAAACATGGGAAAATCCGTATGCGTTAATCAGGCATGGAGCGCACCGAGATTACTGGACATATGCAGTACAAAAGAGAGAAACATTTGTCTTTGCGGTCATGAAAATGGACAACAATCTAGCAGCATTTGTGGGAGAAGATGCATATATCTTGGAAACTTTCAATGATGTTCAATCTTTTTATAACAAGTACAATATCCCGCGACCTGCCACCTGGGATAAAAGTCTATCTCAGCTGTGGTTAGAGTATGGAAAAGTAATCTATAAAATATGGAGCGAAAATCCGAATAATAAAAACAAGGAGAAAATGTGGATAGCTTTTCTAAATCGAACACAAATAAATTCAAATCCAGAATCTTTGGTTACGATAGACAGCAAATGGTTCACAACAAATATTGGAATAAAAGATCAGCAGAAAACCAAGAGTTTAATCTCAAGTAATAGTAATGATATTTCTACCGAAATTGCAGCAATAAATAAAGATTATGAGGAGCTACAAAAACTAAAAAAATAGTTTAATTAAATAACAAATATACAGTGACTTTTTACTTGTCGCCATACCAACTTAATATCATCGAGGTTGTGAAGTCTGAACTCTCTAGCCTTCAACTCAGAAGCCATACAGGGAACTGATAGGCTGTAACAACAGAAATTGTTGCAAGTCTAAAGCGGGTAAAGTTTCGCTTGATCGCACGAATTTGTCTCAACGTCATTTAATTTATCACTGTACACCACTCCCAACCCATGTCCACCAAGGGCGAGCGTATTCCCTAATGCGACTCGCCATCCCACCTTAAAGGAGCATATCAAGATGAGTGCAAGGCAAATTACATTCCAAGCTTTAACTAGTGTGTAGAAACGTTACCGCGTCAGACACAGCGAAATCAATAGAATGTCCAAAAGTTTATTGTAGGTAAAAAAGCTTACTCGTATTTATATGTCAAGTTATTTTCTTGTGGCTCCGATTGGTATTGAGGCACTGCACATACAGGGTAAAAGTGGCTATCTCTGTGTTGAGCCAATGGCGAATTTTCGCAACCTTCCTTATTGCGATCGCAATTATAATTCCACCCCTGACTTCCAAAAAAATAATCCTAACGCCATCGGCCGAGATGTGCTTTCGGGAACCCCTTATATTAGTGAAAACATTGTCTCACAACCGTTTCAAAATCGAAACTTCTTGTTATCCCCAGGTATTCACTTACACTGGGAGTTACCGAAAGCCCTGAGAACGGGAGAGCATAAAGACCAAAGCTTAAGCTTTCCTACAACTCCGAATTGCTGGTTGGTGATTCGCAAACGTGGAGAAACCATTGAGGCTAAATGGATTGTCGAAAGTGATTATCTTTGTGACACCCAAAACAGAGAAAATACTTCTACCAGTGTTTGTATTCCCTACCCTGCTAATCCCCAACAAGGAAAATATCAGCCATTTCGATATCTTGGCAGACAATTATCGCTAGCAGATTGGTTGAAACATGATAGGCAAGCTGATGAATACTGGGGTAGACATTTAACGGCGATTGGGTATGGCGAACCTGCCTTTGCTGCATTTTACCCCAACTGTTATAGCGTTTTTGGGTGTCACGATAGTGAACCTGGCGACCTCAATTCCAACCTCAGTTATGAGGTTATTGGTTGGCATAGTCAGATAGAGTATGACTATATGCGATCGCTGATTTCAGAATATTTGTCTAAATCTGAGCGTTCGCTAAATCAATTTATTCAAGACAAAATTAAGTGGAAACTAGACCAAGACATAGAAAAAATTCAAACCAGCCTGCAAACACTCTATTATGGCTGTCTCGAATTTCAGCCGCATAATTCTGAGCAAGCCCAAGAAAATAAGCCTGAGTTAGATAGTGTGATTTTGGCAAATAGTGGGACAGAAGCTCTATCTAGCTATATTGCTCACCAAATAGCTCAAAAAGATAACAATCTGTCAAAATTTGATATTGAAAATCAATTAGAGGCAATCCAACTCTTAACATCCCTGAAAGAAGAAGCAGATAACTTAGATAACAAGCTCCAACAAGCGCGTCACGAAAAAGAATTTGTTGCCCACTCATCAGGAATTGTTTGGAATATCGAAAAGATTAAAGCCCAGCAGAACGATTATTTACCAAGTGAGAATTCAAAAAATTTCCTTTTAGACCTACCCTCAGAGATTGCAGACAAGTTAAAACACTTGAATCAACTCCAAGAAAATTATAACACAATACAATACCAACTCGAATCACAAAGACAACAAATTTTTGCAGACTGGTATAAATATTTGATTTGTCTTTATCCCTTT
Source organism: Nostoc sp. ChiQUE02 (assembly GCF_034531305.2). Classification (NCBI taxonomy): domain Bacteria; kingdom Bacillati; phylum Cyanobacteriota; class Cyanophyceae; order Nostocales; family Nostocaceae; genus Nostoc; species Nostoc sp. ChiQUE02. Next base: position 26,314 of record NZ_JAVRBN020000032.1, read on the forward strand.
GTAGATGATTTTAATCGCTATCCCTCCCCTCAACTGGTTAAAAATTTTATTTCCAATTCCGAAATCGGCAAATTAAAACATCAGCAAGCTGAGTTTGATAGTCTTAAACCTGACTTGGAAAAATGTCTCACCAATTTAAAGCATGACTTAGACCAGTTGAACAAAAAATCGTTCGCCGAAAATAAATCAGACGCGAAACCTCAAGAATATCAACTCAAATCAGTTCCTGCTCCTCGATACTGGCAGCCTAATGAACCTGTTATTATGGCGGTTTTCAAATTGGAAAAAGAGAAAAATGCTGAGACGAGAGAGAGTGTAATTCAAGATTTTGTAGAGTGTTTCATTTTACATATAGAAGATGAAAAAATCGAGAAATCTCTATTTTATGAAACTTTAGCAACGCACCTCATGGAAAGTATTCAAAAGCGACCAAAGCGCAAACATCAATTTACCCGCGTGTGGCGATCGCAACCTTGGAAACCTTTTTTATTGGAATGGGAAATTCAAATTACTGGCGTTCAAAACCAAAGAAATTATTTCGCCGACTTCATAAAACAGTATTATCAAACCAATGATGCTGTGATTGATTTTCAGCTTAAATTTGGCATCACACAAGATTCAAATACTCAAAAAGATGCGTATAGCGGTCGCAGTATTTTGACCCAGTATGCAGCTGACCAACACAAGCAGCAAATTGAAGCATTTTTCACCCAGAAGAGTTTCTTTTCGCAATTCTGCAAAGATAAATCAATTGAGCCTAATCGCGGATGGTTAGATAAACATATCGAGGATTTAAAAGAATGGATTGCTCAATCAGAAGTACTGAAACCACAAGAACAGTTTTTCAATCGTTTGTTAGAGATAAATGAAAGCTTTAAAGATATACAATGTCTATCCCAAGCTCTTAATGGTTTTAATCAAGCTTTACTCGGTCGCAAGCAAACTCTACAGCTACCCATTGACGACCCGATTGGATTTGAAGGTAATCAACAATTTGTTGAATCAGTCCGTCAAGCTGTCCAAGACAGTATTATTAGCGCTCCACAACCACTGAATTTTTTTAATCCTATTCGTTCGGGTTTGCTGAAAATTTTACGTTTACGTTTAGTTGATACATTTGGTCGAGTCCGCGATTTGAAATGCGATCAAACAATTATCCCAGAGCATCTCAAGACGAGCCTAAGTTTAGAAAATGCAGCGAATTTACCACCTCGTATTGTTCAACCTGCTCGACTTCATTTCCGTTGGCTCTCAGGCAATCCCGATCATATCAACGAAGAAGCATCATCACATCCCAGCCTTAATCCGATTTGCGGTTGGTTATTGCCCGATCGCATAGATCAAACTCTAGAAGTATACAACACTGAGGGATACTCTCTCGGGGAGCTAGAAATTCATCAAGCTGGTTCTCAAAGGTGGCGATCGGCTCCAGGTAGTGAGTTGGCGGTGAAGTCAGTTGATGATATTCCCAATCCCCACCTGAAGCGAGTTGTTAGTTATCTCAACGCAAGTGAAGATCAGTTTTTAGAAAATTTTGTACAATCACTCATCCAAGCTTGTGAGCAAATCGACCTAGAAAGTAGCGATTGCGATCCTTCTTTAGCATTGTTGATGGGTCAGCCAATAGCGGTTGTCCGAGCCTCCCTAAACTTGCAGTTACAAGGTCTACCTGCTATCAATCAAGATTGGGCTATTTTCAAGCGCGAATTAGAAAGTTTTCGGAAGTATGGGAGCGAGACATCTGAACGTCAAACTAATGGTTTTACAAATGTGGAATTTCCCATATATCTCGGAAACCACCAAAGCTTCAGCGATGGCTTAGTAGGATATTGGCAAGAAACCCATAACAATCAAAATATTGTCCTCAGTGAAGTAGTCTACATCCCATTAGAGAATGTTGATACAAACAACGACAAACAGAAAACTGAAAAGATTGTCAAGTGCCGCCAACCTTTATATCAAACTATTCAATCACCACCTCAATTCATCACCGCCTTAATCGATCCCCGTGCCAGCATACAAGCAGTTTCAGGTATTTTACCCACTAAATCTATCCAGATACCCTCAGAATTTTATGCCAATATTATTAACAATATTTCCATCACATTTTTAGCTGCTCCGATACTTTCTGCAAATACAATCTCCATACCTTTAGCAGATGCATTAGATTGCAATTGGTCATGGCTAGAGCAACAAAATTTAAACCAGTGGTTAGAGGTTTCATCTCGTGGTTGGCTTGAGCGCGACCAGTTTATTCAACACTTTAATCAAATCAAATCAGAAATTCAAGGCTCTGATGTTTTGGAGTATTTGCTGAAAGAAGAGATTGGCTGGCTGAACAAAAGTAACGAGATACAATACTTTATCGTTCCGCAAAATAAGCGAAAATGCCAAAAATTATCGCAACCTTACAGCAACTTTCAAAAACACATTGAGATTCTACTAGATAGCCTGGCATATAAAGTGCGATCGACCACAACCGATGCCACATTTTCACCGCAATTAATTCGTGAAGGTTGGCTAAAGCTACAGCATTTTTCACAAGATTAATCATAAAAAAAGGACACTAGTGATGACTGAAGCCGATTTGCAAAACAACTTAGATTTTCGTTTCTATGACCTTTACGACCAAGATAATGTCAATCTTCTTTATATTAATGAGGAACAGCCATCTACTATTTCCATGAAATTGGAGATTAGTAATAAATCAGGAGTAAATCTCGCCTTGGATTGTGTAAAATTAAATAATCAAGAAAACCTAGATGATGCAACAAAAATCGTTTCATCAAGCAATTATCATATTGAGCTAAGATTTAGACCTGGAACATTATCATCATCATCACTCGTACAAATAGACCTAGCTGAATCTAGTAAAGAACGATGGATAATGAGCCGACCAGTCTTTCACGACAATAAGGAATTTTCTTTATATTTCTTACGATGCAAAGACCAATTAGCTTTGGATAAAGACCCTTCATCCGATAAAAATAAAGAATCACTCACTTTACGCGGTTTTGCTGCAAATAGTGCCGGTGGTGCGCGGAATACTAATGTAACTATTAACTACAACGGTTTCAAACAAGATAACGATAACACTCCCATCTCAGGCACAAAGCTGCTAAACCTGACAATTTTGAATCATCGGGGTAAGCGTAATGCACCTTTATCAATTGGCTTTGCAACACACAACACCATTTTGAATAATGGTGAGGCTACTAATGACATCCAACTACAAATTAGTAATATTAGTATTGAAGCCATTGCATTGGCTCAGGATTCAGAATTTATCATTGAGATTGATGCTCAAGCAGAGGATAGGAAAGAACCTTGGGCTGTAGCCAAAAAAGATGAAGCTTCTAATTGTGATGCTACCATTTTGGTCGATAAAAATAATTTGCCAAAGAGTGATAAAAAATCTTGGTATTGGAATGCTGAAATTACTGCCGATAAAAATTCAGAAGAGCCAAGATATACAATTAAAAATCTTTCTAGACAAGTTGGTGACACATACACAGTTAAAAAGGCTATTAGTCAAGCAAAAACCGAGGAAAACGAAAGCTCTAAAAGTACAAATAACCTGACAGAAGAATATTCTTTTCCCCCACAAGAGGATTTAATTATTACAATATCTAATGTCAAGTCATCACTTGCTTCTGGACAAGGACAAATTCGTGTTTACTACAAAAATCTTCCCGGATATGCAGATGGTTATATCGTTCTCAATCTTTATAAAACTCATTTGATTGAGCGAATCATTGAGTCCAAAGAAGAAAAACGGATTGGTATAGGGATTGGCAAATACCCAGAGACAGAACTAGATGTTAAAGGAACTATATCTGCAACGAAAGATTTAAATGTTAAAGGAATAATTTCTGCCGGTTCTTTTGTCGGTGCAAGTGCTGAAGTCCAAGGAAAGGTTATCGCAGAATCCTTTATTGGTAATGGTGCTGTAGTGAAAGGGATGATTGTGATTTGGTATGGCGAGTCAGATAAAGTCCCTGATGGATGGGCTATTTGTAATGGAAAAAATGGTACTCCTGACTTCACAGATAAATTTATTATTGGAGCAGGAAATAAAGAATGGAAAGGCACAGGTGGAAGTTCATCTGTCACCTTAACAGTGGATAATATGCCTCGCCACAAACATAGTGGTAAAACAAGCAGTAATGGTAAACATACTCACGGCTATAACGACACAATGGAAAATGGTAAGAGAGTTGATGATGATAATGATTTTTATGATTGGAAAAGAGAATGGAGTAGAACAGGTGAAGATGGTGAACACCAGCATGACTTTGAAACAGACTGGCAAGGAAACGGAGAAGCATTTAGTATTTTACCTCCCTATATTGCTTTGTTCTTCATTATGAAACTTTAATGTGACTTAAAGGGAAAAATTGCTGGGATACTTCGACTTGTCAGTATTACATCCATCAATTCAAACACGCCATCTTTAGCCTTACCCAAACAATCGTAAACTGCTTGGCGGAATTTTTTTAGTTCTGTCAAAATCATCACATTGATGATTTGAGTTTACACTCATTGACTATACAGCAGTCAGTGTCTCTACTGGCTGCTTTCCTCTTGTCATTTAGTCCAAAGTCCAGACAAAACGTCAGCAATTGTAGAGTGCTTAGTAAATCATCGTTCTGGCTTTTCTTAGCGCCATTCATCTTTGAGGTTATGAAGCGCAACCCACTACCGAACCACTGAATAATTCACAAAATTCAGAATTTATGTTCTCAAATCGTCTATTTAATAGATGAGATGGTAAAAGTCTCAGATTAGGCCAAAATAGGATTTTGTGAGAAATCCGCGTCTATAAGACAAGTGCAGAACAAAACATTGAGATTTACAGGAAACAAAAAATGCAAACTCAAGAATTGCCAAATGTTGACTACAAACAGGCTCAGAATCAATTTTTACTATTATGGAACCAAGAACAATTTGATAAGAATCCGCCAGAGCTTATAGGTAAAAATAAACACCGCATACAACCAAAAGACCTAAAAATAAAACAAGAAAACATATTTTGTGCTGCCCTGGGCAAGAAATTCAATCAAAAAACTCTAGAGGAGAAGAAGCACGAATGGGAAGTTAACGACTCAAGTACATACCCTCAAATCGGGGAAAATATCTCTCATTTGTTTCTCTACGGACACAGTACCTGGAGAACAATCCAAAATAATCAGAATCAGACAGTACGGGGTATTTCTTGCGTACAACATTTTATCTCAGGCGACGAGCTTGGAAAATTTATTGTTAAAATGCTGGGAGGCACAGAAGGCATACAAAACAGGAAGACATTTTTAGTGATCTGGTTGTTAACCTGTTACGGGGCGAGTGAAGACATGAAGACCGACAACAAGGAAATCAACAATGATACTGACACCATATCTGATAAAAGCCCGCAGTCAGACACAGAAACATCACCGATCCTAGCCCAAGCCTTGCTGAACAGCTTTCCCCCAGCAATGGGAAGAACTGTCGTAGCCTACGATAAACCTGTAACAACCAAAACATTGAGTGCTTGCCGGACTTTTGCTGCAACCTATAAAACGGGAATGGATGCGATCAGCAAGCTAGTCGAACACAAAGAAATGCTACAAACCGAGGTGAATTTGAAAATATTTTCGCCGGGAGAGTTGGGGAAGACTTTAGACTAAAGGCAAGCAGTCGCATCCTGGAGAAGTATGGTTTAGCAAACCAAAATTGCCATGTAGGGAGAGCAGGGTAGAAGGCTTGACCTCTGCTTCCCGGCTCTCTGGCCCGCCTTCACAAATAAATTTCTTATCTCATATCTTGCACCTCTACGTACAAACCCAGGTAAGGTAAAACGATGCGCGATAAAGCTACCTCATCTTTATGGGTTTTTATCGGTAAATCAAGGATCTTAGTTTTTACTGAGTAATAAAATTACATCAATTTTTCTTGGTGCAAGATGTGAGTTATCCGAACCGTACTAATTTAACATACTAGCTTGCACCATCTTCACAAACAACGGGTAGCATGGTGTTATAGCCAAGTATGTTAATCAAGTGTTACTTGCAGACAGTCAACAAATCTAAATAATTTATAAATCACGTGAGTAGTTTTTACAAACTATTTCCGTGATTCATAAATTCACTAAAAACCTGATTTAATCTGAACGAACTATTAAGAAATTTAGCTCTAACCAATAATGAACCAATTATAAAAAATGGCGAGTAATAATAAAAGCATTGTTGTGGGCGCTGTAGCCGAAATTGACTTAAAAGGAGAGCAAATACCGCTCTTATTGATGATTAGTTCAGACAATAAAGTTTTTTTGGTAATTGGTTCTCGCAGGTTTGAGTTTTCTCAGCTTTCAGAAGGTTTTAAAGCGAGTTACAAAAACCTCAAAGGTGATGCTTTTAATATAAGTGAACTCCTTGGCGAACTCATTCCTAGCATTGTCAATGAGCTACCTGGCAATCTTAAAGTCAATCTTGAACAAGTGATAATCGCTTACCAAAAGCAAGATAGCACCAAATCTTCCAACAAGCCAGGTCAATCCAAAGACAACTCCACTCTCCTCCTCTCTACCCGCCTCGGTTTTGATATTAACCTCGCTGAACTTCCCCTCATCGGCGACAAAATTCCGACGGAGATTGACTTTAAACTCAAAAGTTTTCAACTTACTTACGTTTCACAAGCTCTTAATAAAGCATCTGTTCAGCCCTTCGCCGACGATCTCAACCTCAACATCGCTCACATTACCAATGACGAGCAGATTGTCCTCACATCAGGACTCAATTTGTGCGCTGAACTCCAAGTCGGTAGTGAGACTCAGTTATTGTCATTACCCCTAAGCCGCCCCCAGAAAAAAACGCCATCTAAATCTCAACAACAGCCCTCTCAAAACCCAAAAAGTCCAGTTCCCTCGGATTCCAAAATAGCGCCAAATAAATCCACCAGCTTATCTACAAACTTCGGTTCAGAGCAAATCGAACTCTGGTTGGAACTTAATAAAGCGATTGGAGCGATCGCCTTTCAAAAAATCGGTGTCCAATATCGACCAAAAGAGTCGGAACTTTGGTTTTTTCTCAATGCTAGTCTCTCGATCGCAGGACTAACCCTTGCTTGCAACAACCTTGGTGTCGGCTCATCTCTGAGCGAGTTTAAACCTAAATTCCGTCTGGATGGCATCTCCATTCATTACAGTGGCAGCAATGCGGTTGAAATTGGTGGAGCTTTCCTCCGCAAAATACGCACCCGCGAAGATGGTATAAACTACGAAGAATATAGCGGTGCAGCTATTATTGGCACCAAGATTAAAGACAAAAAAATCACCCTAACAGCCATTGGCTCCTACACCGAAATTGATGGTGAAGCCTCCCTATTTATCTTTGCACTACTAGACTATCCTCTTGGTGGCCCGCCTATATTTTTTGTCACAGGTCTGGCGGCAGGTTTTGGCTACAATCGAACCCTTAAAGTCCCCGAAACCGTTGAAGCTGTTGCAGATTTTCCCCTAGTCCGCTTGGCTATGGGTGAAAAACCTTCTAAATCTTCTGAGAAAGCCGGGGAACCAGACCTTTTGAGTATTCTTAACGATCTCGGCCCCTACATTCCCCCAGCGCGTGACGAAATGTTCTTTGCTGTTGGGGTCAAATTCACCTCGTTCAAAACTGTCGAGGCTTTTGTCTTACTGATAATTAAACTTGGTAAAAAATTTGAAATTCATATTCTCGGACTAGCAACACTCACTGCACCACCCATGATTGAGGGTGTATCTGACGATATCGAACCTGTAGCAGAAGCACGTCTGGCGATTAGGGCTGTTTTTATTCCTGACGATGGCATCCTCAAAGTTGAAGCAGTTTTAGCTGAAGGTTCTTATATTTTCTCCCGAAAGTGTCATCTTAGCGGCGGATTTGCTTTCTATACCTGGTTTTCCGGCGAACATGAAGGTGATTTTGTACTCACTCTCGGCGGATATCATCCTGACTTCAAAATCCCTGACCATTATCCTCGCGTTCCCCCCGTTCAATTGAGTTGGCGAGTGAATGAGTATCTTTTTATCAAAGGCTCTGCTTACTTTGCCCTCACTCCATCAGCTTTAATGGTAGGTGGAGGCTTAGAAGCTTCTTACCAAAAAGCAAATGTTCAGGCTTGCTTCAAGATTGAAGCTAATTTTCTAGTTGCATGGCAGCCATTCTTTTATACAGCTGATATTTCAGTTGAAATCAGAGCTTCTGCCAAAATTAAATTTATCTTTGAAAAAACAATTTCTCTTAATATTAGAGCAAGTTTATCAATTTGGGGACCCCCGTTTGCCGGACGCGCCCAATTTGAAATAGGCCCAATAAGCATCGAAATCGCATTTGGTGATGGCAGTTATCCTAAGCCAAAAGCACTAAGTTGGTCTGAATTTCAGAAATCTTTGCTACCAGCCCCGGAAAAAGTTTGTAGTATTTCTATCTCTGAAGGTCTGATCAAAAAGTTAGGAGAAGGAAAACAAGAAATTTGGATTGTTAATGCTAAGGAATTGGTTATTGTCACTGAATCAGCTATTCCATCATTATGTGTAGAAATTGCAGATATTAAACAAGACTCAATATCAGATATTTCTCATCCAAATACAGAGATTGGAATTCGCCCAATGGGAGTAAAAGCACAAGAGTTTGAGGCGACATATAAAATTTCAGTTTTTAGAGAGAACACATTAGTTAATCAAGAATTTAAATATGAACCAATTTATAAAAATGTTCCATCTGCTATTTGGAAAGCTTCTACTGGTTCTCTTCCTTACCTACCGCCAGAGCCAAATGAAGAGAAGCTAATGAAACGAAAACTCTGTGGTTTTGAGATTCAACCCGGAGCAAAAGACACACCAGAGGAAACTCCAAAAATAGCTTATGAAAAGCTACTTTCTGATTGTTTCAACGGTAGTCAGTACTACTGGAGCCAGATTTATACGCCAAAATCTTCAGAAAACAAAGATGTAATATCTAAAAATGATGTCAGTTCTAAAGCCATTATGAAATTAGAGCAAGCATTAGAACATAAAATAAACGATAAACGTCGTCAAAACCTGCTAAATAGCTTAAACTTCAACTGCCAACAAAAGGATATTACAATTAGCAAATCTTTTGCAGAGGAATTACTCGGCGATCCTAGCCTAATTTCTCTATTTTAGTTTTCAGGAATTTTATTCCATATATATCTCATAAATATATTCTTTCTGTTATGACTAAAGATAATTACCAAATTCAATTCATCGAAAATCACCTCCCTGATTTAAAGGCAGGTAAATATAGAATTGAAATTTCTCAAGATATCAAAATTCAACAGCCACAGGTACAAGAAACCTATCAGCAAATAAAGACTTTTTATATTGCTAGTGAACGTTTCACGCTACCACTAGAAAGCATTCACTCCGTCTTTCCTCCTGAAAGTAGCCTTGGGGACTATAGTGCAGTGCTGCCCCATATTGTGCTGAATCGTAGTACGCTTCCTTGGGAACGTAAAGTAGGGAGTGATAATAAAGTTCCTTGGTTAGCCTTACTTTTATTTCATGAAACAGATAAACTTGATGAAATAGAAAAGCTTAATTTAAAAGATGCACGGAATGAGCCAAAGTATGAATTAGGCGATCGCTTTCCACCTGAAGCTCAAGAACAGGACGAGAATATCTCTATCATTAAAATTCCTGACGACCTGATTCGAGAAATTATTCCCACTCAAGATGAACTAAAGCTCCTCGCTCATGTTCGGCAAGTTAGCCAAAGAATCGAGTTGGCGGAAAAAATAACTGAACTAGCCGTCATCATCGGCGATCGACTGCCCCAACCTGGGCGCAATATTGTTCATCTAGTTTCTTTAGAGAACTATTTTAAATCAGAGTCTGATAAATCTCAGGCTACCAAGCAGTATCAATATTTTGTTTCCCTAAAAAGCTGGGAGTTTGAATGCAAGGAAGGTGATTCTAAAAATAGATTTCAAAAATTACTGACAAATTTAAACCCCGATCAATCAGGTGCAAATACTCTGCGGCGACCAAAGCAAGGGGCTAACGAGGATGCTGAAAAATATCTTAGTCAGGGATATATTCCAGCTATCCATCACTTACGCAATAGCGAAAAAACGATTTCTTGGTATCGAGGCCCTTTACTTCCAGGTCAAAACCAAGCAAGCATACCATCCGAGAATTTTTCAGATCATAACTCAGATCAATTACTCAGGTATTTTACTGAAATTGATATGTTTGACGTTTCTTATGCCGCAGCCTATCGGCTTGGTCAATTGTTGGCTTTACAAGATAAACGCTTTTCCGTTAGTCTATACAACTGGAAGCGGCAGCAATTGCGGAGTCAGCGCAACAAAATATCACAAGAATTGAAGCGCAATAAAACATCACAAGAATTGGCAATACTGTTCGATCAAACATCTGCTTCATTTTCAGGAAATGTTGCTATACCTGAAGATATAAAAACTTGGTTTAATAATGTTTGGCTGCTCAAAAATATTCCCTTCAATTATCTTGTGCCTGACCCTATGATGCTACCAGAAGAGTCAATGCGGTTTTTCTGGATTGATAATCAATGGTTAAAATGCTTTAGTGATGGAGCATTTGCTCTCGGAAATAACTTTAATCTGCAAAATACACAGACACTACAGTATGTAGATGATCAGAAAAAAGCACTCAACGGTAATCTAAATCGAATCATAACAGGATTCTTTTTACGTTCTATTCTACTTTCAGAATTTCCAGCACTTAAAATCCAGGGTTTTGGTGAAGATAATAAAAATCCTCTTTCTCTTTTAAGAATAGATAATTTATCCGATACAGTTTTGCTCTGTTTGTTTAAAGGTCAAGTGCGGTTGGTCGAAATCAGTGTAGGCGCAGAAATATTACACTTTGGGTTTGAACGCAACGATAAAAATTTTACAAAGATACTACGTGGAGAAACAAAAAAGGAAATTTCATTGAATGATAAATCTTGGAAAAATAAAACACGAAAGATACTGGATATAGTCCAGCTTTCAAATCAACTTAACCTTAATAGCTCTGATACTTATAAGGCTTCTAATTTCCCACTATCAATGGTAGAAGCTAGCCCAAAAATCATCTTTAAGCTATCTTTATAAGAATACAAATAATCAAGTTTTATAAAAACACAAATATATAACTAGCTTCGCAGAACCCGTAGGGTAGCCCTTACTACAAGCAAAAACTTTTATTTGTTGTGACACTTGCGTAAATCCTGAAATAATCAAAAAACCTCTCATATATTTATTATGAGAGGTTTTTCAGTAAGACAATATTCAGAAATTATTCTTACTATTTATCTTCTGAATAAACTACAGCATTAGAATCTTGAATTGCTAATTCAGACTTTGTAGGCTGAGTATTTGATCTGGGTGATAAGGCTGGACGGGAAGAAGCAGGAGCCATCGCTTGCAATGCCGATAAAAAAGCTTTTTGTACTTCTGGATTTTCATCTGTTTGATTATCAGTAAATCCACTAGAAACACCAAAAATCAGACCTTTTAGTTTAAAGAAATCCTTATCTTTACTATCTGTCTTATTATTGTCATCTTCCCAATTTACTGACGCAACAAATATATATTTTGTTGGCTCTTTCTTTATTTCTGGAGGCTGTTCGTACTGTAACGCCTCGATTCTCATGTTAGCATTTGTAATTTTTGTTGCTGCCTTTTTTAAAAAGGGAGAACCAATTTCTTCAATTTTCTCCTTACTGAGTGGGTTTTCTATATCTATGTCCTTGCAGATGGAGTCCATAGCTTCACCAAACGTTCCAAGTTCCAAAGGCTGGTCTAGCGCAATCTTTAAGCCACGCTCTTTAATTTGGTCAATGGGAGTACTGGGAATCAAATTAATTCGTTTCTTATTAATTTCAATGACCGCGCCAACATAAACTTCTTTTGTGTCTGTCATAGTTTTCTCTTGAAAGTAAATAATGTTGAAAGTAAATAATGCATATATGCACTACTATCCTACTCTGCACCAATCTATTGAGGGTAAGTAAACAGCTACTCACCGTTGCTGTAGAAAAAAAAGTGGCTAAGATACTTATTAAATAAAGCTTTCAGTATTAGCCTACAATTTTACTGTTTTACCACGGTGATGTTACACACCTTAAAAAATCAGATGCCTCCGTCGAGCTATTAGTCTGTCAAGACGCTTTTGAAAAGTTGCTATTTCGATAATTTTTTATAAATTCAAAAAAGCAACTAATCAATCATGCCTTGATGGATTACTAGATACTTACACTTCCATTAAAAATTATGCAAGTAATCACCTATGAAACCTTTCAACAAATCTGCTCCTTTGTTGATGATTCCTCCCCAAAGTAGCCCGCCATAATCGTTCCCAGCTTTTTGTATTTTCTTTCCAATATTGGAAAAGGCAGTGGTTTCAATGAAACGATGCTGGTATGGCTTGTTAGCTTTATTCTGGTAGACCAGGAACCGCAACGTTTTGTCATTGTCCTGACCATACTGAAAGGCATCGTCAACCTTGATCTTTCTGCCACCACTAACTAGCGGGTTGCTTGAATTATCTTCTTCAGATTTCTTCAGAAACTCATCTGCATGGCTTGTCTGAATAAACAAACTGCCACTAGCCGGTTTATCAATCACAGTGTAAGGAAGAACTATGAATTGTTCTGAGCGATCAGCCAAATTTTGTTGCCATTTTATAGTTACTGATTCCTTACTTGCTGGATCGAACTTGATGTAGTCATTCTTTTCAACTAAGTTAGACATTGTATTTCCTTGTGATGTGCCTTGATTGATTTTTGTGAGTAACCCATTTCTAGGTCTTATTCTTAAGACGATTCCCAAAGTCAATTTCTGAATTTTTTGAATTAGAACCAATCTCACAATCAGCAGCCACAAAAGCAGTCAGGCTATAGGTTAGTCAATCTTATCCTTTAATTTTCGGCAATCTTTTCGGTTCTTGGCAACTTTTGGTGATCTTGGTTGGGGTAAGGCAGAAGGCAGAGGGCAGACGGCAGAAGGAAGAGGAAGAGGAAGAGGAAGAGGAAGGAAAAATTCCTACAATTGAAGCTCTGCTTGGATTATAGAACATCTGCATCACTTGAAAGCCTTCTTGCAATCGCCCCTTGAAGTCACAAATCCCACGCCCGGATAAGAAAACGTTTTAAAACCTTCTGCCTCCTGCCTTCTGCCTTAAAGTGCGTAACCTTTCATCATCACCAAAATCTGACAAGAACCATCTTTTCCTTCAAGTCATAACAAAGTAAGTTAAAATCTAACAGGTTCAGATTTGCTTTTCAGTAAAAATACTGAGGCAATAAGCAAGTTACCAGATTTAAGGTGGTTACTTGACAGCTAAGGAAAAGGTACAATTTCAAAAATTTTGTTACTAATTATTACAAGCTGGTTGTAAACACATTTTAAACCAAAAAATATTGAAAAATTTATGATTTGTGTAGGTATCGCTGCCTATAAAAAGGTTAGATATTTAAGAAAATTATAACTGAAGGTTCACGATTGAACAAACTTGAATTTAGTTACTCATTTTGAAGGTTTACCAATTCAGAAAAGATGATAATCAGAAAGTTAAACGAAATCATTAATAGTGAAAAAAATGTTGCCTGGGGAAATGGTCAGAGTCGTAGGTTTCTCATTGAAAAAGATGAAATGGGCTACTCACTCACAGATACTATTATCGACGCAGGTACTGAGTCGCTCCTAGAGTACAAAAATCACAGGGAAGCTTGCTACTGCATTGAAGGAGAAGGGGAAGTAGAGGCTGATGGTGTTGTATATCCAATTCAACCTGGAACTATGTATGCCCTTGATAAACATGAAAAACATTATCTAAAAGCTAAGACTACTCTGAGACTAATATGCGTCTTTACTCCTCCTTTAAAAGGGAAAGAATTCCACAGTTTTGTAACTGGACAAAGTTCCCATTACTAAAGTATTCCTCCCGTTCTAGTCATTAAAGATATAAGTTTAAAATTCCTGAATCTCCACATATACAACCAGAGCGATTTACACAATTTTTGTCTTACAGCCCCTGCATTTATGTAAAAAACCTTGAAAAGGTAAAACTTTTCAACTTCAACATTTAGTGCCTATATCTTTGAAGCTTGTCATGTCAATATCAGAATTCGTTTCCGATAAAAGTCTTACTCTGCATGAGGTGTTTGAAGCACAAGTAGAGAAAACTCCAGAAGCCATTGCGCTTGTATTTGATCGGGAGCAATTAACCTATCGCGAACTTAATGAGAGAGCCAACCAACTGGCATATTATTTACACTCTTTAAATGTAGCCCCAGAAATGTTGGTTGGCATTTGTCTTGAGCGTTCTATCGAGATGATAGTAGGAATGCTGGGTGTCCTCAAGGCAGGTGCTGCATTTGTTCCTCTCGATCCATTGCAGCCTCAAGAGCGCTTGGCGTTCATTCTAGCAGATACAAAAGTCGAGGTATTGCTAACTCTCAAGAAATTGGTAGCAGAAATTTCAGTACCTCAAGGTCATTTAGTTTGCTTAGATACTGAGTGCGAGAATATTGCTGCTAAAAGTAAGAACAATCTAAAAAGTGGCGTTCAGTCTGACAATCTAGCTTACACAATCTATACTTCTGGTTCTACAGGAAAGCCAAAAGGCGTGATGGTAAATCACCAAGCCATTTGCCAAGGCTTTCTGTGGATGCAAGAAATTTTCCCCATCACGCAGCAAGATCGCATTTTGCAAAAAATGCCTTTAATCTTTGATTTTTCATTTTGGGAGTTATTTTGGCCTGTGATGACTGGGGCTTGTGTAGTCCTTGCCCAACCCGGTGGTGAAAAAGATAGTGCCTACTTAGTCAAACTTATTGCTCGAGAGAAAATAAGTATCCTTGTCTTTGTCCCTTCTGTGTTGCAGGTTTTTCTCTCCGAGGAGGGTCTGAAAACTTGCAAAAATATCAGAATGGTATTTACAGGTGGAGAACCCTTAACTTCTGCATTAAAAGCTAAATTTTTTAACCAGCTACCTAATTGCCAACTCTACGATCTTTTTGGCGCTACAGAAAATATTATAGTTACCTACTCGCCTTGCCAACCCGAGGAAAAGTTATCTAGCTTTCCCCAAGGTCGCCTGTTCCCAAACCTCTCAATTTATGTCGTTGACGAGCAGTTGCAACTCGTTCCCGTAGGAGAAACAGGGGAGCTACTTGTCGGCGGATGGGGACTGGCAAGAGGATATCTCAATCATCCAGAACTGACAGCACAAAAGTTTATTCCTAATCCGTTTAAGGAAAACTCACAGGAACGTCTTTATCGGACAGGAGATAAGGTTCGCTACCTAAGTGATAGAACAATTGAAATTCTCGGTCGCATCGACAACCAAGTAAAAATTCGCGGCTTCCGCATTGAGTTGGGGGAAATTGAAGAGAAGTTGAGCCAGCATCCATCCATGAAGCAAGTTGCGGTTATTGCGCGGGAAGATGTAGCTGGTGACAATCGGTTAGTCGCCTATGTAGTACTTTACTCATCTCAAGAGTCGCAGTCGAAGTCCATCAGCTCGCTGCGCCAGTTTCTCCAGCAACAACTTCCCGACTACATGATACCATCCAGCTTTGTGGTACTAGAAGCACTGCCACTGAGTCCGAATGGTAAGGTAGATCGTCGCGCCCTGCCAGTACCTGAAATACGCCCAGCAGATTTACCCAACTTTGTCGCCCCGCGCACTCCTATTGAGGAGATGTTAGCTAGTATCTGGGCTAATATTCTGAGAGTTGAGCTTGTAGGCATTCACAACAATTTCTTTGAATTAGGGGGACAGTCCCTATTAGCCGCCCAAATCATCGCTCGGATGCGCGTGAGCCTGGAAGTAGAATTGCCTTTCAGTCAGCTATTGGAATTTCCTACGGTAGCAGGTTTGGCTCATATTGTTGAGGAGGCTCGGAAGCATCAGGTGCGTCCAATCGCGTTGCCCTTACAATCAATTTCGAGAAGCCAAACTATTCCTCTTAGCTTTTCCCAAGAGCAATTATGGTTTCTCCACCAACTCACTCCAGAAGAGTCTGTCTATAACGAACCTTGCACCATTCGCTTGAAGGGTGCGATTAACGTAGATGTCTTAGAAAAAGCACTCAACGAAATTATCAAGCGTCACGAAAGCTTGAGAACGCGCTTCCTTACGGTGGATGGACAGCCAGTTCAGGTTATAGATCCACCCCACACTTTTAACTTAGCCGTAGTGGATCTGAGGGAATTTCCACAAGAAGAGCAGTGGGAAGCCGAAGCTTTGCGGTTAGCCACAATAGATGCTAAACAGCCGTTTGACCTAACAACGGGGCCACTTCTGCGTGCTACGTTGATGCAGCTAGCAGATGTTGACTACAGGTTATTCCTGACTTTTCACCACATTATTATTGACGATTTTTCTATACACAGCGTATTCCTTCCAGAACTTACGGCACTCTATGAAGCTTACTTGAAAGGAAAACCCTCCCCACTTGCTCTACTCCCTATACAATACGCTGACTTTGCTGTTTGGCAACGGCAGTGGCTGACACAAGAGATTTTGGAAAACCAGCTTAATTACTGGAAGCAGCAGCTTGCCGATTTACCTGTACTACAACTACCTTACGATCATCCGCGCCCCGCTGTTGGGACTTTCCGGGGTGCATGGCAATGTCTGGCGCTATCCAAAGACCTCACTGAGGCGCTTGAGG
Source organism: Nostoc sp. ChiQUE02 (assembly GCF_034531305.2). Classification (NCBI taxonomy): domain Bacteria; kingdom Bacillati; phylum Cyanobacteriota; class Cyanophyceae; order Nostocales; family Nostocaceae; genus Nostoc; species Nostoc sp. ChiQUE02. The sequence continues at coordinate 42,996 of NZ_JAVRBN020000032.1, forward strand.
TTCTCTCGCAGCACGAGGGGGTGACGCTCTACATGACGCTACTAGCAGCTTTCAAAACTTTGCTCTATCGCTACTCCGGCTCCGAAGACCTGGTTGTGGGGACTGTTAGCGCGAGGCGTAACAGACCAGAGATAGAAGGGCTGATTGGATATTTCCTCAACACCTTAGCGTTGCGTACCAATCTATCAGGCAACCCTAGTTTTCGACAGCTACTAAGGCGGGTGCGGGAAGTAACTCTAGGAGCTTATACTCATGAAGATTTACCCTACCAGAAACTGGTACAAACACTTCAACTAGAGCGAAACTTCAGCCAGAATCCCTTGTTTCAAGTGGCATTAGTTCAGGAAACTCCAATGCCATCTTTGAACTCAGATTGGACTAAGAGTTATCTGGATGTCCAAACCGATACGGCGAAGTTCGATCTCACCCTTGAACTAGACTTTAGACCAGAGGGGATTGTCGGTCGCTTCGAGTACAACACAGATTTGTATGAGGCTGCCACTATCTCACGAATGATAGAACATTTCAAGACAATGCTGGCAGGAATTGTTGCTAACCCTCAACAGCGGATTTCAGAATTGCCCCTGTTAACAGAGCCAGAGCGCTACCAGCTATTAGTAAAGTGGAATAACACCACAAAAGAATACGCCTTTGATAAATGTATCCATCAGTTATTTGAGGAGCAGGTAGAGCGATCGCCCAATGCCATAGCACTAGTTTTTGAAGGGGAACAGCTGACCTATCAACAACTGAATGCCAGAGCTAACCAACTCGCCCATTACTTGCAAACACTGGGCGTAGGGCCAGAGGTATTGGTGGGTATTAGTGTAGAGCGATCGCTCGAAATGGTAGTAGGATTATTGGGAATTCTCAAAGCGGGTGGGGCTTATGTGCCACTTGACCCAGATTATCCCCAAGAACGCTTAAGCTTCATGCTCGCAGACACTCAGCTAAAAGTGCTGTTGACTCAAGAGAAATTAGTAGAGTCTCTGATTCCAAATCAGGCGCGTGTCGTCTGCTTAGACACTCACTGGCAAAGTATATCCCTCGAAAATCAGAATAATTTTAACAGCACAGTAAGTTCTGAAAACCTATCTTATGTAATTTACACCTCCGGTTCTACAGGAACACCCAAGGGAGTCGTCATCACTCATCAGGCTGTAAATCGACTAGTCAAAAACACCAACTACATACAGTTAACACCTAGCGATCGCGTTGCTCAAGCTGCAAATATTGCTTTTGATGCTGCGACCTTTGAAATTTGGGGAGCATTGCTTTCCGGAGCCAAGCTAGTCATCATCACTAAATCTGTATTGCTTTCGCCATCAGAATTTGCTTTCAATATACATTACCACCAGATCAGCGTCTTATTTTTAACCACAGCTTTATTCAATCAGTTAGCTAGTTTTGTCCCACAAGCATTTAGTTCTTTAAGATGTCTCCTATTTGGTGGTGAAGCTGTTGACCCCAAATGGGTACAACAAGTCCTAGACAAAGGCGCTCCACAACAACTTTTGCATGTTTATGGGCCGACAGAAAATACCACTTTTTCTTCTTGGTACTTGGTAGAGGACTTACCAACTACAGCCACAACTATCCCCATTGGTCGGGCAATTTCTAATACGCAAATCTATTTGCTAGACCAAAATTTACAACCTGTACCGATTGGTGTACCGGGAGAATTGCATATTGGTGGTGCGGGATTAGCACGCGGCTATCTCAACCGTCCCGAATTGACCCAGGAGAAGTTTATTCCCAATCCTTATAGTAATGAACTGGGTGATCGCCTGTATAAGACTGGCGATCGGGTTCGCTACCTAAGTGATGGCAACATCGAGTTCCTCGGTCGGATAGACAACCAAGTGAAGATTCGCGGCTTCCGCATCGAACTAGGAGAAATTGAAGCTGCGATCGCGCAGCACCCCACAGTACAAGAAACTGTAGTGGTGGCGCGAGAAGATATTCCAGATCGCAAATACCTGGCTGCCTACATTGTCCCTACCCAGTCTGAAGCTCCCACCACCAGCGAGTTGCGCCGTTTCCTCAAAACGCAACTGCCCGATTACATGATGCCCAGTGCTTTTGTAATGCTCTCCACACTGCCATTAACACCCAATGGTAAAGTAGACCGCAAATCATTGCCAGCACCAGATATCAATAGTTTGATTCAAAAATCAGATTTTGTAGCTCCTCAGACTCCTACAGAGGAATTGCTTGCATCCATTTGGGCAAAAGTTTTGGGAATAGCACAACTGGGTATAAATGATAATTTTTTTGAATTAGGTGGACACTCAATACTTGCAACTCAACTGCTCTCACAAGTGAATGATAGCTGCGGGGTTGATTTGCCTTTATCTAAGTTATTTGAAGCTCCGACTGTAGCCAGTCTTGCTAACTATATTGAAGCAATTTCTTGGGCAAACAAAAGTCTAGAAACTAGCTCCATCAAAGCTGATGAGCGAGAAGAGGTAGAATTTTAATGAATACAATTGAGTTTGTTAATTACCTCCGCAGGCTGGATATTAACCTATTTATTGAAGGCGATCGCCTGCGTTGCAACGCTCCTGAAGGCACTCTCACCTCCGATCTGAAGTCAGAAATTAGTGGACGCAAAGCTGAAATTATCTCCTTTTTGCACCAAGCTAATATTCAAACGAATACCACAGCGATCGCTCCTATATCCAGAACAGAAAACAACACCTTTCCTCTTTCCTTTGCTCAACAGCGACTTTGGTTTCTAAACCAACTACAGCCGAACAGCACATTTTATAATATGCCTTTTGGCTTACATTTTATTGGTAAACTCAATATCACCGCCTTAGAGTCGAGCCTGCAATTACTGATCGATCGCCATGAAAGCTTACGCACTAATTTTATTACCGTAGATGGAGAACCCCTTGGGGCAATCGCAGCCACTAGAGATTTTACTTTGTCAGTCATAGATTTGCGGACTCTGCCAGCCAGCGAACGGGAGATTGAGTATCAGAAATTAGCAGATCGGGCAGCAATATATGTATTTAATCTCGCTCAAGAACCTTTACTGCGGACACAGCTAGTCCAGCTTACCCCAACAAAAAATGTTCTATTACTAACAATTCACCACATTATTTTTGATGGTTGGTCTGTCAATATTTTTCTGAAGGAGTTAACCACAGTTTACTCGGCAATAGTAGAGGATCGTGCGCCAACTCTGCCTGAAATCCCCCTTCAGTATGTAGACTTTGCAGTGTGGCAAAGGCAGTGGTTACAGGGAGAAGTTCTAGAGTCTCAATTAGCTTACTGGCAGCAAAAACTAGCTCTCATGCCAGCATTGTTAGAATTGCCAAGCGATCGCCCCCGACCTGCTGTACAATCCTTTCAGGGAGCAACCCAAGTTTTTACCATTGAGCAAGACATTAGTGAAGCACTCGTGAGTTTGAGTCAGCAGCAGGGAGTCACGGTCTTTATATTGCTTCTCACGGCTTTTAAAATATTGCTCTATCGCTATACCAATCAGTCAGATATTGTTGTTGGTACTCCAGTTGCTAACCGTCAGCACTCTCAAATCCAAGAAATGATTGGTTTTTTTGTGAATAATTTAGTGCTACGCACTGATTTATCAGACAACCCTACCTTTCTGCAATTATTAAAACAAGTAAGAGTTGTAGTGCTATCCGCCTACGAGCATCAAAACTTGCCTTTTGAGAAACTAGTAGAAGCACTCCACCCAGAGCGTAATTTAAGCTACACACCATTGTCTCAAATAGATTTTGCTCTGGAGTATGAGTCAACGGCTACTGTTCTCCTCAAAGATTTAACAATTAACATATCTCAGGCTGGAGCCAATCATACCGCTAAGTTTGATTTAAGCTTATCTTTGCAGAAAACCGAGCAGGGTTTAACAGGAGCATTTGAATATAGTACAGACCTATTTGATGCAACGACCATTGCGCGAATGATAGAGCATTGGCAAACGCTGTTAGCAGGTATTGTAGCTAATCCAGAACAAAGGCTATCAGACTTACCAATTTTAAGTGCTACTGAGCAATACAAATTATTAGTGGAGTGGAATCAAACTCAACAAGACTATCCTCAGAATATATGTATTCATCAATTATTTGAAGCGACTGTTGAACAAACACCAGACGCAGTAGCAGTCATCTTTAAAAACCAGCAGCTAACCTACCGAGAACTAAATGCCAGAGCTAACAAATTAGCACACCATTTGCTTACGTTAGGGATAAAACCAGAAACACTAGTTGGTATCTGCATAGAGCGTTCTCTTGAGATGATAGTAGGACTGTTAGGTATTCTTAAAGCGGGTGGTGCTTACGTTCCCCTCGACCCCGCTTATCCAACTGAGCGCATCGCTTTCATGTTAGAAGACTCCTCTGTACCAGTGCTGCTCACTCAGTCGAAGCTGGTCGAGAAGCTGACCCCACACACTGCGCGTGTCATCTGCTTAGACAGTGAATGGGAAATAATTACACACCAAAACCAAGAAAATCCAACGCTGCAAGTCATACCCAACAATTTAGCCTATGTAATTTATACTTCCGGCTCCACTGGCCAGTCCAAGGGAGTAACAATTGAACACCGCAGCCTTGTCAATGTCTATTTTGCCTGGTCAGAAGCTTATCAACTGCGCTCCTTTGTAAGTTCCTACCTGCAAATGGCAAGCTTCTCCTTCGATGTCTTTACCGGGGACATGGTTCGCGCTTTGTGTTCCGGCGGCAAGTTGGTGCTGTGCCCTGGCGAGTTGCTGCTAGATGCTTCCATGCTTTATCAACTGATGCAGCAGCAAAAAATTGACTGTGCGGAATTTGTGCCAGCAGTTCTACGAAACTTGCTTCAGTACCTAGAAGAAAGTGGGCAACGCCTTGAATTTATGCGCTTGCTAGTTTGTGGGTCTGATAGTTGGTCGGCGACAGAATATAACAAACTCAAACATATTGCTGGTTTTCAAACCAGACTGATTAATTCGTTTGGTGTCACTGAAGCCACAATTGATTCCTGCTATTTTGAAAAGCGAAATCTTTTAGAAAACGTAAATTACTTACCGATTGGCAGACCATTTGCTAACACGCAAATTTATATTTTAAATAGCCAGTTACAACCCGTACCAATTGGAGTTGGCGGCGAACTTTATATTGGAGGGGTAGGCGTGGCACGTGGCTATCTCAACCGGACAGAATTAACGGCACAAAGATTTATTTCTAATCCCTTTAGAAGAGGCAGAGGGGCAGGGGGCGGGGAGCAGAGGGGAGGATCTTCTCCTTTACCCCCTGCTTCTTCCGAGCGTCTTTATAAAACTGGCGACTTAGCTCGTTATTTACCAGACGGCAACATAGAATTTCTCGGTCGCATCGATAACCAGGTTAAAGTGCGGGGCTTCCGCATCGAATTAGGCGAAATTGAGGCAGCATTAGCCCAACACCCTGACGTGCGAGAAGTTGTAGTTATTTGCCGAGAAGACAATCCTGACAACCAGAGCCTCGTGGCTTATGTCGTCTCTAACCTCATTCCAGAGCGCGTCCCTTATCACAGTGAATGCCAAGTAGAGCTAGACGGTAATACCGTGAACCTCCATACGGAGGATATTTCCCTTGGCGGTGTTGGTCTGGTAAGAATGCCAGCTATTGATGAAAGTAGGCACGTCCGCCTGCGCCTGCAACTGCCATTCGAGAGTGAACCGCGTTGGCTTTCAGGAACAATTGCTTGGTCGCGTCCCCCACAGGCGGGAATTAAATTCCAGCTTACACCTAACGAACAGCTTCTCATTGAACAAAGTGTGGCTTATCAGTTGGAAACTCAAGGTTTGTGGAAAACTTTGCAGCGCACACTGAGCGGTTCCCTGCGCGACTACCTGAAACAAAAGCTGCCCGACTATATGATACCGAGTGCTTTTGTGCTGATGAAAGCGCTACCCCTAACTCCCAACGGTAAAATAGACCGTCGCGCTTTACCCACACCAGATAGCTCCTATAAGGAACGGGACGATTATGCTGTCGCACCTCGCACCCCTATTGAGGAAATGCTAGCCGCAATTTGGGCAGAAGTCCTGGGATTAAAAAGGGTGAGCATCAATGATAATTTCTTTGAACTGGGGGGACATTCACTGCAAGCTGTGAAACTAATATCCAAGCTTTCAGTAGAGATGAACGTTAAAGTTTCAGTTAAGCTTTTATTTCAAAACCCTACTATAGCTGAATTAGCCGAAGCACTCAATCAGTTGTCCGCCCCAGAACCATCTTTCAATCAACAAAAACCCCAGCCGAAAGTTGAAGAAACTATGACCGCATCTTTAACCAAAATTACAGACCAATCTCCATTTTTCAGACTAGAACAGCGCTCCTTATTATCCTTGTTTGCTGTAGGAAAAATAGCACCAGTTGACTCAGCCGCTCTGGGTTATCTTCCTCTCTCTCTACTAAAAGGAACTAGCTTAACTCGCAATGAAATCCTTCAAAATTGGTTTGACAACCTGCCGATGTGGGATGCTGTGATGGAAACTAAATGGGGTCGAATAGCGGTCTTAAGCCTCCCTATATTCGAGGATGAACTATACAATGACCCACAAAAACTTGTACAAATGACTGTTGAAGCTTTAGAAATGGCAGGGCGACTCGGTGCTAAAACTGTTTCCTTAACAGGTTTGATTCCCTCTGCAACGGATTACGGTCATACCATCGTCAAAGCTGTTGAGGGACGTACCGACTTACCGACAATTACTACAGGACACGCTACAACCTGCTCTGCTGTTGTTCTGACGATTAAGAAAATTTTACTCTTTAGCAACCGTTCCCTAGAGCAGGAGAAAGTAGCATTCATCGGTTTAGGTTCCATTGGTCTTAATACCCTGCGCTTGATGTTAAAATGCTTGCCGCATCCATCGAATATTATCCTATGCGATGTTTACAGTAAACTGGAATCAATTCAAAATATTCAACGCGAACTTATCAGTGATTTAGGTTTTCGAGGTTCCATCCAAATAGCAACATCAACATCAGAACTTCCGCCGGAAATATACGATGCTACCTTAATAATTGGCGCTACCAACGTACCAGACATCCTCGACATCGAACGTGTGAAACCTGGTACTTTAATTGTCGATGATTCTGGCCCACACTGCTTCTCCCCAGAACAGGCAATTAAGCGCTTTGAGAAACAGAAAGATATTCTCTTTACCGAAGGAGGAGTTCTTCTAGCACCTCACCCGATAGAAACACTCATCCATCTGCCCGAATGGATAAAAAATAACCTGAATGAAGCTTTATGGAAAGAATATGTGCCAACCAATCCCCAACATATAATGGGGTGCGTTCTGTCCAGTCTCCTCTCAACTCGATTTGACTATATGAAACCCACTGTAGGATTACTGAATGTGGAAACTTGCGTGCAGCATTATCAAGGTTTAGAACAGTTGGGCTTTCAGTCCGCCGACTTGCATTGTGAAGGCTATGTGTTGCCAGTCGAGCCGAAATCATTTGTGAGAGGTTAAGGTCAAATAGCGTCTGTCAATAAGCAATAGGACTTGAAATATTGCTGAAAATCGAGTTTGAAACATAATTTTTGACCAGGCGATCGCTGCCACTGTGACAAGCAGGAATGTTCTAGCTTTAGGTTTGTTTATTTTGCTAGAATATACCTGCTTGTACCCCCGCGCAGTTCTATTTGCAATCTGCGCTAAAGATGTTATTAAGTTTTAATTCTTCCTACACTACATAATATTGAGACGCTGGATTGTCTTTTAGGAACTGGTCTATATTGCTAATTTCTTGGGGGGCATCCAGTAGACTGTCGTAGTTCCACCATCTTCCCTTGTCATCCTTCAGCACCGTAATGAAGTGATCTCTATTCCTGAGGGACAGGAGAATGCGACTATATGTTTTACCAGGGTCTGGTTTTAGTTGTTCCGTACTTGTCCCTCTCACTCCCTGTAATACGTCTGCAAAAATCGCTGGATCGTTTCCATCTTGGACTAGCTGCTCGGCATATGATTTTTCGATGCCTGGTACTTCTTTTATGTAGTATTTAGTTGCGGTTTCTTCAAAGTCCTTTTGGTTTAACTTTCCGTAAAGAAAATGCTTCGCTGCGTAGTACGCACACAAATTGGGGTGGGTTTGATGTGTAAATTCAGAAGGCAGTGGCATGACTAGTTTTCCTTGGTATAGGAGTTATACTATTTAGACGCTTATCGCAGTCTCTTTCTGAATTTTTTGAGATAACCCTCTCTGAAGAAACACTTGGCGTAAAGCTTATATAGAAAGGGTTTGATAAAATGAAGCTTCCTCCTTATCTTGAGATTTGGGTACAAGTTGAAGACCAAAAGCTTGCCCTTTCTACTGAAGGTAACTCAAGTCTCTGTCTTGGTCTTGTGCTTGCTTTGCTTCGCCATCAACTTAGCAAACATCCCCTGTTGAGTAGCCAATTCTTCAAACCTCCCTTGCTGCACTACCCGACCAGCTTCAAGCACATAGATGCGATCAGCATTGCGAATAGTACTGAGACGGTGAGCGATCGCAATTCGCGTCACTTTCATCCGTTCCAAACTTGCACTCACAATCGCCTGGGTATGGTTATCCAAGGCACTAGTTGCCTCATCAAACACAATAATTCGCGGCTTCAACACTAATGCCCTAGCAATTAGTAACCGTTGGCGTTGTCCCCCCGATAGGTTTGCACCCCCTTCCGAAATCACCGTATGCATCCCCATTGGCATCTGTTCAATATCTTGGTCAAAACCCGCCATCCGCGCTGCTTCCCAGGCTTCCTCCATACTAATTAACGCCCCACCACTGGTATTCTCAAACACACTATCGCTATTGATCCGCCCATTTTGCAGTACCACTCCCAATTGACGACGCACCGCCGAAACATCCAACCCAGATAAATCTTGCCCATCAAAATACACCGTCCCCTGTTCCGGGACATCAAAACCCAAGAGCATTCGTAAGGTGGTGGATTTGCCACTACCAGAAGGTCCCACCAAAGCAATAAACTCCCCTGGTTTCGCCTCAATCGTCACGTCATCCAAATTTAATGGCCCATCTTGCCGATAGCGGAAAGTGATACGATCTAACTTGACGTAACCAGAAAGTCGCCCCGGATCTGCCTTATTTAAATCCACCTCTGGTAATTCGTCTACAATTGGTTTGGCATAATTCCACAAAACGCCAATTTCCAACAGGTCAATCAGCGTATTACTAAGAGTTGTCACACCCACGTTAAAACTAGCAAATGCAGTATTAAAAGCCAGAAACGTACCGGTTGATAAGCCACTAGTTTTACCCTGACTCAACAAACTAGCCGTCATCCAGAAAATGAGGATGGGTGTAAGGTTGGATTGCAAAATATTAAAAGTGGCAATGCTATCTTCAATCCACTGATTGGTCTGCATGAGTTTCAGCTGTTGCTGGTAGTGCTTCGCCCAAAATGCAAATGCTCGTTCTTCGGCTGCTGTTGTCCGCAGTTTGGAGATACCACTAATCAGTTGAATTGTAAGTCCGCCGATGATGCCTTCTAATTCTTCCAATTGGCTAGTTTGCTGGCGTTTAAAGTGTCCAGCAATACTTGTGACTAAAGACGTTAAAATTGCAACTGCCAACCCAACGGCTGCTAAAGGTGGACTATAAACAAATAAAAGTCCTAAATTTAATAAAGAAAAAAAGCTTTTAGAAATAACATCTAGCTTGTCAGCACCCAACTTATCCCTAATTTGGGTGATGGAATTGACACGAGAGAGCATTTCTCCAGAGGAATAATTACGGAAAAACGCCAGTCTCAGCTTAAGTACCCGATCCCACATTGCACTTTGCAAGTTCAAAAGGGAATAGATTTCAAATCGTCCCAGGTTGATCCCTTGAGTGAGCCGAAAAAGAGCCGAGCCAAAACTAGCAGCGAATAAAGCCAGAGTGAGTTGGAGTAATAAACCACGATCTGCATCAGGAACGGCAGTATCAATGAGGATACCCGTAGCTTGGGGAACTACCATCCCAGCTATTGTTCCAGCAATACCCGTGAAGATGATATTCCGCAATTCCTGCCCTCTACCACGCAGAGAATACTGAAACAATGTCAGTAAATCCAGCTTCTTCTCTGGAAAGGGCGGATAGAACATATAGGCGGTGGGAGACAATAACTTTGCAGTCTTTTCTCCTAATCGAATGCGCTTTTGAGTAATTGGGTGATAAATTTCGTAGTGATTTTTGGCATTTAGCAACAGAGCAACAGGAGTATTATCAGCTTGGAGATACCCCACCAATGGGGCACAATCATCTCGCCACCAGCGTTCTGTTAGCACCACCCGCCGAATTCGCATCCGAGAAGCACGAGCGATTGCTTCTAACGGTTCCTTCACCCGCTTGATATTTTCTGATTGAGCAGGCGGCTGAATTTGAATCCCCATTGCATGTCCCACCGCCCCAGCAGCCGCCAGCAACGGGTTGCCAACAAAGGTTGTTGAGACTTCTTTGGGTTCAACTAGAGAAACAAAAGAAGCGATCGCTCCGGCTGTTGCCTCCCGGTTCAAGCTTTCCCGCGCTTGAAACTGTGCAAGCATTTCTAATTGTGCCTGCTGTTCTAGTTCCTGCAAGCTACCTAAAAACTGCTCGTGGAAGTTATCTAAAATTGTCAGTTGAGTAAGGCTTGGGGTTTGCTCGGATATTTCTGGTACTGGTAGAGGAATTCCTGTACTGTTCAAAGCAGAACTTAACCGATCAAACCAAGTAGTTAAGAGACTGTGAGTAGACCCGAAATTTGTCATAGGGGAAATATCCCCATTAAATTGGGAACGCTGAAAACATAGCAGCGCGGTATCTGTAGTTGGAACTGCAAAAATATAGAAAGGATTGGGTTCAAGGTGTCCTGAACTAGAGACATCCGTTAGAAATCCAAACAGTACCTCACCCATCTCTGCGGTAAACAAGTATTGTCGAGAGCCTTGCAAACTGCCATTTTGAAGATGACTAGCAAAAATTGCTATTGACCCTGATTGTATTGCCCAAACCTGTTGCGGGTCATCTAGCAGTAATACTTCACCTTCGGACAGCAGTTTGGTGAGGCTTGGGGCAATTCCGTTATTTATGATCATCATCTGCCTCCTCATCATGAACCAGTTCGGCGTAGAATCCACCCATCTGCATTAATTCGTCATGGGTGCCTCGTTGCACTACCACCCCCCGTTCCAGCACAATAATTTCATCGCAATCCTGAATTGAACTGAGACGGTGAGCGACAATTAAGCAAGTACAACCGCGCTGCCGCAGATTGTTGTAAATTAACTGTTCTGTCTCCCCATCCAAAGCACTTGTTGCTTCATCTAAAATCAAAATTGAGGGATTGTGTAGAAGCGATCGCGCAATTTCCAACCGTTGGCGCTGTCCGCCACTCAAGTTGACACCACCTTCCAGCAGTTCACCGTTATAGCCACTTGGTATAGCCATAATCACATCTTGAATTCTGGCATCAATGCAGGCGCGGCGAATTTGCGAATCAGCAACCGTCGTATCCCACAGAGTCAAGTTATCCCGCACGCTACCAGAAAATAAGAAAACCTCTTGCTCAACGGTAGCAATCGAGTTAACCAAAACGGAGCGAGGAGTCTCAAGTCTTGATTTACCATCAAACAAAATCTCTCCCGACCAAGGTTCATAGAGTCCAGCTACTAACTTGGCAACCGTTGATTTCCCGGAGCCACTACCCCCCACCAGTGCCACTCTTTGCCCTGGTTGAATAACACAGCTAAAGTCTTCAATTAGCGGTTTAGTAACTTTGGCATAACCAAAGGCAATGTTACGTAGTTCAATGTGTCCTGATAAGCGAATCGTGGCAGCATCAGAGGTAGGAATTAAATTTTGCAGTTTTTTACTGTTACCCCCAACTTCTAAACGATGCTGCTCAAATTGGGAATCTGTTGCATTTGCCAACACATCATCTAACCGCATCATATTACCTGCCAAGGTGGGTAAGGTGGTGCCAAAGCCCATCAATTGATTGATTGGTGTCTGAAAACTGGTCAGAAGCGCTTGAAAAGCTACCAACATCCCAATGGTCATTTGCCCTGCCATCACTTGCCAACCGCCCACTGCCAGTACTAGGGTTGTTGTCAATGCCGTGAGGAACACTGGCAGTACTTGTAGCATTTCAAATACCACTGCCATCTCTCTATAAGTATTTACTGTCTTGGTAAAATAACCAGCCCAGCGTGCAAAAAAGTCCGATTCTAAGGCGGAGGCTTTTAAGGTTTCTATACTTTGAATTCCGGCAATGGCAACTCCTTCAGTCTTGCCCCAGTCCTTATCGACCTGCATATAGCATTCTTCTAACCAGCGTCCGGCACGCAGCAGTACTATAATATTCACAATTGCCAAAACGAGAGCGATCGCTGCTAGTAACCAGTTATAGGCAAACATCACCAGCACGTAGATAATGGTAATAGCGACATTAATAATTGTCTCTGCCATTTGGCCAGAAATTGCCTGAGCCACTTTGTCATTAAGCTTGACCCGACCGCCAATTTCCCCCGGAAAACGCTGAGTGTAAAAACCAACAGGTAACTTGAGCAGATGCCAAAAAAAGCGGCTGGACATACTAGCAGCTAATTTAATTTGCAACTGCCGCAAAAAGCGTCGCTGTTGGGAAAATAAAAATCCTTGGATGAGGGTTGTGACTAGCATTCCCAACAACAAGGGACGTAACCAGTCCGTCCGGTCTTCTACCAAAATTTGGTCTACGAATACCTGAGTAAAAACAGGTATTGCCAATCCCGGAATCACCAACAAAAAGCCCAGCACAACGCTCAAGAGAACGGCTCCAACAGAAGTTTTGAGTCTCGTTAACAGCGAAAGCAAAATACTCGGCTTGCGTCCAGCTTTTTTAAAGTCTGTTCCTGGTTCCATTGCCAGGACAACTCCGATATATGTCTCGTCAAACTCATGCCGGGAAACAGTTCGGGGGCCAGTGGCTGGGTCATTGAGATAAACTTGGTCTTTGTCGATGCCTTCCACCACTAATAAGTGGCTAAAATTCCAAAAGGCGATCGCAGGCAACCGCATCTGAGCTAGTTGCTCGGTTTCTTTCTTAAACGCTTTTGCCTTTAATCCATAGTTTCTCGCAGCTTTGACAATATTGGCAGGTTGACTGCCATCACGAGATACCCCACATTCTTGCCGCAGTTCTGCCAGTGGTACAAAGCGTCCATAGTATCCCAAAATAATCCCCAACGCCGCTGCACCGCATTCGACCTCTTCCATTTGCAAAAGTGTCGGCGTTCTGACTCGTTGTTTAGTTTGTTGTTTTAACCCCAGTTTGAACATGAATTTTTATTTGATAACAGGGAACAGGGAATGGGGAGCAGGGGGCTGGGAGCAGGGGGGAGCGAAAGTCATAATGTAGTCCAGAAATTGGATAATTTATTTTTTAGAGTTCCCCAGGGAACAGGGGAAAATCATGAATTTTTCTCCCCTACCTCTTTACGGAACTCCACTCCACTCCCGCAAAAAGGGTAACAAGAAGGAAATCGGTGTCCGTTCCTCCACTGTCACGCGTGTATTTACAGGAGTACCCGGTGTAATCTGCGTATTAGGCCCTTTTGAGGAAGACCATTTGAAACCACTGACATTCTCAAGTTCTGGTATGAGTTCAGCCATCACCTCGACTTTGGCGGTTTTGTCTGTCAGTTGGTCAGCCAGTTCTGGGTTGCCAATCGTTGATGCTGCCCGTGTAGAGCTAACAGGATAAGGAGAGACTGTTTTTACAGTGCCGACAATACCGCCAAACCGTTCCCGCTTGACGGTATCAGGTGTAATTTGTACTTTCATCCCTGGTTTGATTTGCTTACCATCTTTCACATCAAAGTAAGTAATCCCAACTAGTTCTGGTGTGCCCTCCCCTTGAATTCGCAATGTTCCCAACCGAGTTCCTGAATTGACAACTTGCCCCTGGACGACACTCATTTCCAAAATGCAACCATTTTGGGGACTACGTATTAAACTGCGCTCACTAATTTGTTTTTGTAGTTGACCAATGGCACGATCTACTTCGGCAATGTCATTTTTGCGGACATTAGAGGCTTGTAGATTTTCTATCTCTTGGCGTTTGCTGCGAGTTTCTAACTCTTCCAATTGCGTTTTCGTGTCGTTAATTGTATTCAGAGATTGCAAATAGCGTTGTTTGACTTCAGTCCCATTCACTTCTAATTGCCGTAAAGAAGCTCGCAACTCCTCAATATTTTGTAATTCTTGCCGATATTCACGTTCTGCTGTAATTAATGATTCTTGCTCTAACGCTCCTTCAGCAGCTAATTGTTGCCGACGCTGCCAACGGTCTTTGAGTGTCGGGATCATTGCCTGTGAATCTTTGAACCGTTGCTCTAAGCTACGTCGCTGCTGTTGAATTGTCAGCAAAGTTTGGTCTCGCAGGGTGGGAGAAAGGGTTTTACTATCTTCTAGTCGCTGCAACAAACTAACACGACTTGCTTTGATCGCTTCTGCTTCCAGTTGAGTCCGTTGCTGCTGCAAGGAATCGGTATTGGCGGCTTGCACCACCAGTTGCTGGCGTTTGGCTCGTTGTTGTTTGAGTTGTTCAGCCAATTCAATCGGCTCAATAGCAGCCAGCATTTCTCCCTTTTTCACGCACTGCCCATCTTTGACTGCCAAGGTTTCTAGCTGTCCAGCAATGGGTGATTGCAGTTCTACTGTCTGTTGGGGGGAAATCAACACACCTTTCCCAATCACAGTTATGGGGATTCTAGCAACTGCGCTCCATACTAAGGCCAGCACTGTCAATCCTCCCACCGTTGCTGCTGGTATCCAATCTTTGGGTTTGACGACGTGCATCAACTGGTCTAGACGTTCTGGAGATGAAACTTCATCAAAGGAGGGATTGGGTGGGGTGTTATCTAAAGGTGATTCTGTCATTTCCGTTAATTCCCTCGCAAACGATTCATCATCCACTTAAACCGAGTGCCTGCTAGAAGTGTAAGTTCTAACACATCAAGGGGAATTTCATCTTCATATTCCACATTATCTAAAAATTGTTCTTGGTTATAGGCTTGGGTTCCAAACCCTCGTCTAACTAAATCGTCTCGCAGCCGATCAACTAAGACGATGGTCAGTGACCGATAGAAGCGCATAGCAAAACCGCGATCGCGCTGTAACTTTTCCCGTAGTAAATCTTGGGGAATGGCTAGTACAAAGGAGTTTTCAGCACAGCGAATCGTTGCTGATGCGACTCCTACTTCCACAAAGGACATTTCACCTACGATCTCGCCACTGGCACGGCGGGCAATTTCCCGTTCTGTCAGTTGACCGTCCACCGTCAGAGTAATTACAACGGCGAAAGCACCTTTAAGTAAGAAATAGACAGCTTCTACGGTTTCTCCTTGCTGAATTAGTACTGTGCCTTTTGGTACTTTTTCCTTCCTGCCGTAGGTGGTCAGCCAATCAATATCGTTATCGTTGAGAACTGCAAACAGATATAAAACTTTTCTTAAGGACTGTCCTGGCAATATCTTGCTCTGTGCCAGCAAACTAGACATATTTCGCAGTCGATTGGATAATTTCATGGCAAGTTCATGATAGAACCGTGCTGCAAAATCTGGATCTCGTTCGACTTTTAACTGTAGTTTCTGTTTAGGAAGTGCCAATAGCTGGCAGGAATTGACCGCCTTCACGGTGGCAGAAGGGGGGCGGTCATCAATAAAGGACATCTCGCCAACGATTTCTCCTTGAGAGAGGCGAGCGATTTCGACATCTTGATTGCTATTTCCCTGTGAAATCGATACTTGCAGCGTGCCATCGCAGACAATGTACAGGAATTCCCCTGCTTTGCCTTCTTGAATGAGAACAGTATCAGCAGCCACAACTTTCATAGTTGCAGTTTGTTGAATAAATGCAAAATCTTGGGGTTGCAGAACTTTAAAGGCGATCGCTTGGTCAAGCATTTAATAATTAAATTAGTTAGTATAAATTTTTGTCTAATCCCTGTATTGTTGCCTCAGCATAAATACTTAGCTTTGGCAACAAGAGAATAACCGTAAAATCACCTTTAGTCGCAGAGGATGATTCTGCTCAAAACCTATAAAACACCTGTCCCGTTAGGCATCAAAAAGCTTGCTTACAAAGGATTCTGGATCGATCACAGCATATACGCTACAGTAGACTGGTGGGAGAAAAATTTTGCAACCTTTGAATTAGGCGAGGTTTGTTTGAATGAACGTGCAATGTTGATATGTCTTGACTCTGTATGCCACCGCACTCGATTTAGTCAATCCTAAACATTCACGAAACTGGTTTACTAACTGCTGTTACTGTACCCCCATAAATCTGCAATACGTTGTAAGTTTCAGTCGAAAAGAGAATTAAAGAAATAGGTGAATACTAATGTCTCAGCAATATTCAATTGAACAATTTCCTGTCAATATCAACAAAATTATTCAGGAAGTTGAACAAGGTCAACCAATCGAAATTACTCAGCAAGGTAAACAGATTGCTGTCATCATTTCAACAGCAGAATACGAAAGGCTAAAAAATAAAACATTAAGCTTTTGGGAATCCGTAGAACGATTTCGAGAGGAATATAATATCGAGGCAGCAGAGATTAACCCTGATGAAATTTTTGCAGAGGTCAGGGATAAATCACCCGGACAGGAGGTCATATTTTGACCAAAATACGTTTCCTTCTAGATACAAATATTCTCTCAGAACCGTTACGTCCCCGCCCCAATTCATCTGTTGTCAGGATGCTACAGCAACAAGAAGGTGCAATTGCCACAGCAACTGTTGTATTCCACGAATTGCTGTTTGGATGTTATCGTTTACCCGTAGAATCAAATAAGCGCGAGATTATAGAAACATATTTGCATAGAGAAGTTAAACAAAAAATTCCCCTCTTTCCTTATGATGTAGCAGCTGCTGAGTGGTTTGCTATGGAACGAGCAAGATTGACGGCAATAGGTAGAAGTCCAGCTTATGCAGATGGGCAAATTGCAGCGATCGCTCAGGTTAACAATCTGATTTTGGTAACGAATAACATTATAGATTATCAGGATTTTCAAAACCTAAAAATAGAAAACTGGTTAGTAATGTGACTGATTATTCATAACGAGTATGAATTTGGCTATATATCTCAGCTTTCGACTTAGTACAGTAAAGCATTAATTCCTAGAGTTTTTAAACGCAGAGGGACGCTGTAGACGCTTTTGCGGCTTGCCGCAGGCTGGAAAGCGCAGAAGTACACAGAGTTTTTCAAAGGATTCGCTACAGACTTGTGAAAATATGTACTTAGCTGCTCTGTATATTAAACAACTTAACAAAATTTTCATAAAATTATGTGATATTCCCCTACCGATGGGAACAATAGCAAAGACAACAGCGAAATGACGTTTTTCTGGCAAAAAGTAGCTTTTGTCGAGCATTAAAGTTCTCAAAAACACGGATTAGGAGAGTTAGTATTGTCTATAGATGAGCGACTAAACCAAAATAATAGGCACTTCCAAGAAGATTCAGAAGAGAACTCAGCTTGGCTTCCCAGTACCTTTGCAGAAGTGGTTGCTAGAGTAAAAAACTTTGCACTTGGAGAGTTTGACCGCGAAGTTGTTGAAAATCAGCTTTACTACCATACCCGCGAACATATAAATCATGTACAACGCCGAGCAAATGCCATTTTTCAGGTAATTTGTCCTTATTGGCAAGCGTCACTAGGTAACGAGCTAACAGCAGAATACATAACACGCACAAATCTACTGCTAGAATTGTGTGCTGTTGCTCATGACATGATTCAGATTTTTGTTCCCCAAACCCAGCCTCATACTTCCAGACGGCGTGAACCTGGAGTAAGTGAAAATCTGACTTTTGAAAAACTATTAAACTATATAAAAGGAGTAAATCAGCAGTTAAAAGAGCATTATATTGATGATTCTGTGCTGTTTACAGATGCAGATATATCGATTATTCAAGATGCTATCGAAGCTACCATTTGCATCTACGATCCATCCGACCAAGGTATTTATCAACCTGTCCTTTACGAGCAAACCAGAGATTTATCAATAGTAGCTTGTATCATTGCCCTTGCAGATATTGGCTCATTAGGGATAGATGGTATAGCTGCCTACAATCAGGAAGGCAGCTTGCTTTTTTTAGAAGAAAATCCAGATGTTATACCTGTTATTTTAAATCAAACATCTGCAACTTTAGCTGTAGATAATCCAGAACTTTATGAGAACATCCGACAACGCCTTTTAAAACGCGCTCGCTTTCAAGTTAACTTTGCTAAATCTCGACTCATCCGTTATCCCCAGGAAATTGCCAATCTTCCAAAAGAAGCAATCGCAATTTTGACTTGTGAAACTTTTAAACATTTAACTTTCCAGACAATTCAAGAAGTTGAATTAATTACACCCACAGATGAAGATACATCTTTGGAAGAGTTGATTGATTTTTTTCAGTTGGAATTGGTGATGGGTAATTATTAAAAGTTATCATTCAACTTGTAGCGGTTTTAAACGCAGAGAAAGGCAGATTTTTCCACTATGAACTAACTTCCGAAATTATATGCTAAGACCTAATTACCAGTTATTAGTTATCTCTTATGTTAATGTTACTTTTTTATATTGGCAGTAATGTGTATGCAATAGAAAGTTCTTATGTAGTAGAAGTGATTCCGAGAGTAACATATAGAGAAGTTCATCATGTACCAAATTATGTAGCTGGATTGTTTAATTATCGTGGTGCAATTGTTCCAGTTATTGACCTTTGTCAATTGATTCGAGGAACATCAAGTCAAGCCTACTTGAGTACCCGCGTGTTTATTGTTAGTTATCCTACTCAAGAATCTGACAAATTTAAGTATGTCGGCTTGATGGCAGAACGAGTAATTAAAACAGTAAAAAAATCAACAAACGAATTTTTAGCATCTGGTATACAAACAAGTGAAGCACCATATTTGGGAAAAATGATTATGGATGAATCAGGAATGATTCAACATATTGATTTAGAGCGCTTACTTAGTATTTTAAAACAGATAAACTTATTAGAAGCTGGAGTATAGCGTACAGATGTCCTTGACAGATATTGAAAAAATCCTAAGTAAAAAAATTGGCGTTGATTGTAATATTATTGGTTCGAGAAAAATTGCTAAAGCCGTAGAGAATCGCTGCTCTGCTTGTAGTATAAGCGACTTAAAAACTTATCTTAAACTTTTACAAACTTCCCCAGAAGAATTTACAGAACTAGTTGAACAAATAGTTGTTCCCGAAACATATTTTTTCCGCGATCGCAAATCATTTGATTTCCTGATCAACTTTGTAAAAACACAGTGGTTAACTAAATCTAGTCATGGCACACTGCGTCTGTTAAGTGTACCTTGCTCCACTGGTGAAGAACCCTATTCAATAGCGATCGCTCTTATGGAAGCAGGTTTATCCACCTCACAGTTTCGTATTGATGCCATTGATATCAGCAAACAGGCGATCGCCAAAGCACAGCAAGGAATTTATGGTAAAAATTCATTTCGGGGTGAAGTTTTAGTTGACCGAAAGCGCTATTTTCAACAAACAGCAGAAAAATATGAAATTTCCCCATCGGTGCGAAATGCAGTGAATTTCAAAGAGGGAAATCTGATCAATACTTTTTTGAATGTGCAACTAAAGTATGATGTAATATTTTGCCGAAACTTGTTGATATATCTAGAAGATTCTGCCTGTACTGAGGTCTTAAAGACTCTGAATCGCCTATTATTGCCCAATGGATTACTCTTTGTTGGAGCTGCTGAAACTGCAAAAGTTCCTAGTAATCTCTTTACCTCGATTCGCCAACCTTTCACCGCTTATAGGAAAAAGGCAGAAGGAACGATAAGTAAGAGTTTGCATCATCCACCAATTGAAAACCGCCAAGTTGAAAATATCGGAGGAGCAAAAAAACAGAATAGCCAAACTAAAAAGGTAAGCTCTGAAACTTATTCTATTTCTTACTCCCTGTCCTCTACTCCTACATTACCAGAAAAGCCGATCAAAAATACCTTGTCTTTGCCAACTATTCCCAGTGATTCTGTTTCGGAACCATCTTGGAAAGAAACTCAGTTATCTATTCCAGAAAATAGTTTAAGTCTGGAACTAGCTAAACAATTAGCCGATGGAGGACACATAGAAGCTGCAATTAAGCATTGCAATGATTATTTAGAGCAAATCTCTTCTACCAATGCTCAAGCTTACACTTTACTGGGGACACTCTATCAGGCAAAAGCGAACTATATTCAGGCTGAAGCATTTTTCCGAAAAACGCTTTATTTAAATCCCAATGATTACGAAGCACTGATTCACCTTGCTCTTTTAAAAGAACATCGTGGCGATTTAGTTGGTGCATCCATTTTGAGAGAGCGAATTCAAAAACTACAGCAAAAGTTTTAACTATTAACATTACAAGACAGGTAAACAATGATGGTGAGCAACGTGTTTAAAGATCAATCCTTACAAGGTCGGATTATGACTGCCTTTATGTTTATGGGGGCATTGGTTCTAATTGTGGCACTGGTTGGTTTGATTGGAGCATTTCGTTTAAGTACCAATATTGATACGTTAAGCAATAATAGTTTGCCAAGCCTAGTAGGATTGTGGAAAGTCAATGAAGGACAAACCCAAATTGAATCCTCAGAACGGGCTTTATTAATCGCGGGATTGACTCTACAGGAACGGCAAGCGGAATTAACTCGAATTAAAAATGCTTGGGATCAAATTGATGAAGGATTTAAGCAATACGAAACCACTCCCCGAAGTGCCGAGGAAGATAGAACCTATAAAAAACTCCAAGAAAATTGGAATAAATGGAAAAACGATCATGAAGAACTTCTCAAGCTCAATCAGCAGTTTGAGAGTTTAGGAATTTTTCATCCCTACGCTAGAGAAGTACAACTTCTAAGCCAGAACCAGGTAGCTTCTCCAGAAATGATAACTGTAAAAAAAGCGGCAGATGCTTTCGATCAACTCCGCACTCGCGCTAAACTAAACCGCCTTACATTTGAAGCGGCAACTGGAGCAATTTTAGATACTTTAAAAATCAACGAGAATACTGCTGCCCAAGCTGAAAAAGATGGGCAACAAGATAGTAATCAGTCTAAATTCTGGTCTATTGTTGCAATGCTACTAGGGCCTGCGATCGCAATTATCTTAGGACGGTTTATCAGCCAAGCTTTAATTCGCCAGATTCAAAAGTCTGTCGTCCAAATTACTACCTCTACTACTCAAATTGCCGCATCCGGTAAGGAATTAGAGGCTACGGTTGCAGAACAAGTAGCCTCTACCAATGAAGTCACAGCAACTGCTCTAGAAATTGCCGCCACCTCTAAAGAACTGGTAAAAACGATGGATCAGGTAGCTGGCATGGCTCAAGCCACAGCAACTTCAGCAAACCATAGCCAAGACGAACTCTCAAAGATGGAAGGGGTGATGCGACAACTTACAGAGGCTACCATCTCCATCTCTTCCAAGCTCGGAGTAATGAATAATAAAGCCAGCAATATTAACAATGTGGTGGTAACAATTACCAAAGTTGCAGATCAGACTAGCATCCTGTCATTAAACGCAGCAATTGAAGCCGAAAAAGCTGGAGAGTATGGAGCAGGATTTGCCGTCGTTGCTAGAGAAATTCGGCGGTTGGCTAATCAGACAGCTGTCGCCACACTGGAAATTGAGCAAATTGTTAAAGATATGCAATCAGCAGTCACAGTGGGCGTGATGGAAATGGATAAATTCAACAAATCGGTGAGCGATAGTGTTGAGCGAGTCAGCAAGATTAGTTACCAAGTTGCTGAAGTGATTAACAAAGTACAGAGTCTACCTCCCAGGTTTGAGCAAGTGAGCCAGAGTATAGAAGAACAATCCGAAGGTGCACAACAGATTAGTGAGGCAATGGGGCAATTAAGCCAAGCTTCTGAGCAAACAGTAGATGCTTTGCGTGAAACCAATAACGCCTTAGAGCAATTAGATGATGCTGCTAGAGGATTGCGTCACTCAATTTCCTCTAGGAATTAATCAGGGCAAATTACTAATGAGTAACGAATTAGATAATTCATTTACTGGGGAGAGCCAAATAATCGATCGTCCTGTCTTAAATGATTGCTGGAATAAAATTGGGGTAATGGGCGATCGCTCCTGTACTGAGCTAAAAAATGTCATTCATTGCCATGAATGTCAGGTTTTTGCTGCGGTTGGGGATAGTTTGTTAGAACGGAAGCCACCACTTAATTATGTAGATGAGTGGATTAGTGTACTGGCAGAAACACCCGTTGATGAAGAAACCCAAAACAATGAAACCATCATTAAGACAGCATCAGCTATTTCTGTGATGATTTTTCGTTTGGGGAATGAGCAATTAGCTTTAAGTGCCAAAATTTTACAAGAAGTTACTCACCCTTGTGTGATTCAACCTTTACCCCACCGAAGCAACGAGTTATTTTTGGGGCTAGTGAATATTCGGGGAGAAACTTTACTTTGTGCGTCTCTGAGCAATTTATTGAACTTAGAATCGGTAGAAGAAAATTCTGCAAATGCCTTGCCTATAAACTCACAAAGAATGATGGTAGCAGGACATCAAAATGAAAAATGGGTATTCCCAGTTGATGAAGTTTACGGTATTTACCGTTTTCACCTCAACGAGTTACGAGATGCACCTGTTGTCATAGCCAAAGCTGCTCAATCCTACACCCAAGGCATTATTAATTGGCAGGGCAAGAAAGTCAATTGTCTTGACTCAGAATTATTGTTTTACACCCTCAATAGTAAAATCTTGTAGTGGGTGCAAATGAGATGAATAATTACAATCTATTAGATTTATTTTGCCAGGAAATTGAGACTCAGGTATCCATCCTGAAAGAATCTCTAACTAGACTCAGAACGCAACCATCTTCTTTAACCGATCTGGAACAGGCTACTCAATCAGTACACTCTATCTGGGGAAGTGCCAAGTTAGTCGAAAGAGAAGCGGCTGCTAATTTAGCACAAATTATGAAGGAGTGCTTTATTGCTGCTCAAAACAGTACTGTTACTCTCGGTGAAGAACAAATTGAACTCTTACTTCATGCCAGCCATTTGCTCTTGAGTATTGGCAAAGCAGCAGAAGTAGAGTTTGAACGTTGGATGTCAGAACATTCTTGGGAACTCTCAACAACTCAAAAAGCTATCTCAATTTTTTTGGTATCGGGAACAACAAATGTTTCTTTACAACAACAGGAAATAGCAACTAATCTATCTTCTTCATCTTCGGAGTCAACAGTAATTACAACCGAGGTAGTTAGTCAATCATCTATTAGTTCTGTTCAAGAACTGGAACCGGAAATCAACGTTACACTTAATCCCTGGTCAGAAGCACAGAGTACATTAGTTATCTCTAACACCCCTGCTCAAGAAATCGCTCCTATCACTGTAGCTGCATCTGAGAAATTAACTACCATAGTTAGCGATGATGGTTCCATGATGGATTTGTTTCGCTTGGAATTGGAGACGCAGGTTAATCTGATGAATGAGGGATTGCTAGCATTGGAAAACAATCCTAAATCTGCCCAGGCATTAGAAACTTTAATGCGGGCGGCTCACTCAATCAAAGGATCTGCTAGAATTGTTGCTCTTGATGCCGTAGTCAACTTAGCTCACGTTATGGAGGACTGTTTTGTTGCAGCCCAAAATAAAAAAATTACGCTGAATTCTGAACATGTTGATATCCTCTTGGGAGGAGTAGATTTATTGCAAGGTATCAGCCAAGTAAGTAATGCAGAGCTGCCTAATTGGTTGGCAAACCAGAATGCAGCTTTTACCTTGACGCAATCAGCAGTCACTGCAATTTTAAATCCCCAAGTCGCACCTTTACCAATCGCCGAGGTGAGTAACAAACAGGCAAACACAGTAATATCTGCATCTCCAAGTTTGAGCCAAGTCACTCCTGATTTAATTCCAGAGTCAGTTACGGCATCCTTAAATCAAACTCCCTTACCAGAATTACCTAATCATCAAGCAACATCAGTATCTTTTTCTTCCCAGGACAAGAGTCTAACAACATCTGCATCTGAACAAACGCCAGCACAAGATCGGGTAGTGCGGGTTAATGCAGAAAACTTAAACCGGATTATGGGTTTAGCCGGGGAATCCTTAATCGAAGCTAACTGGTTGCAACCCCATGCAGACTCGATGATGTCCTTAAAATGGCGTTTGGTAGAGTTGTCGAGAACTTTAGAAAAATTACAGGATACTTTAGACCAGGGAAATTATGAACAAGATGGAAAACAGTATTTAGAGGAGGCAAGACACAAAGAACAGGAGTGCGTTAACTTGTTGAGCGATCGCCTCAATGAATTAGAGTTATATGCTCAACGAACTGCAAATTTATCTGATCGCCTTTACCGAGAAGTAATTACTTCTAATATGCGTCCGTTTGCAGATGGTATCCAAGGTTTTCCTCGGATGATTCGTGATTTAGCACGCAAGTTAAACAAGGAAGTCAAGTTAGAAATTGTCGGCAAAGCAACATCTGTAGATAGGGACATTCTCAAGAAGTTAGAAGCACCTTTGACGCACATTTTGCGAAATGCTACTGACCACGGAATTGAGTTACCCCAAGAACGAACAGCGGTAGGAAAACCGTCTGAAGGCACAATCCGCTTAGAGGCATTCCATCGGGGGGGGATGTTAGCAATTACTATATCTGATGATGGACGAGGTATTAATCCAGAAAACTTACGTCAGAAAATCATTAACAAAAACCTCGCAACTTCAGAAATGGTGGCTCAATTTACAGATGCAGAATTGATGGAGTTTCTATTTTTACCTGGATTTTCCACTGCCAAACAAGTAACAGAAATTTCTGGACGGGGTGTAGGATTGGATATTGCCAAAAGCATGGCGCAGGAGGTGGGAGGAACTGTACGTGCAGCTTCAGTTGCTGGAAAGGGAACAAGTTTTCATTTCCAACTGCCGCTAACACTTTCGGTTGTGCGAACACTGTTGGTAGAAATTTCTGGCAAACCCTATGCTGTTCCTTTAGCCAGGATTGAGCAAATTATTACATTAGAGCATTCGGAAATTGCTGAGGTAGAAAATCGCCAATATTTTACAATGAATCAACAAAATATTGGATTAATTGCTGCCCATCAGGTATTAGAATTATCGGCATCTAAGGAATTATCTGGCTTACTTTCAGTAGTAATAATTAGTGACCAAGCTAGTATCTACGGATTGGTGGTAGATAAGTTTCTAGGCGAACGCGATTTAGTTGTTAGACCGCTCGACCCGCGTTTAGGTAAAGTGCGAGATATTAGTGCAACATCTTTATTAGGAGATGGCTCACCTGTTTTGATTGTAGATGTTTCAGACATGGTAAGGACAATAGATGCCATTCTCAATATCGGACAACTAAATAAAGTTGGGGTAGAGAATGTAGCAGTAACTTTAGATAAGCGTCAGAAAATTTTAGTGGTAGATGATTCAATTACGGTGCGAGAAATGGAACGCAAGCTGTTAGAAAATCGTGGTTACAACGTCGATATTGCTGTGAATGGCGTGGAGGGGTGGAATGCTGTACGTACCAACCACTACGATTTAGTGATTAGCGATATTGATATGCCCAGAATGAATGGTATTGAACTGGTGCGGCAAATCAAAAACCATCCCCGCTTGCACTCGCTACCTGTGATTATTGTCTCCTACCGCGATCGCACTGAAGACCGCATTCAGGGTTTGGAAGCTGGCGCTGATTACTACTTGACAAAAAGTAGTTTTCATGATTCAACGTTGATTGATGCTGTAGTGGATTTAATTGGTCGTTAATATGAGAATCGCGATCGTTAACGACTTAACAATTGCAGTCACTGCACTACGCCGCGTATTGCAGACACATCCTGAATATCAAGTGGTTTGGGTTGCCCGTAATGGTGCAGAAGCGGTTACTAAATGCTTGCAGGATACGCCTGATTTAATCTTAATGGATTTGTTGATGCCTGTGATGGATGGCGTAGAAGCAACTAAGCAGATTATGCAAAATTCTCCCTGTCCTATTGTTATAGTCACAGCCAATGCCGAGCAGAATGTTACCAAGGTGTATGAAGCGATGGGTTACGGTGCAGTGGATGCGGTGAATACACCTGTTGTAGCTGGCTTAGATAAAGCCCAGAGCGAAAGTCAGTTGTTAACCAAAATCGCTCGGATTGGTAAAACGTTAAAAAAATCTTCCGTCAGTACAAAGACAAAGTTACCTATTGCATCTCGGAATCATGAACGACAAAGTGATTTATCTTTGACAGTTCCTTTAGTAGTTATTGGGTCATCGACGGGAGGGCCAAAAGCTTTAGCAACTATTTTATCAAAGCTACCTGCTAATTTTCCTAGTGCGATCGCCATTATCCAACACGTTGATGCCCAGTTTTCAACTGGTTTTGTGGAATGGTTAGACCAGCAAACCTCATTGTCGGTGAGATTGGCTCAAAAGGGCGATCGCTTTCGTTTGGGAACTGTAATGGTAGCAGGGACTAACGATCATCTATATTTAAAGCCAAACTTAACTCTTGGTTACACTAAAGACCCCGTTGACTATCCTTACCGCCCATCTGTTGATGTATTTTTCAAAAGTCTAGCTGAAAATTGTCAGCGTCAAGGAACAGCTATCTTGCTTACTGGTATGGGGCGAGATGGTGCAGAGGGATTAAGTGCTTTACGACTGCGAGGTTGGCATACAATTGCTCAAGATAAAGCCAGTTGTGTGGTGTATGGTATGCCTAAAGCGGCTGTTGAGTTAGATGCTGCTGTGGAGATACTGCCACTAAATGATATTGCTACAACCTTGCTTAAAAAAATTTAAATTTCTCTCCATCTCCGATATGTAAGTGACTTCCAAATTAAAAAACATTCAAATATCTCTTCTTCTTTCTCCGTGCCGCGCCAGTTGCTACAACGGGGGAACCCCCCTTCGGGTTCACCAGTCGCCTACGGCGGGAAACCCGCCTACAGCGCTAAATTCACCACAACGCACTGGCTTCTCTGCGCCTCTGTGGTTCGCTATATTGAATAATTTATTTCTGGGAAATCCTTAACTTCTATGACATCTACAATAGACGAAAAAATAACCGTTCTACTAATTGACGATCAATCAATAATCGGCGAAGCTATTTCTCGAATGCTAGCTGCCGAACCAGACATTATATTTCACTATTGTGGTGACCCTACACTCGCTCTTAAGGTAGCTAAAAATTGCAATCCAACCGTGATTTTGCAAGACCTTGTAATGCCACAAATGGAAGGATTGTTGTTAGTAAGATATCTCCGCTCTCAAGATTCGCCTACCTGCTATATTCCGCTAATTGTCTTATCCAGTAAAGAAGAACCTGTTATTAAAGCCAAAGCATTTGAATTAGGGGCAAATGACTATCTGGTAAAGCTGCCTAATCAAATGGAGCTAATTGCCCGTATTCGCTATCATTCCCAAGCATATACAAATTTTCTCAAACGACAGGAAGCAGAAGCCCTATTTAAAGAAGAAATTATGCGTCAAGCAGCATATATTGAAGAGGTGGATAGGGTGACATCTGCGGCTTCTGATGTGGAACGCGATACCTTTCAACCAGATAAATTAGCAGAGGTTGCTAAACGTAGTGACGAACTAGGGCAACTAGCACGGGTTTTTACTAATATGGTGAAAACTGTGAAAGCACGGGAGAAAGAATTAATAACTGCTAATACTCAATTAGAATCTCTTCTCAAAGCTTACGGGCGATTTGTACCTCACGAATATTTACGATTCTTACGAAAAGAAAAGATTACAGATGTCCAGTTAGGCGACCATGTTAGCAAAGTTATGGCGGTGATGTTTAGTGATATTCGCTCTTTCACAACCATTTCTGAAAACATGACTCCCCAAGATAATTTTAACTTTGTTAATGCCTATCTTAAGCGTGTCAGTCCAGAAATTCGCTCTCATTACGGTATTATTGTCAAATTTCTAGGTGATGGAATGATGGCAGTTTTCCCTGAAGGTGCTGATGATGCAGTTGCTGCTGGTGTTGCTAAACAAAAAAGGGTTCATGAATATAATGAGCAACGTCTAGAAAAAGGTTACTTACCTCTACAAGTTGGTATTGGTATTCATGTTGGTCACATGATGTTAGGGATGGTAGGTGAAGAGAATCGGATGCAGGGTGATGCTTTTTCTGATAATGTTAATTTAACAGCTAGGTTAGAAGGCTTAACTAAGTTTTATGGTGTATCTCTACTCATTTCTGAGCAGACATTAGAACATTTAAGTAATTCGGCAAAGTATCAAATTCGCTTTTTAGATCGAGCCGTTGTTAAGGGGCGAAATGAACCTATTTCTGTTTATGAAATTCTCGATGCCGAAATTGATGATATCAAAATTTTAAAGCTCAAGTCTCAGCCTGATTTTGAGCAAGCTTTAGATTATTATCGTCAAGGGAATTTTGAACAAGCAAAAGTTTATCTAGAAAAAGTTTTAAGTGTCAATTCTGCTGACAAAACTGCTGATTTATATCTGAGCCGAGTCAATTATCTTTTGCAATCAGATAATGTTCTAGACAAATGGGATGGTGTTTGGCGTTTTACTGAGAAGTAATTAATTATTATTATGTGTTATGTACTGACTACTGAAATACCTTGATGTGTTGTAAGCTGTTCCACATTTAACTTGCGATAAATCTCACTGCTCCCATTATATTGACTTTGCCACTGCTGCGTTGTCCTGTAACTTTTTTTCTTTGACCTTTTCGGCTCCAATTTTTCCGGCGGATTACTCTTAAGCTAAAAGCTGATTCATCCCAGAACCAGACTTGAAGCTTTTCTGGCTCTAATTTTGACACTTCCAGATATTCAACTAACTTCTCTTTAAATGCTGCTCTTCTAGATAGGTCTTTCTTATCTTCTAAACTATACTTTGCCCAAAGATAAACGTACTTTTTTTTTAGTATCCTCCTAATTTGTTCTCCACTTAACCCTATTCCTGTTTGCTCCAAGAGGTAAGTTGCTAATCTGGCCACTGTCCATCTACCAAATTCGTACCCTAACTCTGATGGCACTTTCTCAATTGTTGACATTAACAATTCAATATACTCATCTGTAGCCTTGGAATGATTTCCTTTCTCTCGTTTATCTTTCAAGCTTTCTAAGTTGTCTGGATCACCATGCACGCACCAATACACCACTGTCCTTAGTCCGCATCCTAGAAACTCACTAATTTCTGCATAAGTCTTGCCATCATTCATTAGCAGCAACATTAATGCTCTTTCTCTAACCAATGCACTCTCACCTTATCTTATAGCTTTTTGTAAGTTTTCTTTCTGTTCGCCTTTGAGGAATCCTTTGGCTGGCATAATACACAAACTTGAGTTTATTTTATGCGATTTAAATGTGGAACAGCTTAGTGCAATGCCTAACGGTACTCAGGGAATGCGATCGCATTTCTCAGACGCTTTAATTAATTCATCACACAAAGAGAATAATCCCCGACTAAATTCCGAAATTCAGATTTAGTTGGGGATTTAGCGATCGCATATTGCTTTTTACTTCAAACTCAGGTGAATAGACAAAACCCTCACCAGGAAAAGGTTTTAGATTTTAATCTGGTGAGAGTGATGAAACAGTGATTAAAGATGGCTATATTTATCCTTAGGCTTCCAGATTCACTATTTCGATGCGTTCGTGAACAACTCTTTGTTGTCCAAAGTCCAATTAATTTGGCAATCGACATCTAGGTTTTCAACTCCACCAGCAACAAATTAATCTTTATCATTGATAGAGAATTTATTGCTGATCAAGAGAAGTTTAGGTACACTGCTTCAAATTTAGCCAAGTTCGCTAGGTAAAACTACCCTAGCAATTGACCTACAACAGGAAGTGCTGCCTGTCCTACTGTTTTAAGAATATCCAACCAGCCAGAAGCTTCAACACCGTTTTGACTGGAAATGCGACCACCACTGATAGTCCGCTCAACAGGCGCAGCTTGAATCGGAAGTTTAGATGATTTCATGATTTTTCTCCTTTTTGGATTTTTGTTGGTTTGCCCAACACACACCACTAATTACGCGGACATGTCCAGCCTGGATCGCAAGTTTCATGCGGGGTTTTCCTGTGTTAACGATGAAGTACTTGATTCATAACTGACAACTGACACTTAGCTATTGCACTTTCAAAAGAAGTGCTGTGTTCTAGTTAAGTAATTAAGCCCAAATCCGACCGTTTAAATCAGACAGCTTAACTTTCTTCACTTTCTCTAAGGCTGTGATTTTCCTAGGTTGAGGGACAGATTGGATAGGTTGAGAGAGAGCCATCGAAGACAGCATTTGAGATGTTGAAGATGGTGTTGTAGATATTTCGGCAGCTATCTTTATGGATGCGTCCGTAGATGTCTCTGTGGATTCCTCCGTAGATGTCTCTGTGGATTCCTCCATAGGTGTCTCTGTTGATTCCTCCGCAGGTGTTCTTGTGGATTTTTTTGTAGCCATCTTTACCGACTTCTGTGTAGATTTCTTTGTAACTTCCGGCTGTTCTATCGGTTCTTGTATAGATTGCGGTTTTTCTCCAGAGCCTTCTATAGATTCTTCTGGGGTTTCTAAAAGTTCAGATTGTGCAGATAAAAACCAGGGTACAAGTTCTTCTTCAAGCTCTAGGGCAGTAAATTCATAGCCCCTTTGATTAGCTTCCTCTGTCAAATAATTGACAATACCAACTTTAGTTTTTCCTTTATTTAAACCTCTTCTGATGTCTTGTAAAGCCGAGTCTTTTTTGACATTTTCAAGAAACTTTATGACACTTTCTTTGCTCATTGCTTAGTTATCGCAGCTAATAATACTCCAACGAATACAGTTAGAGAAAAGCTGGACCTCCTGTGATAATTATCTGTTGAAAAAGGAAATACAAATACTCAAGAAACGTTCAGGTTTGTCTTTAACTCCATATTCTCCCTCACTTAAAGATTTCTCTAGGCTGAACCACTTGTTCATCAACTTTGGTGCTTTCTGGGTGACTGGGTGGTGAACAACAACCGTCAGCGCAAGGATTAAGACTTCTTTTTACTGGGCTTGCTTTGGAAACTTCAAGAGTAGATCAGATTTGGATACATTGAAATTGAATAAGCTATTGGTAGTTTTAAATCTCTTAATCACTTAACACTAGGCATATTGATATTTTCACATCTGTCACCAAGACTTTGACAGCCTTAGCTTTTCAAAAATCAAATTTTCTAGCAAGTGATTAAGATGTTCAAATATAAGTTCTATCACATACCATATCGAGCTATAGACATTGCCACTGAAGCTGCCGATATTCCGATATTACGGTCAGATAGCTGGCATCCACAGGAGTAAACTGTGGTTTCAAATCGTGCCGGCTCATTAAAGTTGGCTCCATTCTGTAGCGCTATACGAATGCTTCTCATATCGTCTTCGTTCCCATGAACAATATCTACTGTTGTATGAGGTTGGATGAAGAATGGTCTTTTCACAGGTGCGGCTTGTTTAGGTAGCTTCATCTAGATTTTCATGTCCTATTTTTGGTTGTTGTAGGTTGTAGAGAACAGCGATCGCCAATTGAATTAGTCTTTTACCCTGCAATTGTCCAAGTCCTGATTTGTCCGACGGTTACTGGCGTAACCTCGCTAACATCAATGGTGAATCGGAAAACCATTCTTGCACGATCTTTATTTTCTGGGTCGAAAAATATCAGCTTAATATCCCAGCAATCTGAATCCATCCGACAGAAAGCACTCTTTTCAACATTGATATCAGCAAGCTGCATATTTTTTCCTAGAGTCTCAGCAAATATCTGAGCTGCTTGGAAGGAATTGGTCGCTGCATAATTGAGTGCTCTTTCATTGGAAGTCTGTCCTAAATTGCGGAAGTCATAATAGATTCTGGCAAGAAAAAACTTGAGAGACTCCTTTACTTTCGCAATCTGCTCGGTGTTGTTCTGGGCTACTCCTGATGCTGTGACTGCTGCATTTACAAGCTGGTTGATTTCCCAACCGAACATTCCTCTGGTCGTATCAATTTCAATAACAGGAACTACCTGACCAGAAAAGAGCTTTATAGTTTTACCCGTCAAATATCCTGGTATTGAAACCCTTTCAATATAACCCTCATCATCCTCACTTAAAATTTCCCCAGCTAAAAACTCCCGCAGTTGCTCATAGACATCACGAGCAAATTCGCCTACTGGTTGAATTGCATAGATGGGTGTAAGTTCTAGGTTTAAAGTCCAAATCATCGATTTAGCTTCTGACAGTTTATCTGCCGGGTAGTTGACCATCTGTCTAGAATCGTATGGATTAGCTGGAACAGGAAGAGTTCTAGCAGGAAGTCCTTCTGGCGTAAACATAGGCATCAGTTGCTTGAAGCTATCTCGACATGCCTCGGTTCCAAAGTCATAACCCAGCTCTCCTAAGGCGTAAACCAGAGATTTTTGTGTGTTGCTGGGCATGACAGACGACGCTATTGCGCCACTATTACACCCACAGTTTCCCGAAGGAATGACATTGCTAGGTGTGACAGATGAAGTAGCTATGTGGCTAGGGGTGGTAGACATTGTATTTCCTGAATGCTCAATCGTTGTTGCAGTTGATTGTGATGTTGTAGCGTCCAACTTCTGTACACCAATGGCTGATGGATAAACAGCAGCTGCTGGAAGATTAAGGTGAATTGCCTCACTCCTTGGGTGTGTTGCTATCTCACTTATTTCTTTCTGACTAACGTTGTCCGCCTCACTGGGTTGCAAGGCAAGGCACTCTTGAGTATGGCATCACGGACAGCGTGGGGATTGGGCTGTTCTCCCCGTTGTAACTGAAGGCTCAGCAACAGCGCCACAATTCCAGATACAATGGGAGTCGCAAAGCTGGTGCCACTTTTGAGAGCCGTACCGCCGCCTGGGGCTGCACCCAAAATATTTTCACCAGGAGCGAGAATGCCTTGGGTTTGATAGGCATCGCCCCAATTACTGAAATCGAAGGGCAATCCTTGAGCATTCATCGCACCTACCGCTAAAACAGAGGATAAGGCAGCTGGAACGTGGAGACGGGAGCAATGCGATTTTATGAGATCGGCTAAAAAAGGTGCGATCGCTAATCATCTCTTACGTATTAACTAAATATTTAATACAATAATAGTAGTAATATTAACTAGAAGATACAACCTGTACCAAAAACGAGGTTTCTGTAGATTATTGCGACTAGAAAAAAGGTAAAATTTCCTTTCAGGAATATTTACCAATTTTAGAAATGCATCTGATTAGTTTGGGAATTAGTCAAGCAAAACAAGTTTTATTAATTGCTGACGGTGCTGAATGGAAATGTAAGCATATTCCCCCTCTTTTAAAGAAATTGAAATCTCCCGATGCGACTTATCAATTATTTGATTTTTACCATGTTACTGAGCGACTACAGAAATTTGCTGATGTAGCGTTTAGTGATGATAAGGCAATACAGTTCAGTTAAGGCTATGCAGTGCTTAGAATAAGGAAGGCAGGAAGCTTTGTTATTGTCCCAGTACCTCTGTGTTCTACTTTTTTCGAGCGAAATTTTGATACAGGCTTTTTCACGACCCTTGGATTAGTTCTATGAACTTTTTCAGGTAAAACTTGATCAAGAATTTCCAGAGTTAACCAACTCAAAAAAAGGAAAGTTCGTGTGGTTGCAAACGCTGGAATTTAGGGATGGCACGACGAATAACTCCTAACGTTCCTGTGAAACTTAGACATAAGGGTGCAACGTCTGCGCTGGTTGCAGCTTGAAAAATTAACGTTCTTACAGCCCAATGCCCCAATAACAAACCGTAAACTTCTTGAACTACCTCTCGTGCTTTTTGAGAACGAATATCAGTTTTTCGTCCTAAAAGATGTACTTTGAATTCGTCAATCGTATTCTCGACTTCCCAACGCTGATGGTATTCACAAGCGAGTAACTGGGCTGGGAACTTTTCAATGTCTAATAAGCTCGTAATTAAGCGATATCTAATCTGCTCTTCTGGGTTATCAGGATTTTCAATTGTGTACTCGATAACTCTGACTAAGATGGGCTGTTTACCCTTTTTCCTCAATTTACTAGATGGATAAATCGAACTTAAATACGAACCATCATCTAAATTTTTTTCGTTTAAGAATTTAACGTTAGCAGGAATTCTTCCTAAATAATCACAGCCTTTACTGACTGTTGCTTGTACCATAGCGTAGGAATGCAAGCCCCTATCCCACATCAACAACATTCCCTTTGTTACTGAGCGTAACAGCTTTAATGCTCGTACTCGCTCTCCAATCCGATATGGGCACATTAATGCATCGAAAATTATATGTGTCCCTGCCTCTACCAAAATGACTAATCTCACTTTGGGAAATGCTGCTCGTGTTCCAGGACGACTACCTGGACGACCAAAAACCCTTGCATTTTCATCACTATCTGGGATATCCAAGCAAGTCCCATCAATCACTACAATTCGTAGTCCATTTAAAAAGGCTCCTATTGTTTCACTATTTGCCATTGGTCGAACCAACTGATGAAATAACTGTCTCATCACCCCTGCTCCTAATCGCTGTCGGGCTTGAGTGATGCCTGATTTGCAAGGAAATCGCCAATATTTTCCAACCTTAACCCATGCCTCTGAAAGACCATCAATGAGATTTTTGAGTACATCCCGCATTGAATCTTTTGACCACAGGCTCATCGCTATTATTAAACAAACTACCAGTTGTGCTGGTAACGAACGATAACGTTCCTCTTCAACTTTAGTTTTAGCGATCGCCTGTTCGATTGAAGCAGCTGGGATAGCTGTCTCTATTGCTTTGAATATCTCAGTACTTTGTATCTTGTGAGACACCAATGACAATTCCTTGAGATGCACGTATTTGATTTCTATTTTTGCAAACAATACTTAATTTACAACTATTTCAGCCTTAACTGAACCGTATTGACTCAAAATCTCGTTCACTGGCAGGCAAAGAACGCAAATCAACGACTGGGAAAGAAAAATGTTTAGTCGCATTCACTACTTGAACAGGTTTTCCATCTACGGTAATAAAGTTAGTGCGTAATATTTCATGGCGATTGATCAATAATTGCAAGCTCGATTCTAAAGCAGCAATATTGAGTTGACTGCTAAAATGCAAGTTCAGAGGAATATTATAGAAGGGGCTGTTAGGCTGTAGTTCGTAGAGGAACCAAAGTCCCTCTTGAGTAAAGGAAAGAGGAAAGGTGTTGTTTTCTGTTCTGGATATAGGAGCGATCGCAGTGGTATTGGTTTGAAGATTCGCTTGTTGCAGGAACGAGATAATCTCAGCTTTGCGATCGCTAATTTCTGCCTTGAGAGCAGGAGTAAGAGTCCCTTCAGGAGCGTTGCAGCGCAGGCGATCGCCTTCAAGAAACAGCTTAATATCTAACTTGCAGAGGTAATTAGCAAACTCAATTGTATTCATCAAAATTCTACTTCTTCTCGTTGATTGACTGT
The DNA here is from genome assembly GCF_034531305.2 of Nostoc sp. ChiQUE02. NCBI lineage: Bacteria > Bacillati > Cyanobacteriota > Cyanophyceae > Nostocales > Nostocaceae > Nostoc > Nostoc sp. ChiQUE02. Next base: position 78,441 of record NZ_JAVRBN020000032.1, read on the forward strand.
ATTGTTGCTAGTTTCAAAACTTTGGTTGGTCCAATAAATTGCTTCAATGTAGTTAGAAATACTGGCTACAGTTGGAGCTTCAAATAACTTGGATAAAGGTAATTTAATCTCACAGGTATCACTCAATTGTGAGATGACTTGAGTAGCTAGTAAAGAATGTCCACCTAATTCAAAAAAATTGTCATTTATACCTACTTGTTCTAATTTCAAGACATTTGCCCAGACGGACGCAACCAATTCCTCTGTAAGAGTCCGAGGCGCTACAAAATCTGCTTTTTGAATCAAACTATTGATATCTGGTGCTGGCAGTAATTTTCGGTCTACTTTACCATTGGGTGTTAGGGGTAGTGCCTCCAGCACAACAAAAATACCTGGCACCATATAATCGGGCAATAGCTCTTTCAGGAAGCGGCGCAGGTCACTGATGGTGGATGTTCCTTCCTGATATGGAACAACATAAGCCACTAATTGCTTGCCACCTGCAATATTTTCGCTGGCAATGACGGCAGCTTCTCGCACATATGGATGCTGCCACAGCGCTGCTTCAACCTCTCCCAGTTCGATGCGGAAGCCACGTATTTTTACTTGGTTATCAATGCGACCGAGGAATTCAATGTTGCCGTCTGGGAGATAACGGGCTAAATCACCTGTTTTATACAGGCGAGAACCAGGTTCATTGCTAAAGGGGTTGGGAATAAATTTCTCATCAGTCAAATCGGGACGGTTGAGATATCCCCGCGCTAATCCTACACTAGCAATGTGCAGTTCTCCAGGAACACCAATAGGAATGGGTTGGAGATCGCGATCAAGAATATATACTTGGGTATTGTCAATCGGACGACCAATGGGCAGCACGTCCATGCCTTCAAAGCATTGTGCGACTGTAGCGCAGACAGTGGATTCAGTTGGCCCGTAAGCATTAAAGAACCGCCGTCCCTTTGCCCATTGAGCGACCAATTTTGTCGGACATGGCTCTCCCGCGACGATGATATTCTGCAATTCTGGCAACTCCTGACTCGGCAGAGCAGCAAGTGCTGATGGCACAAGAGTAAGATGAGTAATCTTTTGCTCTTGCAATAGTCGCAGTAAAGGTTGTCCTGGTTGCAACTCCTCTCGCGTTCCCAGGCAAAGCCGCGCTCCCGAACCAAAAGCCATGACAATTTCCCAGATAGAAGCATCAAAGCTTAAGGAGGCAAACTGGAGAACGTGACTATCGGGTTGCACGTCAAACAGCTTGATTTGTGCCTGTGCTAAGTTGCACGCTCCTCGGTGAGCAACGAGAACTCCTTTCGGCTTTCCGGTTGAGCCGGAGGTGTAAATGACATAAGCTAAGTTCTCTGGCATCACGCCAGTGATGGGAGGAAGTTCAGGCATCACAGAGATTTCTGACCAATCAGCGTTCAAGCAGACTACCTGTGCTTGATGCTCTGGTAACGAGGCAACCAGTTTTTGTTGAGTCAGTAAAACTGGCAACCGTGAATCTGAAAGTATATAGGCGATGCGCTCAAAAGGATAGGCTGGATCAATAGGGACATAAGCACCACCCGCTTTGAGGATTCCTAAGATTCCCACCACCATCTCAAGGGAACGCTCTACACAAATGCCTACCAACACTTCTGTCCCTACACCCAGCGATCGCAGGTAATGTGCCAACTGGTTGGCTCTTGTGTTCAATTCTCGATAGGTCAATTGTTCCTCTTCAAATACCACTGCCACTGAGTCAGGCGATCGCTCTACCTGTTCCTCAAATAATTGATGGATACACTTATCCTGGGAATAGTCTTTTGTAGTGTTATTCCACTCGACTAATAGCTGGTGGCGCTCTGCTGGTGTCAGGAGGGGCAATTCAGAAATCTTCTGTTGTGGATTGATTGCGATCGCTTCCAGCAAGGTTTGGAAATGACCTGTCATCCGAGCGATGGTATCCGCTTTAAACAGGTCAGTATTATATTCCCATGACCCCAGCAAGCCCGTTTTTGTCTGCCAAAGTGACAAGTTCAAATCGCACTGAGCCGTACCCCGTTCTACTATCTGTGGAGTCAGAGTAATACCAGGTAGCTCTACAGCATCTAGCGCGAAATTTTCCAAGACGAACATTACCTGAAACAGGGGATTGTAGCTGAGAGAACGCTCTGGTTGCAAAGCTTTTACTATTTGGTCAAAGGGTACATCCTGGTGTGCATAGCTATCTAATACAACCTGCTGTACTTGAGTCACAAACTCTAAAAAGGTAGGATTATCTTTAATTTGAGTTCGCAACACTAGAGTATTGACAAAAAAACCAATCAGTGTTTCTAATTCCGTGCGATTGCGGCTAGCAAAAGGCGAGCCAATACAAATATCATTCTGACCGCTATAACGATGGAGTAATAATGAAAAAGCTGCCAGCAAGGTGGCAAATAAAGTCGTTCCTGACTGCTGGCTAATATTTTTAAGTTTGGCGGTTAAATTTGACTTAATTTGAAAATTTTCAATTGCCCCAGAAAAAGTTTCAACTAGAGGGCGCGGATAATCTGTTGGTAACTCTAATAATTGCGGTGCATCCGCTAACTGTTGCTTCCAATAGTTAATACCATTTCACGAAAAAAATGATAGAAATAATTAAGGAATAAATATGAACGAGCGAAAATGCCTGGAGTCACCAAAGTAGAAATATTTGAGTCAGCAGACCAATTGCATGAACTACTGAGAAAACAAAAAACAGCATTAGGGAAAGAACGTATT
>NZ_JAVRBN020000033.1:0-79471 GCF_034531305.2 Nostoc sp. ChiQUE02
CCCCCCGTTTATTCGCGATGGATACTCGCGAATATATTTTCACTCTCACTCTCTTCTTGCAAAATTGGGATGCTCCCAGTTGGAGCAGAGGAAGCGCTGCTGGAACTTCTCCTTCCCTTCTCTATGAGAGGCTGCGCCAACGGAGACGCTCTGACTAGCAAGCTTTAATAGTAGAGGTACGGTGGGCGAGAGAGAAAAACTATCTGAAAGTTTTTTCTCAGGCACGTTTTTGCAATGATTTATATTCAAATTCAGCAACGCCTAGTTGTTTTTTGAAGTAAGCACGGTAGAGTTCGCAACGCGGTAGGATGCGATCGCCTTCATAAGCGATCAACCCCAAGCTTTCGAGCTTATGAGCGTAAATGGGATTCAGAGAAATGGTTTGCTTTGCGGCCACAACTTCAACATATGCCTTTACCAAACTAGGATTTTCTTGCAAGATTGCCCAGTGTCGCCATAAATGATAACGATAGATACCACCGTTAGCGATCGCATCCTGTATCAGTTCTTCTAACGAGATTCCTTGACAGCATAAATAATACAGAGCAATGCGAATCAGTGCTGGATGTCCTCCTACTAGAGACATTAGTTGGGTAACTTCGTTATTAGAGTCCCAGTTTAGCCCATGCCGTTGGGCTAAATATTCTACTTGATGCACAGTAAATTCTGGCAGGTGGATCGGTAGTCCGATATTAAATGGGGAGCGGTTGATATCCAGGGAAACATATACTTCTGTGGAGTAAACCACCACTAGCCTCAGTTTCTGCAAGTTGGTATCTTGTCGTGCTTCCTCATACCAAGAGCGCAACAAACCAAAGAACTCCTGAGCAATTTCAGGATATTCAAAAAAGCGATCAACCTCATTTAACACTAAAACCACCGGACTTTTACTCTGCTTGAGCAAATAAGATTGCAAATATACACTGCAACTCAACTTACAGCCTATTTCCTCGTCCCATTTGTCATCTAGCTTGGGGTCAATGCCTAATTCTGTTGCAATTTGCCAGCAAAGAGAACGCAAAAGCTTGTTTAAGTCTGTCAGACAGCTTAAATCGATTTGGTTACAATTCACGTTCACCGAGCGATAACCTTGCATCTGGGCAAAGGCTAATAGCCGCAGCACAAGAGAACTTTTTCCCGTCTCTCTTGGTGCTCGAATCCTAATCACACAGCCTGGTTGAATTACTTCTCGATAAACTAGTTCCTCAATGGGGGGACGTTCGACATAGAAGGGGGAATCTAGAGCTACAGGGCCATCTGGGTATGACCAAAGATTTTCGAGTTGGTTATGGTGTTGAGTAACAAATGAATCTAGTGATAAAGACGGAGAAAAATTATTTTGTTCTGTGTCTAAACTTAGTGAGAGAGTTTGAGAGCTTTCAGTATTATTCGGTTCGCTCAGGATTGCATAGTCTTCACTGCGTAATTCTAAGTTAAAGGCGCTAAAGCACAATTTCAGGGTTTTTTGATCCACGCCTGTGTTCAACGACCATAATCGGTTTAGAGTTTTGGTAGAAACATTCATGCGATCGCCTAAATCTTCTAGAGTGAAGCGATCGCCATTATTTTGTACCTTTTCCATAGCCAGAATAGACGCTTGTAAACGTTTCAGCCCAGCGCTCGTTAGTACAAGTCCCCGCTTTCGCGTACTCTTAGATTGCTTCATATTTCTAATTATCTATCTACTTTTTTTATTTACTGTCTTAGCTATCTCCTCATTGTTTCATGTTTTTAAACGGTTATTCAACAGTTACTTACCCGTTCTTAGACTTATAATTTACTGATAAAAAAATATACTTAGCTGCTTGATGAGAGTTAAATGGGTTGGTATAAATAAACATAACTATATTAATTGTCATTTTTCCTCGCCCTACGGAAAGTCGCTGACGCTTCTGCATCAAGTGTATTTGACTACTTGCAAATAAAAAATGACAAGCCTTAATAGTTAACTTTATTTGTACCAATTTACTCAGTGTTACTGAAATTTATCTCTTATCTGGTATTAATTTGGATTTTGTAGTGCAGATGCATCCAACAAAGTGTAGGCGATGGCTACGAAGTCACTAAGCGGCTTGCCCTGACTTGTGCCGAGCATCTCGACTTACTTCGACTACGCTCAGTACAAGTCGCTTGATGGAACCGGAGCCGAGGTAGCGTAGTCGTACCCCTCCGGGGAAGCAAGCTACGCGTAGCGTCCCGTAGGGAAGGGAGTCGAACCATGCCGTACCACGCACGCTACGCGCATCGTCTCCTAGAGAAGTGCGGACTACGCTTATGGTTCTCAAAATTAGCAATTATCTTTTGGATGCAGCACACAGTAAGGGCGCACAGCTAGCTGTACGCCCTTACTAAAAACCTATATTTTATGCAACTGAGAAACGCTACAATCTTTCATCAGGAAGGGTAAGCGCGTTACCCAAGCATTTAGAAGAGTTCGGTGGTTAAACACCAGTGTCCCTATTATTACTGATTTATTGACAAAAAGTTCTTACTACTCACTGCCAATAGAGTATGGTAACGCATTTAGCGTCTAACTTGGTTAGAGATATTTTTGCCTGTCTGTGCTGCACTGTCCCCTACATCACTAGCAGTTTTCTGAGCACCCTCTACATATCCTGACCCAAATTGTTTAAAGGCTTCCGCTGACTCTTTTCCAATCTTTTGAAGTCGTTCTCCTGGTGAACCTTCCGTTTCACGAGCTTCTTTATTCCACTCCCCTATTGTTTTCGGTCTTTGAGCATCATCTTGCTGTACCTGTTCACGAACTCTCTCACCTAAGGCTTTGTCATTCTGCCCATAATCAACATTCGTTGTCAGCACTAGAAAACCAGCTAGAACAACAGCCAAAAAAGTTGTTACCTGAAGTCCTTTAAGTAGGGAACTGATCTTACCAATTGTCCTAGAAATCAAATTTATCATGCCAATTAGCTTGCTTTTTGGAGTACAAATAAAGATTAGCTATAAAAAAGTAATTATCCTTCTAACAAAAGGCAGATTTCAGTTATGAAAAAGACAGGGTTTTTCAATCCTGGGGAAGAGATGACTTGTTAGATGAATAAATATCTGCAATTCGCCTAGGCTCATGAGCAATACTGCCATTAATCTCGATAATTTACATAGTTAGCCAGAGATTCGCCACATATTTACTTGCCGCCAGAGCCAGCAAACTGGGATGGAGTTAAGTAGTTATCAAATCAGGAGAATATTAAAGCAAAAAACTATATTTATTATTAATATAGAACACAACTAGATAAGTATAAATATGATATGGTCTGTTATTGCGAAGAACAAACGAATCAAAGTATTCGCGATGGTTACGTTCTTCAAAATCAAATCTTACATTTAATTGCGCCTACACACTTAACTGTATGTCATTAACAGTTGAGTCAGATATGGAAAAATTTATATCAAGGGCTACATCTTGCCAATACTGTTCGATTAAGAATATTCATAGGTTGGGTTGAGGCTTTGCGAAAGACAACATTTGCCAGCATATTCTGAGTTTTATTCCTCAACCCAGCCTACACATTTTTATTTTTTAGGCTTAACCAAACCGTGGAGAAATTAGTGTACTTGCTTTTGCTGCTACACAAAATTACAGCAAATCACTCCAAATCGGCTTGTGCTTGGCTAGATTACTCTATCCCATCCTGGCTCCCCAACAAATCAAAGCGATTTTCGTCAACCTGGAGAAAGGCTGAGAACTAGCCAAAAAAGCTGATTTTCTGTTGGGCTACTGGGAATAAGCAATTGACCATATAAGAAAACGGTTGGGATTACGATAAATTTCGACAATTCATCCGAAAAAAGGATTTAACTGCTCAATAACAGCTTTCTTAGAAGACTTGCTCTGAGTTTATAAATCATGCTTGAGATTACTTCGGCGCACAAATGTAGCACTAAATACATTTTTAATGCTACATTTGGTTTTTAATACAGATAGAAGTAAAAAAAACATGTATCTTTAGTTAGAAAAATTGTCTACCTTAAGATATAAATGCTTAATAGATAATTTTTTAAGAGTTAATAATAACAATCAATAGTCACACGACTTTTAGGCTAGAGGCATTGTTTGTCTGACTGGGTGGATTTATACCGTAATCCCTAGATATTTGAAGGGCTTGCAGACGACAAACTAATCCACATTTTTCTTCAACACGAGAACTGCTTCAGGTGGAAAGCCCAAGGATGAAATACTGGATAACGAAATTAGTAATCTGTATAGTATTACTGTATAACTTGTTCCTATCAACTGATTATGCAGGAGCAAACCAACTTTCAAATAGTTCCAATATTAATGTGCAGCAATTAAATGCACTCCCAGCAGTTGAAAACTTAGCAAGTGGTGACAATAATCTTGCTGAGATTAGAAAGGAAGATTTTTGCCGATTTAATGGGATTGTTAATAGGATAGATAAACTAGAAGGACTCTTCACACTTTATTGCAGTGAGGATTCGGGCAAAATTTACTTAGAACTTAAGCCAGAGCAACTAAATAAAGACTACCTAGCTATAGTTACATTGGAATCAGGCGTTGGAGAAAGTGGGATTTATAGTGGATTACCTATTTCTGATTTTCTCTTCTACTTCCAACGAGTAAATAATAGATTGCATTTTGTTGTGCGGAATGTTAAATTCCGTACAGAAAGTAGACCAGAACAGCGATCGCTTGCTCGTTCATTTAGCGATTCAGTTCTTTATTCACTCCAAATAGCTACTATTGATCCAAACAGTAAAAATATTCTGATCAACCTGAATGAACTGCTAATGCAGGATTTTCCTGGATTAACTCCCCTATTGAAATACTCTTTACAGGCTGATTACCACTTGGATGCACGCAAGTCATATTTTGGTGATGTTAACAGCTTCCCAGAAAACGTAGAAATTGATTCTATTTACGGTTTTTCATCACCAGAAGGTGCAAATTTAGTCACCGTACCCGATAGTAGGGCACTTACTCTGAAGGTACACTACAGTTTTTCTCAACTTAGAGAAAACAATGGTTATATTCCCAGACTTGCTGATGACAGAGTGGGATATTTTATTACTGCTTTCCAAGATTTCTCTAACAATAATGCTCACGAATCATTTGTACGTTACATAAATCGCTGGCATTTAGAACCATCCGACCCTAACGCTCCGTTATCTCCACCTAAAAAGCCAATTGTCTATTGGATTGAGAATGCTGTGCCACTAGAATACCGCGATGCAATTCGTGAAGGCGTTTTGATGTGGAACAAAGCATTTGAAAAAGCTGGATTTCAAAATGCCATTGAAGTGCAGCAAATGCCAGATGATGCTGATTGGCAACCGGCAGATGTACATTACAACACTATTCGCTGGTTCAATTCTTTGGATGCAGGTTTTGCCAGAGGACCGATGCGCGTCAACCCATTCACTGGGGAAATATTGGATGCAGATATTGTGGTGGATGCCAATATGGTGCGCTCAATTCAGCAAGAATATCGCGCACTGATGGAAGTTAATTCATCACCGAGCACAAACCCATGTCAAGAAAAAGCAGAAGAACACAAAGAGAAGTCTCAGCGGCGACTTCCGGCGCTCAGAACTTCGGAGGATGCAGGAAAATTCCTGGATAGATTCTCTACGTCTCCCAATCTCTCCGTCACCGCGTCATCCTCCCCTGCTTTCTTTTTCTCCTCTGAATTCTGCTATGGTATGGAGTCTTCAGATCAAGCAGCTATGGGAGCGCTAGCGTTGTCAATTTTGCCAAATACTACACCGAGTAGTGAAACGATGAAGGAGTATGTGCATCAATATTTACGTTCTCTTATCGCTCACGAAGTTGGACACACTCTCGGTTTGCGCCACAACTTTCATGGCAGCACCATGTTAGCGCCCCAAGAATTAAATAATACTGAAATCACTCACACCAAAGGTTTAGTGGGTTCGGTGATGGACTATTTACCTGTGAATATCGCACCACAGGGAATAAAGCAAGGTGACTATTTCCCAGGAGTTGTTGGGCCTTATGACGAATGGGCAATTGAATATGGTTATAAAAGAAGCCCATCAGTAGCACTTGAGGCAATTATTCCAGAATCAGAAAAAAGTTTTTTGGAGCAGATTGCACTGGCGTCGCCTCAACCAGAATTATCTTACGCAACCGATGAAGATATCTGGGACATCAATCCTTTGGCAAATGTCTGGGACATGAGTAGTGATGTGCTACTTTATTCGCAGTGGCAAATGGATAATGCCCGTTTTATGTGGCAGCGCCTTGACAAGGGTTATCTATCGAAAGGAGAAAGCTATAGTAACCTGCGCGTCTCATTCAATAGAGTACTTAAATATTATTTTCGGAACGCCATTTTGCTTTCTAAATACATTGGTGGACAATCGTTTCGGCGTCTCCATGCTAGTGATAATGCTTCTTGGACATTTGTACCAGTTTCACTTTTAAAACAACGTCAGGCATTGACTAAGTTGCAAGAGTATGTATTCGCTGAGGATGCTTTCAGTTTTTCACCACAATTGCTCAATCAACTGGCACCGTCACGCTGGGAACACTGGGGTAGTTCTGCACCTAACAACCGCCTTGATTATCCAATTCACGATCGCATTCTGAGTTTCCAAAGTACCATCCTGCGATCGCTATTAGACAGCGATCGCCTCAATCGTTTACAAGATATAGAATTAAAAACTCTGCCTGGAGAAGCACTTTCGATGCCAGAACTGTTCGACACCCTGCAAACAGGCATCTGGACAGAAGTTTTCGCCCCAGGAGAACCAAAGCCAATTTCTAGCATCCGCCGTTCATTGCAACGGGAATATCTGAATATTTTGCTACAGATGATGTTGGGTACTACTAATACACCTGAAGATGGTCGTACATTGGCTTGGTATGAATTGCGCCAACTGCAAAAAGCTATTGATGTCAGACTCAAACAACTTGGTGAGCAACGCTTTGGTGCGGTTCCTTTGCTTGTACCCCCCCAGGGAAGCAAGCTACACGCAGCATCTCCCTTAGAAGAAGCGACTGACGTTAGCGTAGCGTTAGCGACGTTCGCCTTGGCGTCTTTGCAGGAGAAGGAGCGTCACCCGGAGGGTGAAAGCCTTGATATTTACACTCTAGCTCACTTAGAAGCTTCTGGCGATCGCATCACTAAAGCATTAAACGCACAGTTACTCTCCAGGTAGACATTAGACTTCTTGCAGAAGTGGGGAAAAGGGATGGAATTTTTCCTTTCCCTTTGCCCTTTTCCCCTTTCCCTACAAGGGTGCAAAAGGAACTTTTGCAAGAGGTCTATTATGAATTGGGCATTGGTTATTCTCCTGCTTAATCTAAAATCTAAAATCCAAAATCCAAAATTGAGTTATCCAAGATGCCTCTGCAATAGACCAATAACAACTTCCGGTATTTCCAAATGAGGTAATATTCCTGCATCTGCAATCGCATAAAAATCTCGAATTGCACTTGGATTTAAATTTGCCAAGCGTTGTCCTAATTTGATGTTGGTAAATTGTGCCTTTTCTCCCCAAAAAATCATCGTGGGAATTGTCAGTTGCTTAATATATAAACTCAGGTCAAAGTAAAGATCGCCCCGCAAAAATGCCAAGGCGGCAAATTTGGCATTAGGTTGTTGTGCAGAAGTTAAATAAGCCTCCACCATCTCTTGGGATACTCGTTGTGACTTAGCAAATAGAAAACTTTGTAAAAAATTTCGGACTGCAATTTCATTTTCAGCACCAAGGATGTAAATAAAATTGTCCAACAGAGGCGCATTGATTACTGAAAGCGGAAGTCTGCGTCCAGCACCCTGCCCAAAATCATCAAATCCAGAGGGGGACACCAAAAACAATGCTTTGAATAAATTGGGTTGAACAATAGATAGGCGGATAGCAAAAGCTGCTGTTAGAGATGAGGCTACCACCGTCACCGGCTGGCGACAAGTTTGGATGATAAACTCTGCGATCGTGCTGAGATAATCCCTAATTTTATAATCTCGGACTGGATGAGCCGATTCTCCCCAGCCGATTAAATCAGGGGCCAAAATCTGGTAACTAGAGGCAAAAGCTGGGTAAACTTTAGACCATTCATACGCAGATGCCCCACCACCAAAGTTATGCAGAAACAGTAGTGGGGGTAAATCTTCAGTGTCAGCAATCGTCCAAGGTGCATTTGTTTGGGTATAGTAAACCATTGCCCCCAAGGATGTATGGATGACTTTATGTCCAAAGCCAGGAGGTTGAAACTGAAGCATAAAATTAAAAAGTTTAATTTAATTTGTATACAGTCAAACTAATTCATAATTTATCCTTGCTTTTTGTCGGCATCTCCTGCGATCTGAACAAGCTGATGGAGGTTATCACCACTGATGTGATAAGCTGCCCCAAAACCAACTACAAAACGACCTTCACTCGGAGTTAGCTGAAAAATCCGAAAGTCAGACAAGCCGCGCAAGACCTCGACAATTTCACCAAATCGCCCTTGAAATTGCTCAACAATTTGATTCCAATTCTCTGTTTCACGCTCAATCAAAGTTGCCGTACAATCAAAACTCAAACGACGACGGGCAAAAATTAGATTACTTTTGGCTTCATCCTCGATAAACAAGACACTAACATGAGGATTGGCATAGATATTTTTGGTATGAGTCGAAAGACCACTGACGTAAATATAGATATTTTTGGAATCATCCATTACAAAAGGAGCATAACTAGCATTGGGTATTGCCTCTGCGCTCACAGTGCTAATGATTACACTCTCAAATGCTTCAGAAAACTTTTCGTACTCAGCTTGAATGTTTTCAAGTTGACTCATAAGTAAATTACCGCTTGATTAGGAACACCTAATTAAGTATCCTAACGTGATTGAGCGATGTCTACGATGGTCACTGAGCGGCTGGTGAGCGGCTTGCCCTGAGGGTAGTCGTACCCCTCCGGGGAAGCAAGCTACGCGTAGCGTCCCGTAGGGAAGGGAGTCGAACCATGCACTTCGCGCAGCGTCTCGTAGAGAAGTGCGGGCTACGCTTATGCATGGAATGCCCAAAAAATAAAAGCGATCGCTCCCTTTAACTAAAGAGCGATCGCTAATTTTTAGATTACAGAATATAGCTTAAGCAGCAACAGGTTCCAACAATTTAATGTCAGAGAAGATAAATTCCTGAGTAGAAAATTGTCCTGCTGTCTCGGTGCGAATCTCCCGACGATTTAGGATGAAATAGTCACCAACTTTTTCATACTCATCAATAAATTCGCTTCTACCGCCCTTTTGTTCCCCAGTTTTGGGGTCATGGTACACAGAGTCATAGCGGTGGGACAGGTAGCCTTCGCCAGTGTCGTGACTGCTGAAGGTGTCAATGGTCACGAAAGTACCGTGGATTAGACGGTGAACATGGCAGACTTCATTATTGCGGACTTTGTATTTATCGCCCTCAGCTTTACCACCCATTAAAAGCTCAACTGCACCAGTCTCGTCAGTTTTACCATAGCTAAATGTATTGGCGCTGTGGGTGTCTTCAAAGCTGCGGCGGACACGGTGAATTGCTATTTCCCATGCTTGACCATGAATTGCTTTCTGGGCTGACTCGTCATCTACATCCAAAACTTCAGCTTTCAGATTGGCACTGATGATAACTTTGCCTGTAAACACTTTGTCATCATGCTTAAAAGTAATATTTGCGGTATAACCGGGGAAATTCTTGTCCCAAGTATAGCGGTTCTCATAAGCAGCCCGGAAAAGTTCCTGAGCAGAGAGTTGTGTAACTGTCATGTGCTTCTCCTAGTCGCTACTGTTAATTAGCGTTTTAGTTTCCTTGGTATTAGCATAGAAGTAATTGTTGAGGCTTGGATAGTCCCCAACTGGGTACACTTATGGCTAATTCTCTCCACGCCGTATTTCATGCGATCGCCAATGTCCAGAATGAGCAAGAGTTAAGACTAGCTCTCACGGATCAAATTGGCGAGCATTTTGGCGTGCAAAATTGGGGTATTTATCTCCTAGATCAGCAGCCAACCACTGAGATTAATGTTCCAGGCATTCCGGCAATATGCTTAGAGAGCAATCCAGTGGGGCGCTATGTGGTTGAGCGTCATGCTCCCGCTCATGAGCAGTTATTATTATCACCAGGAGACTGGAAGCATTTTTGCTCACGTTCGGATCACGAACATGTAATGACTGGGCCAATTGTTTGCGATGGTCGTCTTGTCGGAACACTAAACTTGGCTCGTGACAAAGGAAATCCTGCCTTTAATGGCAACGATTTAGCTGACCTGAGCGCTTTATGCATTCATTTGTCTGCAAAAATGGCAACCCTACGGACAAAACCCAAAATATCCAATTCCCTTTTAGTAAGTCCTCTAACGGCTCGTGAGTTAGAAATTGCCGAGTTGGTGGCGCAGGGCTTAACGAATGCGGAAATTGGGGAAAAGCTTTGGATTACGCAAAATTCCGTCAAACAAGCTTTGAAGAGGATGTTTCGGAAGTTGAAAGTTTCGGCGCGTGCAGAAATGGTGGCAAAGCTACAAGATATACAAGTTTCTTGAAGGAGGTAGGAGGCTTGACTGAGCGATCGCCGAACCTCTGCCTTCTCTTATAAAGACTCTAACTGATGGTAATCTAAGATTATTGAACCAAATTCAATAAAAACTTTAGTTTTTGACAGTTTTCTTTTTTGGACAATAGTAATATAAGTCGTTAACAAAGTCTTTAACAGTTAAGACTTAGTTATGATTTAAGTAAGTTCTAGAGAACTTAGTTAATTTTCTAACAGGAGAAGTAGGGTGCTTAACAACCTTCATCAGTTATTATCTCCCCGTCAGTGGGGAATTTCCCTTGCGGGCTTAGGCTTACTTCTCGGTTTTGGCTGTATAGCCAAGCAGACTCAAGTAGTATCAGTTAAAGATTCTCCATTATCATCGGCTCAGATTCAGAAAACCTCCGAAAACTCTCTTTTGTCGCAACTCAGAAAAGTTCGGGAGCAGAGAAGTCAACTTCATGCGGCTTCTAGAGATAAAGAAGGTTTTTTCCATAAGAGCGGAAAAACAGTACCTACAACCACAGCGCTCGTTCCGGCCGATCAGGGAGCCACAAAAAGCGTAGGAGTTTTACCAAAAGCAAATTTTCCTGTAAAAGATGGGATTTACCTCTATGGTCAATCCCCAAAACCAAACCAGCTTGGTCAAGGTTATATCATATTTCAAAAGCAGCAGGCCAAGGTAACGGGTGCATTGTATATGCCCCAATCAGAGTTAAATTGTTTTCAGGGTACAATCAACCCATCAGGAGAGTTGGCGATGACGGTTAATCCATCGTCAAATGAAGCCAGTTCTGATCGGTCGAATCAGGTAGCTACAAGCAATAGATTGCCCAAAGTTGGTGAGGATGAGTCCAACTCCTATGCTTACTCACTGGCTCTGCAAGATTTTTACCGATTAAATTCGATCACTGCTAGCGATCGCCGCACGTTGCAAATGTGCAAATAATCTCCAACATCTTGATGATGAATGATGAATTTTTGACGCAAACCTTAAATGGTACAGACCCCTGCTAAACCCCTGACTCTAAATGAATTCCTGGATCTGCCAGAGACAGAACCTGCCAGTGAATACATTGATGGGCGGATCATCCAAAAACCGATGCCGCAAGGAGAACACAGCGCAATTCATACCGAGTTAGCACCTGCAATTAACTTGGTAGTAAAACCCAAACAGATTGCACGGGTTTTCTGTGAGCTTCGCTGTAGTTTTGGCAATCGCTTAATTGTGCCTGACATTTCTGTATTTATGTGGGACAGAATTCCCCGCAAAGAAAATGGTGGGGTTGCTAACGTCTTCTCAATTGCCCCAGATTGGACAATTGAAATTCTATCCCCCGATCAAAGTCAAACTAAAGTTATCCCTCTTCTGTCACTCTCTGGCAGGGCGATCGCTAGAAGCCTTATGAGGAAATCAATACAAACTATACTATTAGAAAAAAATTGGTCTTGTATTTGTTATTAGAAAAGAATCGCGCGTAGGCGTAGCCCGTCGTAGACATCACTTGCTATACAAAAGCTCTAGAATTCAGAAATGGTAAATGTTTTCGGAGAGTGACAGAAGAGGGTTATAGCCGTAGCCATCTTAATTAGGACGCAGCTTGCTTGAGAACGATTTCCATAGCATCGCGTAAATTATCAGATTTGAGTAACAGCTTGCGAATTCTGCTTTTTAAAGTCGCCCAACACTTTTCAATCCGATTGAGGTCTGGCGAGTAGGGCGGCAGGTAGACTAGCTGACAGACTGCGGCTTCAATTATTACTGTAATCTCTGTCATCTGCCTTGTTACATCTTGCATTTGTATTGCTTCCAAGCGTATTTGTCTTGTTGTTTCTAAAGCAGAGTGCGCTCAAGGCATTGCTTTTGAAAGCCTGAGTTCGTCTTCAAGGGTTAATTTAGAAATCACAAGAATTTTCTTTTTATTGTTAACTGTTTATTTCTCTGTTTTTTCTTCCATCTTTGAGTTCTGCCCTCTAAAGTGGGCGCAAGAGTAGATAAACATTGCTGTTGCTCATGAGAAAAAGCAACAGTTGCAGGTAAATCAAGATTATCCCGTCCTAGAATCAGTTGTAAAATTCGTACAGCAACATATTTGGACATTGCTTCGTACAATGCTGCCCCCTTTTTATCAGCCTTGAATCTCCAAATGTTTGACCATGCCACTTTTGAGCATGAATTTTTATTGGATTTTCCACTCCTTCTTACACCTCTAAATCCCTGACCTCCATAGTTTACTAGCACTTGTGTGTACACCGTCGGGTTGGGGGTGGGGTAAAATGTCTATAGGGTAAGGGTTTGAACTTAAGTTGACATGTATGGGCACTGCCGTGCCCCTACCCATGTACCTCATGCAAATGAGAATCGCTATACATAACCAAGGCACCACCAAAACAGCAAGAAGAAAATCATGTCAGCACTTCAGTTTCTCTTACTCGAAGCTAATCTTCCCGATGTAGAAGTGGTGCAAGCCACGCTGAGAGAGGGCGGGATTGACTGTGAACTACTGCGGGTAGATACTCGTGCTGCTTTTATTAGGGCACTGGAGAGCAACGCCATCGACCTGATTTTGGCAGACTATGCCTTGTCTAATTTTGATGAGATTGCGGCACTAACGATCGCCCGTCGCCTACGTCCTGAGATACCGTTTATTTTCATCTCTGGCAGTTTGGGCGAAGAATTGGCGATCGCAGCGATCAAACAGGGCGCGACAGATTATGTACTCAAGCAACGCTTAGGGCGGTTAGTGCCATCTGTACAACGAGCATTGCAGGAAGCCCAAGAACTTGACAAAGATATTACCAAGCGCAAACAAGCCGAAGCAGCCATTGAGTCAGACCTGAAAGATACGCAACTACTGCACGAACTGAGTGCAAGGCTTGTAACCGAGGGCGACATTCAGACGCTCTACCAGGAGATTATAGCTGCTGCGATCGCTCTGACGCGGGCGGATGCCGGAACAGTACAAATTCTCGACGAAGCGACGCAAGAATTGTTGCTGCTTGCCACGCAGGGCTTTGAGCGGAATATGACCGAGTATTTCTACCGCGTGAATGCGAGTTCCAACACGCCCTGCGGCATCGCACTTAAGACCGACGCTCGTATGTTTGTTGATTTCGACGTACCTGAGAGCGAAGACCCGGATGGCTCAATGCGAATGCACCTTGAGGCGGGGTATCTCTCGGCACAGTCCACACCGCTAATTACCCGTTCGGGTAAAGCGATCGGCATGGTTTCGACCCATTGGTGCAAACACTATCGACCCACAGAACACGAACTACGCTTTCTCGATTTACTGGGCCGCCAAGCCGCTGACCTGATTGAGCAACGACAAGCCCAGGTCGCCATTGCCGCCGACTTGCGCGACACTCAACGCTTACACGAACTGAGCACCTACCTGGCATCGGAAGACAATATTCAGGTGCTTTACAACGAGATTATGGCTGCTGCGGTTGACCTCATGCAGGCTGATGCTGGAACAATTCAAATTTTGGAAGAAGAAACTCAATACATATTATTGCTTGCTAGTCAAGGCTTAGAACAAAAGACAGTCGAGTATTTCTATCGTATTGACGCTAGTTCCAATACTGCCTGTGGCATTGCTCTTGCAACTCGAAAACGGGCAATTATTAATTATGATGTACCCGCCAGTGAAGACCCCGGTGGTTCGCTGCAAAAGCTCGTAGAGGCAGGATTTCTCTGCGGACAGTCAACCCCCCTAATTTCCCGTTCGGGCAGAGCGATCGGCATAGTTTCGACTCATTGGCGCAAACACCATCGACCGAGCGATCGCGAACTGCGGTTTCTCGATTTACTCGCCCGCCAAGCGGCTGATTTAATTGAGCAGCGACAAGCCGAAGCAGCCTTGCGCGAGTCGGAAGCCAAATATCGATCGCTGTTCAATTCGATTGACGAAGGCTTTTGCATTTTTGAATTGCTGTTTGATGACGAGGGCAACGCGGTTGATTGGATTTATCTGGAAACGAATCGGGCGTTTGAGGGGCAGACCGGCTTCGTGAACGCGGTCGGCAAACGCATCAGCGAGTTGCAGCCAGACATGGAACGTTTGTGGTTCGAGCAGTTCGCCCGCATTGCGCGAACGGGCGAATCGGTGCGCCTCATCGACCGCACGGAAGCGATGGACAGGTGGTATGACGTTTACGCTCTGCGCGTCGGCGCGGCGGGCGACAACCGCATCTCGCTTTTGTTCCGCGACATTACCGATCGCAAACGCCGCGAAGCGAATCTCGCCTTTTTAGCCGACATTGAGACTGAATTTACACGTTTGGCATCGTCGTCAGAAATTGCGAACGTCGCGGGCGATCGCATCGCCGCACACTTCAATCTTTCGCACTGTCTGCTGGTCGAAATTGATCAGCAGGCAAAGGTGGCGACGATTTTCCACGACCACAAAGCGGCAGATTTGCCGAGTTTAGTCGGCGATTACGTCATTCAGGATTTTCATACCGAAGCGGAAGCCGAGCAACTCGCCGCCGGACAACCCTTAGTTATCAACGACGCTCTGAGCGAACGGCACTCAGAGGAAAACGCCGCGCGTTTCGAGGCGTTGGGTAATCGCTCTCTCGTCACTGCGCCATACCTCAGAGATGGACGCTGGAAATTCGCCTTGAGCGCACAAGACCGCCACCCGCGCTTGTGGCGTGAGGATGAAATCGAATTTTTGCAGGAATTGGCGATGCGTGTTTCGCTCCGCATCGAACGCGCCCGCGCCGAAGCAGCCCTGCGCGAATCAGAAGAGAAATTCCGCGCTTTTCTCAGTGCGGCTTCGGACATCATTTATGAAATGAGCGCAGATTGGCGGGAAATGCGTTCTCTTGAAGGCAAAGAGTTTATCGCCACGACTGAAGATCCGCGCCACGATTGGATAGAGGCGTACATTCCCGAAACCGACAAGCCGCGAGTTAGAGCGGCGATCAACCGCGCGATCGCCACCCGCAGCAATTTTGAATTGGAACACCGCGTTATTCGGTTGGACGGCACTGTGGGCTGGACGTTCTCTCGCGCCATTCCGCTGATCAACGAGGCAGGCGAAATCGTCAAATGGTTTGGTGCGGCGAGCGACATCACCGATCGGGTAGAAGCCGAAGCAGCCTTGCGCGAATCGGAAGCAAAATATCGATCGCTGTTTAAGTCGATTGACGAAGGCTTCTGTATTTTCGAGATAATTTATGACGGAACCCCAAAGGCGGTTGATTACCGTTTTTTGGAAGTGAATCAAGTCTTCGAGCAGCAGACGGGACTCGAAAACGTGGTGGGCAAGTTGGGAAGCGAGATTGCCCCGAACACTGAAAGCTACTGGCTTGAAGCATACAACGATGTGGTAAAGACGGGAAAACCCCAGCGTATTGAAAATTACAACCAATCTACCGGGCGTTGGTATCAGGCTTACGCTTCGCGCGTCGGCAAAGCGGGCAGTCGTCAAATCTGCACTGTCTTTAATGACATCACCGATCGCAAACGCCGCGAGGCGGATCTCGCTTTTCTCGCCCAAATCGCCGAAGATTCTTCTCGCCTTGCTTCCGAAGAAGCGATTATGCAAAGCATCGGTGAGCGGCTGGCAACGCATTTGCGGCTCGACGGCTTCGCTTTCTGCTACATTGACGAAGGGCGCGAATCGGTAACGATAAAATATAACTGGAACGCGGCGGACGTGCCGCAACTCGTGGGAACGTTCCGCTTCGCCGATTATGTGACCGAAGAGTTCGCCCGCACGATGCGCGCCGGAGAAACTTGGGTTGTCTTCGATACGCAACGCGACGAGCGCACTGACGCGCAAGCCATGGCCGCCATCGATGTCAGCGCGATTATCAACGTTCCGTATCACCGTCACGGCGAATGGCAAGGCTATCTGACGGTGACCTACCGCGAGGTGCGCGAGTGGACGGCAGATGAAATCGCTTTAATTGTTGAAGTCTCGAACCGCACGTTCCCACGTCTCGAACGCGCCCGTGCCGAAGAAGATTTGCGCCAATCGGAAGCAAAATATCGATCGCTATTCACGACGATGGCTCAAGGCTTCTGCATCATCGAGAAGATCGAGACCGCCGCAGGGCAACGGAGTGACTTCCGATACCTCGCAGCAAACCCAGCATTTGAGCATCATACTGGAATGCACGATGTCGTCGGCAAGACGATCCGCGAACTCGTGCCGGATGCGGAGCAACGCATCATGAACATCTACGACGAAGTGGTGCGAACCGGACAGCCTCAACAGTTCGAGGAGTATGTTTCGGCACTCGACCTGTGGATGGAAGCAGAGGTCTTCCCCACTCAGATGCCAGGACAGATCGCTGTTCTATTCAGCAATGTCTCGGAACGCAAACGCGCTGAAGCGCGTTTGCGGCGTGCTGCCGAAATGGATGCGTTTCGGGTCAAGTTGTCGGATGCCCTGCGATCGCTCTCTGACCCGTTGGAAATTCAACGGGTGGCGATGCAGACTCTTGGCGAGCATTTCGCGCTTGACCGTGCAATGTACGCCGAGATTACGCCCGACGAAACAGTAATTGTCAATGACAACTATCTGAGTGGACGTTTTCCGGCGTTCACGGGCGAGTTTCCGCTCGCGGCTTACGGCTCAATCATCGACAAAGCCCGCAACGGCGAGCCGATCATTGTCACGGACATTGACGCAGAAACCGAATTGACCGAAACGGAAAAGATGAACTACAAGGTCATCGGCTCGACTGCTTTTGTTACCATCCCGCTGATAAAAGGCGGACGCTGGGTTTCCAATCTCGTCGTTCATCAGGGCGAACCGCGCCGCTGGCCGACGGAAGAAATCGCCATTTTGCAGGAGACGGCGGAAAGAACCTGGGCTGCCGTGGAGCGCGCCCGCGCCGAAGCAGCCTTACGCGAGTCGGAACTTCAGCGAGTTCGAGAACAATCTGCCCGTGAACAAGAACGCCAACGCGCCGAAGCTCTGGCAGAACTTGATCGCGCCAAAACCCTCTTCTTTAGCAACGTCAGCCACGAATTCCGCACGCCGCTAACGTTGATACTCGCTCCGGTGCAAGATGCCTTGAGCGATTCGGTAAATCCCCTAACTTCTTCACAACGGGAACAGCTAGAACTAGCACATCGCAACAGCTTGCGTTTGCTGAAACTGGTCAATACCCTGCTCGACTTCTCCCGCATCGAAGCCGATCGCCTGAAGGCAAACTACGAACCTACCGACTTATCTACCTACACGGCGGAACTGGCAAGTGTTTTCCGCTCGGCGATTGAGAATGCCAATTTACAGTTAGTTGTCGATTGTCCCCCCCTGCCCGATCCCATTTACGTCGATCGCGAGATGTGGGAAAAGATTGTCTTGAATCTGCTCTCCAATGCCTTAAAATTTACCTTCGAGGGTATCATTTCTGTTTCGCTCAAACCCGTTAAAGAGGGAGCAGGGGAGCAGGGGAACAATTCTTCTCCTCTGCCCCTCTGCCCCTCTGCCCCTCTGCCCCTCTGCCCCTCTGCCCCTCTGCCTCTTCTCGATGCCCCCTGCCTCTTCGTTGAATTGATAGTCAGCGACACGGGCGTAGGTATTTCCGCTTCCGAACTGCCTCATCTCTTTGAGAGGTTCTATCAAGTCAAAGGCGTGAAGGGGCGCAGCTATGAAGGCTCAGGCATTGGCTTGTCTCTGGTGCAGGAACTCGTTAAGCGGCACGGCGGCGCGATCGCGGTTACGAGCGCAGTAGACCAAGGCACAACCTTCACCGTCACCATCCCCACCGGAATCGCCCATCTACCCGCCGTCTCTGGCAGTATGGGCGAAGAATTGGTGATTGAAGCGCTGAAACTGGGAGCCACCGACTATGTGCTCAAGCGCAACTTACGGCGGTTGGTTCCTTGTGTCCAACGAGCGCTGCGAGAAGCCCAAGAAAAGCGCGATCGCCAACTTGCCGAAGCAGCACTGCACCAAAGCGAAGCCCGCTTGCGTCAAGTTGCGGCCAAACTGCCTCATGGCGCTGTGTTCATTGTGGATCGAGATTTGCGCTACCAGCTGGCAGAAGGCGAAGCGCTGGAGTGGGTCGGTATGACTACTGAAAACTTTGTCGGCAAAACACTCTGGGAAGTCCTCGAACCTGCCCTGGCAGACAGTTATGAACCCTACTACCGTCAAGCTCTTAATGGCGAATCGTTTACCTTAGAACACAACAGCCACGATCGCTACTATATCTCTCATGGCACACCCTTACGCAACGAGCGCGGTGAAGTTGATGCTGTGCTGGCAATGTCCTACGACATTAGCGATCGCAAACAAATCGAAATTGCCCTTAAACAAAGTGAAGCTCGCTTTCGGTTAATGGTGGCAAGTGCAAAAGAATATGCTATTTTAACCGTTGATCCCAACGCTATAATCACCAGTTGGAGTGCTGGTGCCGAAGAATTGTTCAAGTATTCAGAAGCAGAAATCATTGGCCGTGACAGTCGCAGCCTTTATGCCCGCGAAGAAAACCTAGAAGACCGCGTTGGCTGGGAATTCCAGACCGCCCAAATTCGAGGACAGGCAGAAAATGAGTGCTGGCATATCCGAAAAGACGGTAGCCGCTTTTGGGGTAGTGGCTTTGTGATGCCCTTACGCGATGAAGCCGACGACGTGCAAGGATTTATTAAAATCATGCGCGACGTAACCTCACAGAGGCAAGCTGATGAACGTTTTCGGTTGCTCTATGACATCACTAGCGATCTCCTGGCGGTCGAGCAACCGATGACGCTGATGCACAATTTATTCAGCAAACTCGCACCTCAGCTAGGATTGGACTATTACTACAACTACATCGTCGAGTCAAAAGACAACCGCCCCATCCTGCATTTGAAAAACTATGAGGGTATTACTCAAGAGTTGGCTGAGGCGATCGAGTGGATTGAGTTTGGTGAATCCCTCTGTGGCTGGGCAGCGCAAGAACGACAGCAGATCGTTCTCAACTACATCCAAATTGCTACCGATCCTCTTGCTGAAATCGTCCGCAACCAGGGTGTTACTGCTTATGTCAGTCAACCGTTAATTGTGGAGGAGAGGTTATTGGGAACCATCTCGTTTGCTAGCTGCACCCGCACTTACTTTACCGTAGAAGAGATCGATTTGCTGCAATTGATGTCTGAGCAGATAGCGATCGCCCTCGACCGAGCCAACCTAATTGTTTCGATTCAGCAACAGGCAGAACAGTTGCAACGAGCCAACCAGATTAAAGACGAGTTTTTAGCGGTGCTGTCTCATGAGTTGCGATCGCCCCTCAACCCGATCTTGGGCTGGTCACAACTGCTGCGAAAAGGCAAGGTCAATGCCGCCCGTCAACGCGAAGCACTACTAACGATTGAGCGCAACGCCAAACTGCAATCACAATTAATTGAAGACTTACTCGACATTTCGCGGATTATGCGGGGCAAGCTGTCCTTAACAGTGGCTCCCCTTAATTTAATCCCTATTATTTCTGCTGCCCTGGAAACGGTGCGTTTAGCAGCAGAAGCAAAGAATATTAATTTACAGATCGATCTCGATCCGACTGCACCGATCTCTGGTGACGCTGCCCGCTTGCAGCAAGTGGTGTGGAACTTGCTTACCAATGCCGTCAAATTTACACCAGATGACGGACAAGTAATCATTGAATTAAGGCAAATTGCAGGGCAAGCTCAAATCCGGGTGATCGATACAGGCATTGGCATTCAACCGGAATTTCTACCCCATGTGTTTGATTATTTCCGACAAGAGGATAGCTCAACGACACGCAGATTTGGTGGCTTGGGTTTAGGGCTAGCGATCGTCCGCCAAATTGTAGAACTGCACGGTGGCACAGTCAAAGCAGAAAGCTTGGGTGAGAATCAGGGCGCAACCTTTACAGTTCAAATACCGATCTTGAACCAGTCAGCACAAATTGTCCTTGACTCAGCCGACGCTGAAGCATCAAGCGCCCAGACTCCCTTAAGCAACCTGCAAATTTTGGTAGTGGATGATGATACTGATACTCGTGAGTTTCAAGCATTTTTGCTAAAACAAAATGGCGCAAAGGTGACAGCCGTAGCGTCTGGGCTAGAAGCATTGCAAGTACTTGATAGTTTCATTCCTGATGTAATTGTGAGTGATGTCGGCATGGCTGATATGGATGGCTACATGCTGATTGGGCAGATTCGTTCACGCCCAGCCAATCAAGGAGGAACGATTCTGGCGATCGCATTAACTGCCTATGCCGGAGATATTGACCAACAAAAAGCCTTAACTGCTGGGTTTCAAGCTCATATTACCAAGCCATTAGAACCAGAGGAGTTAGTGAGGAAGATTGTCAACCTGCTAGAACACAACTAATACCAATTCAAAATTCATCTTAGAAAGTTCTGAATCTAAGCAGACTAACGCGGGATTGAGCCGAGATGGGTGTAAGAAAGTGCCACTTTGCCTGAAAGTATGTACTGGCTACGCCTACGCACTTCTCATGGTGGAAGTGTTTAAGATTGTGAGTGGAAGAAGATGTTGGGTAACGCTGTCCCTCTACCCAACCTTGTTAGCCCGCACCCCGTCGCCACTGTTTTCAATGTAACGGTGCAAAACTAAGTTAATCAGTGTTTTATACTCTGCACCTTGAAGACGAAACCACGTTATCACTTCTGAATCTAACTCAATCAGGTCACGGGCTTGTGTTGCCGGAATCCTCAGCGTGGCATTTTCAAAAAACTCATTACTCAACGGTGGGATGTCTGAGTAATCAATGTCCTCATCCATCATCGCCTCTAATGTAGCCCAATCAGTACGTGAGGTATTGTTCATGATCGCTTATTTCAGATGAATAAGAAATCTTGCGATCGCTTTATTACTCATCTGCTAACCACTTTTCACGGTAACTCTTTGCAAAAAACGATTTGCTCTTGTCTGTTCCGAACTACCCTCTGAGTACTGCACAATATTGACGGAATTCATTAAATGCAGTTTGTGCTATTACCATTTGTTGCTTGTTGACAAACGCCCGTAGTTCATAGCAAAGGTGAGAACCCTCGGTAATGAATGCAACTGCGGTATTAGTATCTAGATTAATCACGTTTTATGTGAACCAAAAATTACACCGCCTATATTTTGGTGTAATGTGATTGTCCCATAAGTGGTTGTGCAATCAAACCAAATTAGCAACTGCTCTGGCGATGGATTTTGTTTGAGGTTCTCAGCAACTATAAAAACAAAAGTATAAAAAAGCTATACTATTATTTTTAATTTTTACATAACATAGAAAAGCTATGTTAATAAGCTTGTCATTGTTTATACTAAGTTACAAGCACGTTGCAACGCTTGTTTAAGTAAACTTTGATATTCTTCATCCTCAACCCGATAAGCACCAAATCTCTTCAAATGAGGATTCATCATTTGGGCATCAAAAAACACAAATTTCCTCTGACGCAATCTTTCCACCAACTTGACCATCGCTACCTTTGAACCTTCGGGAATGCGGTAAAACATCGACTCTCCAATAAAAGCCCCACCAATGACAATCCCTAAAATTCCCCCAGCTAGCTCATCACCTTGCCAAGTTTCAAAACTATAAGCATAACCACTCTGGTAAAGTAGCCAGTAAATCTTTTCCAATTCCGGTGAAATCCAAGTTGTGTCTCTGTCAGCACACCCAGCCACCACAGCTTGAAAGTCCCGATTAATCCCCACAGTAAACCGTTCTTGATTCAGAACGCGCTGCAAAGACTTGGGATAACGAAACCGCTCATCCAATGGAATAAAAGTCCGATCGCGACTTCCGTACCAACTCAGGCGATCGCGCTCATCAGCCATGAGAAAATAGCCTTGTGCATAGCCCTCAACAATAGCGGCGATATCATATTGCATAAATAAATATAAAAAAACATTAGAGAAACGCAATTTGATGCTAACAGTCAACCTCCGCGTTCCTCTGCGTTTTCCTCCGCGTCCCTCTGCGTTAAAAAAAGATGACTCAACCAATTCCACCCATCACCCTACCACCCCCTGAAAATCCGCTGCTCGAAGGTGAATGGTTACGAGAGCGTTTACAACGGTGGCTAGATACAGAATTTATCCCCGAAGCAGTAAACCAAAATATTGCCCAACGAGCCGCACAGATTTTCGTGCGTCAACGGATGGAAGGAGAAAATGACCTTGGTTCTCTGGTAATTGCCATTGTCACAGAGATGCAGTCCTATGATTTTTCCAATAGCTTCTATGGAGAGTTTGCGATCGCCAACGCCGTCAGCGATCTACTCTTAGAAAGTCTGGGAATTGATAAGTGTTGTGGTCAATAATTTTTGTCATTTGTCCTTTGTCATTAGTCCTTTGTTATTTACCAATGACTAATGACTAATGACTCTTGACTACCAGCTAGACTTAACAACTCCAGGCAAAAGACCTTCATGCGCCCATTCTCGCAGTACGTTCCGAGACAACCCAAAATCGCGGTAAACACCTCTAGAACGACCAGTCAACCAGCAACGGTTGCGGTGGCGGGTGGGCGCACTATTCCGTGGTAGCTGTTGAATCTTCCGGTGGATTTCTAGCTTATCCAAAGGAGATGCTGCACTTCTGAACTCTTCTAAGAGAGCTTCCCGCTTGTCAGCATACTTTTCTATCAACTTGGTGCGCTTTTTCTCCCGCTCAATCATGCTCTTTTTCGCCATATATTCTCTAACTTATTTAAAGACACCGTTTTCCATTCTACAGTCTCTCCATCAATTCTGGGGTTACTTGTGTCGCTTACCCTACAACCACTGGCTTATTTGCAGCAGGACATAAATCAGCAAGCTCACAAGCAACGCAAACGGGAGAGCGGGCTTTACAAATAGCACGACCGTGATAAATCAACCGAATTGACCAATTTTCCCAATCAGGCTGAGGCAATAAACCCATTAAATCTTGCTCAATCCGAACGGGGTCTTTTGCTTCAGTTAAACCCAAACGTCCGCTGAGGCGCTTAACGTGAGTATCTACTGTCACGCCAACATTAATGCCATAGGCATGAGCTAGGACTACATTTGCTGTCTTGCGCGCCACACCTGGAAGCTTTAATAATTGCTCCATCTGGTTGGGGACAACAGAGTTAAACTCAGTGACAATCATCCGACAGGCGGCTTGAATGTTCTTGGCTTTATTGCGATAAAACCCAGTTGAACGCACCAAGCTTTCTAATTCTACTAAGTCAGCGATCGCTAAACTCTCAGCATCAGGAAACTTACCAAATAAAGCTGGCGTGACCTTATTCACTCGCTCATCAGTACACTGAGCAGAGAGAATCGTTGCGACCAATAATTGTACTGGCGTTGAGTAGTTCAAAGAGCAAGTAGCATCTGGATAAAGACGCTTCAGACGAGCTAAAATTTCTATTGCCCGTTGTTTTTTAGATAACGATTTGCAGGTAATGCTCACTGGAACAATTTTTGTACCCACTCCAACTGGCTAGTTAATTGGGTGGTTTCTTTGACTATCAGAAAAATTCCTAACCCTAAGAGTAACACCAAACCAGTTTGCATTACACCTTCTTGAATCCGGGCGGGTACAGGCTTACCGCGTAAACCTTCAATCAGCAGAAAAGCGAGTTGTCCGCCATCCAAAGCTGGCAAAGGCAAAATATTGATAATAGCCAAGTTAATGCTGATAATTGCCGCAAAAGACAACAGATTTACGCTATTATCTTCAGCTAATTTTGCACCGATTTTGACAATATTAACTGGCCCAGAAACTTGTCCAGCAGTTTGTTGAAAGTTGGTAATCAACTGTCCAAAACCGCTCAGTGTCCCAACAAATAATTGTTGAAACCTGTTAGCAGCAAGACCAAAAATTTCAAAAGGACTATTAGGACGACGATAAACTGCGGTAGCATTTGGACTGAGTGCCACACCAACTACACCTTTGCCATCAGCTCCCAGTTTTGGCGTTAATTTCAGGGTTTGTTGTTGGTTTTCACGCAGAATTTTCAGTTCGATTTGCTGATTGGGATGAGTTTGAATTTCTTTTGTCAGCAAAGGAGTTGATTTATCAGAAGCCGGGAGTTCTTGACCGTTAACAGCCAGAATAATATCTCCTTCCCGAATTCCTGCTTGATAGGCAACAGATTCTTGATTAACAGGCTGTACAACGACACCAGCTTTATAGTTTAATTCCTTGGGAATGCCGACAATACCCAATTGCAGAGCCAACACCAAGTAGGCAAATATTAAATTTGCGATCACTCCGGCACTGATGACAATCGCCCGGTCTAAAACTGGACGGTTACGCAGCAGATTCGGGTCATTGGGTGGAACATCGCTATCGGGGTCATCATCGGGAAAGCCCACAAAGCCGCCCAAGGGAAAGGCGCGGACAGCATATTCGGTTTGTGAACCTTGGTACTTCAAAAGAACTGGGCCAAAACCCAAAGAAAAACGGTTAACGAGAATGCCTTGAGAACGTGCTGCAACAAAATGCCCCAACTCGTGTACCAAGATCAAAACAGCCAAGACTGCGATCGCTGCTAAAACTGACATAGAGCAAATTAGTGAAAATATTAACTTATAGTTATCTCCATTCTAATTGGGCATTGGGCATTGACCATTAGTAAAAGACAAAGGACTAATAACTAATGACAAATTACAAAACTTCACGTCCCAAGTAAGGTTGCAATACTTCTGGTATCCTCACCGTTCCATCAGGTTGTTGATAATTCTCCAAAATTGCTGCCATAGTCCGTCCTACAGCCAAACCCGAACCGTTGAGGGTATGTACGAACTGAGTTCCTTTCTTCCCCGCCTCTTTGAAGCGAATATCAGCCCGTCGCGCCTGGAAATCTATAGTATTGGAACAGCTAGAAATTTCGCGGTATTTGCCAGAAGAGGGTAACCAAACCTCTAAATCATAAGTTTTAGTAGAAGCAAATCCCAAATCCCCAGTACTTAAATTTACTACTCGGTAAGGCAACCGCAACACCTGTAAAATTGCTTCTGCATTCCCCACCAATTTCTCCAGTTCATCAAAAGACGTACTGGGTTCGACAAATTTCACCATTTCCACTTTGTTAAATTGATGCAGGCGAATTAATCCCCGCATATCGCGCCCATAACTACCAGCTTCACGGCGAAAACAGGGAGTAAAAGCACAGTGGTAAATAGGTAAGTTTTCAGCAGCGAGAATTTCACCTCGATAGAGATTTGTGACTGGAACTTCAGCTGTAGGAATCAGCCACAAGTCGTCATCAGCACATTTAAAGCTTTCTTCAGCAAACTTCGGTAACTGACCGGTCGCCGTCAAAGACTCGGTATTTACTAATAGCGGCGGACTGACTTCCACATACCCAGCTTGAGTATGGAGAGACAGCATAAATTGAATTAATGCCCTCTCCAATGCCGCACCAGCGCCCATCAATGTCACAAAGCGACTTTGGGCGACTTTCACAGCTCGCTCAACATTGAGAATACCTAGCTTTTCGCCGATTTCCCAGTGAGGGAGAATATTCGGATTTTGGGGAATATACTCATCACCCCAACGCCGCACCTCTATGTTATCTTCCTCATTCTTTCCAAGGGGTGTAGAGTCGCTTGGCAAGTTGGGAAGTGCCAATACAAGTTGGGCAATTTCAGCTTTGAGGTTTTTTTCCTGGGGTTCCAGTTCGCTCAATGTAGCTTTGACAGAGTTACCTTCATCCCGCAAAGCTTGAATTTCTGGGTCTTGAGGATTCATCCCAGATTTAATCTTTTGCCCGACAATTTTACCGATTTCGTTGCTACGAGCTTGGAGTTGACTGCGCGTCCCCTCTAGTTCTCGCTGTTGCCGATCTAACTGTAAAATCGGTTCAATATCGTATTTACCACTACGACTATTCAATCGTTCTTGAACTAATTGCGGATTTTCCCGTATTTGCTTAATATCCAGCACAGATTTTTCTCAGTTTTTAGCCTAAAATCTTCCTGTCAATACAGTTAACACATAAGCATTTAGCATATAGTAATTTTGCTTTGCTGTAACTGGAAAAATAAAGTTTATTAGAAAAATCAGTCTCAATTTCTGATCGAGATTTTACCCTAGCATCACTGCCAGGGCTAAGAAACCATATAATGCATTAAAGCAATCATGAATTCGTATTTTGAGTCACTGTCGTTTCAGAAACCTGAGCAAGACTCTGACCATTACCATTATTGTTATCAGCGGCTGCAAACGTCCTTTGAGTGATATTCGGTGGTTCCTTATGGTCTCTAGTTTGTCCAGGTGCAGGTAACCAGTATGCAAGCACACCTGATAAACCACCCCAATAAAGCGCAATATTCTTATCGTCCCCTGGCGAGCCAAGCTTGAAAATGCACAGCCCCAGTACGATGCTACTAAAGAAAACCTGTACGCCAAATCTCCATACGTCTTGATTAAATTTCTGTACTGGTTGATTTCTCATACTGTCAAATTGATTTTTCATAGTGTCAGACTTCCAAAAAAGGTACACATTATCCCTGTGCTAGTTTTGGCAGCACCTACTACTACAGCTTGGCAAAATTCGTAATTACGCTTGTACCCCTACAGAGATATTGCTACGCGCTGTGCGTCGCTTAACGTAATTTGTAATTCTTATACCGCAAGCGTTCCATTGATTTGAATTACGCAGTGCTGTACTAGCAGGATGTTTTTCAAGGATTATGTAGTTGTCTTCACACCGAGTTTTGTGCGTTTCGGAAAAATTATGATTAACTTCTTTAGACTCATGAAAACTCAGCACTAATATTAAGGTCGGTTAATCCGATTGAGCAACCAAAGTGATGCAATAAGCCCTGCAAAATGCGCTGATACAGTGTTGGTGTTTGCTTGTACCACAAGCATATCTAGACCGCTAATAATTCGGGTGGGGTCAAAAAATTGGGTAGTTATAGCTTGAGGAGATATGGATCTTGCTACCAGTGTACCAACGATCGCTTGCGCTCCCAAAAGAGTCACCAGCGTTCCTCCTAAATTTACCCACAGCCCTAAGCGTAATACTTGCACAGTCTCGCTTTTCCGAGGGCGGTTGCTAGGATTGGAGGATTCTAATTGCTTGCCAATTCTGGTGTAACGGTAAGCTAAATAAATGCCCCCACCTAAAACAACCAGTCCACAAATTGCTAAAAATACGCCAAAGCCAGTCCCAGGATTATTACTAGGACTGCCAGTTCTTTGATTAAAGATGGCGAATAGCAGCACAATTATGCTAGAAACAACGCCTAGTACTAGCTGAATCCAAAAGCTAATCCAACCTGTAAGGCGAAAAGTTTGGGCAATTGCCCTAAGAGTTGAGGAAGATGATGGGGCATCGGGAGTTTGTGACATACTTGATCACCAATGTGCTGGGCGCTTGATTAAGGACGCGGGGACGCAAAGACGCCGGGAAAGAACTCTCCGCGTCCCCGCGTCTCCTCTCCCCCCGTTTTCTTTCCCCCGCCTTGAGGTCTTCTTTGATCAATTTACTATCACA
Organism: Nostoc sp. ChiQUE02; assembly: GCF_034531305.2. Classification (NCBI taxonomy): domain Bacteria; kingdom Bacillati; phylum Cyanobacteriota; class Cyanophyceae; order Nostocales; family Nostocaceae; genus Nostoc; species Nostoc sp. ChiQUE02. The sequence continues at coordinate 27,912 of NZ_JAVRBN020000033.1, forward strand.
CTTGCCAAATGGGACAAGAGATTCTCTTGTAAAGGAAATTTAGTAATGGTTACTGCTTAGGTGTGTCCACAGGCCTAGCAGATTTAACCCAGACGTATCCCTTAGCCTAAGCTTTGAAAATTTGCATTGGGAAAATCACTGTAAAACAAAGTGTTTATTAACTTTTACAGACAAAATAGCATTTTACCTGTAAAATTTCTTCGATGGCATTTTATTGCTTAAGCAGTTCTAACCAGCTCGGCATCACTTAACACCAAGATAGTGACTTTGCCACTGTCTGTTCGCTCCTCACCACCCGTATCGAGCTTGGATAGGGGTACACTATTTTGTGCCTCTAAAACTCGCAAACTCTTCCCACAACTTCACAGGTGTGGGTGATTATTTGGTGTTTACGCTTTGGAAATCTAGTCTAAGTAGCTTTATATGTATTACTCACTTAGCAGTAGCACTGTATACTGACTACAAGGATTGTAGACCTTACCCTAAGGCATTTTTTTAGCCATTCACTAACCATGAAACTTGAGGATATATATCAATTCTTTGAGAATCCTCCGCCAACTTACCTTTGTCAGGAACTAGCAGTTTGTTACATACTGTCTGTTTTATTACAAGGTGAATCCTACGGAACCGAGTTGATCGAGCAATTAGAAACTGAATATCCCATCTATAGGCTTTCAGATACCGTACTTTACAGTGCAATCAAATTTCTGGAAGACCAAAGGGCAATCACTGGATATTGGAAGAAACTCGAAGGACGGGGACGCCCCAGGCGAATGTACCAAGTTTCTCCCGAATGGCAAGTTCAAGCACAGGATTTAGCTTTTCTTTGGCAAGACTACATCAACGGGAGGACAAAGTAACGAATAATTGATAATGAATAAGTCTCCTCCAGTCAAACACTAACAATTAGTTATGGATACTGCTATTCTGCCATCTACGTTCCTGCTAACCTTGTTGTTATCGGTTGGGCTGTTTTTCTTTATTCGTGCCTCGACTAAAGACCGCATACAAACAGTGCAACTGGTATCTGAACAAGACGAAGCTGCTTTAATGTCTCAATTAAAAGAGTATTTTTGTTCGCGGTCTTACCAAGTGGCAGAGGTAGACCGAGAACAAAACAAAGTGACTTTTGAAGGGAATGTTCGCCCCAGTTGGTTTTTAGCTATATTTTTAACTCTGCTGGCAGCGACTGGGATTGTTTGTCTCTCACTAGTCGTATACCTGCTTTTTCCTAACCTCAGTCCCATTGTTTTGGCTATGGTGCTGCTGTCGCCTTTAAGTGGTCTGTTTTATTGGAAAAGATCTGGAAGACTTGAGAAGGTGTCGCTCAAAGTAGAAACAACTCAGAGCGAACAAACCTCCTCAAGTAAGATTACTGTAGTTGCCCATCGAGATGAACTCAGTGAGTTACAGAGGACTCTACAGTTAAAGCCTAGGGAATAATTGTTGCTTTTTGTGACCATCTCTTAACTATGATATGCAGACTTCTGACCTGACCTACTCTTTAGGCAATGGAAAGTAGGAAGGAGGAAATCAAGACTGCTGCTTTGTCAGTTTTCCCCACGACACAAGTTGTGGGGAAAAATTTAAATTTATTAACTTAAATTTGTGACAGAGCTTACTTAACTATCTACGGCATAAGAGCGCAACTTCACTAGCGCTTTTGGACGCGCTTGGCTTTATACCAACTCCCTTCTGCATCATCAAAATAGTATCAACCCATGCAATCTAGCGTGGTTTGAGACAAATTTACTTTCCAACTACCTGGACTAGACTGACTGGCAAATCAGCTACAAACTAAAAAAAAATTAAATTTTGCATAAACTTAGCAATTTTGCCAGTTAATAATAGTCAGGAGCCACATTCAATGCGTAAGATGACCATCTATGGTTCACCGACTAGCTAAAGCAAGAGGTTCTTGACCTGGCGAAGGTTCTAACACCCTCAAGCTAGGAAACAAGAAATGGTTTTCCTCTACGTATTGAGCACCAAACAGTCCCTTTTCTGCCCAAAAATAACGGTCTGTGGTGTGTTCATTTCGCTTTACGAGTAGCAACGCTGGTGGCAAAATCCCTTCAGCTTGAATGAATCTTCTCGCTGCTGTCACAGGCTTTTCTTCGCCACTTTCGATGCTATATTGAGGCACGTGTTCCAAAATCCGCCGTCCTTCCTGCCGACGACGACTCTTCCTTTTGCGTCTCCTTGCCAATCTATTGTCCTCCTCTTTCAAGCTATAGATTGTAGTGATAGCTACAAAATCCGTCGTCATTATATAAGTTCTAGTTCAAAATATCAATACTTTTTAACCTTTTCATGTAAGAAAGTTAATATCTTTGAAGATAGAGAAAACAAAATCACCTAAGGATATAATCCCTTGGTACAAACCATCACTAAGAATATTTTAGTTAAGCTTTATTAAACGAGTAAGGTAAAAACTAAGTATCCTTTCTTAATCATGCCTCAAAATCTGTAATCTTGAGCAAAAGCTAAAAATGTTAATGTCTGCCAGTTCCGATTTTCTTGCTCTGTGTCGAGAGCAAATAGCGCTGCTAACCCAAGGGCTGGGAGCAACTTTAAGTATTGTGTACTTAACACAAGAATTGGTAGAGACTCCTTCAGGCGACGCAAAACTGATTCCTGTGGTGATTTACCCGGAAACAGCATTATTACCGCCAGGGGAGGAGACTGCTGAAGCGACAGTACACAAGCAACTTCAAGTTGGAAATGTGTTTGTATTACCCAATCATCAGGGAAGGTTATTGACAGCAGGTTCAGAATCTCCCACCTCGTCACGGGAATCTGAGATACCAGATGCATCTGAACCCCATCTAAAAGAGGAATACCTATTTAGTGGCAACCAAATTGTTTTACCTCTGGTTTATGAGGGTGTGATGATGGGGTTACTGGTGACAAGTAGGCAAGACCGAGCATGGAATGAACACGAGGAAAGTCAGATTCAACGGATAGCCCAAACATTAGCGATCGCTTGTATTTTAGATCAGCGGCGGGCATGGTTTGAGCAGCAGTTGCATGAACAACAAATTCTCCAAGAAAAACAGCGGGATTTATTAGATAACCTTTTGCATCAGTTTCGTAACCCATTAACGGCGTTGCGGACTTTTGGCAAACTGCTATTGAAACGACTACGACCAGCAGACACCAACCGGGATGTGGCAAATAGTATTGTGCGGGAAAGCGATCGCCTCCAAGAATTACTGCAACAATTTGATCAAGTAATTGACTTGACAGAGGCAGATTTAGCACCACTACATCTGGCGGAAAATGAAGTGTTTGTAGAAGCAACTATCCAAAAAGACGCTAAACCACCGTTATTATTGCCGGGAACGGGAGATAAAGCAGTTGACTGCTCGCTAGCAGATATATTAGAACCATTATTAATATCAGCTAAAGCAATCGCCCAAGAGCGAAAGCTAAAACTCATAACTGAAATTCAACAGAATTCATCTCTAGTACGTGCCAACATCAAAGCATTACGAGAAGTGTTAACTAACATCATCGATAATGCTTTAAAATACACTCCTACTGGTGGCAAAATTTTGATTCAGGCTGGGCAAGAAAAAGCTAATTTCCAAGGAATTGTCATTAGTGATAATGGGCCTGGCATTCCACCCCAGGATTTAGAGCATCTTGGAGAACGCCATTATCGGGGTGTACAAGCGCAAACAGAAATTCCCGGCACAGGTTTGGGGTTAGCGATCGCTAAACAATTAATAGAGCAAATGCAGGGCGAAATCGAGGTTTTCAGCCCTGCAATCAACTCTAAGCTAACTTCACCCCATGCGCCGGGAACTACGTTTATTATTTGGTTACCAGAAGTTGAGAATTAGTCATTAGTCCTTTGTAAATACTAATGACCAATGACAATGACTATCTTAGTGAAACCAACAAGTTTTGATTGATTGTCATTTGTAAATCAGTATTTGGGTCAATAGCGATTAAGTCAACACTATTCTTACCGAAGAACAGACCAATCAATGCACCGATACCAGCGCCACCCAAGACTTCTTCTGTGGCAATGGCGCGATCGCCTGTGACGGCAGAAACTGCTGCTGCTGCACCTGCACCCAATACAGTATTCTTGATAATTGACCCAGTACTAGTACCTTTGTTGACGGTTTCAGTTTTGGTAATCACTTCAGAGCTAGCGTTAAGCTGATACTCCTGACCACTGGTCAAAACCAGTTTCTCCGCAACGAATTGAGAACCACCTGTAGTAGGTTTGAGTTGACCAATAACCTGACTACCAGCAGGAATCACTACAGATCCGTCTTGCGTAACCACGTTTTGGGATACTGTCAATGTCAAAGGCGCTGTTTCATCCTTTGTAACCAGAATTTTTTCTGCCTTGTCATATTTCACAGGAATGGCAGTCCCTTGGGGAATTGTGACTGATACAGGTGTTGGGGTAGTAGACCCAAGTGCCACGACATAGGGCGAGTTAATTGCTGAGGCTTGATTAGAACTAACCAATGCTTGGTAGATAAAAGCTGCTACCTGGGCGCGAGTGGCGGTTGCAGTTGGATTCAGGAACTTCACATTAGGATAGTTCACCACAATTTGTTTTTCAGTTGCTGCTGCGACCGGGCTACGGGCATAGCTAGCGATATTAGAGGCATCGTTAAAGTATTGCAGAGTGCTTTCGGTATTGCCGCTAGGACTATATTCCAGACCGTTGGCGAGGGAAACTAACACCTGTTGGCGAGGAATAGCTTGGTTAGGCTCAAAACGATTGCCGGGATATCCTGACAAGAAACCAATGGTATAGGCTTGCTGAATGGCGCTAGATGCCCAATAATTGCTAGGCACATCAGTAAAACTGATTGGCGATCTTTGCTGTGCTTTTTGGAAAGCTTTATTGACCATCGCCGCAAATTGAGCGCGTGTTACCGGTTCTTCAGGGCGGAAGCTACCATCAGGAAATCCGGCGATTACACCTCGCTGTGATAATTGTTGAATAAATTGTGCTGCCCAATAGTTAGATGAAACATCAGAAAAAGTAGTTTGAGCTAAAGATGGCGAAGCTGTAATCAAAGGCGCTACAGTACCGACTGTGAGGCTCAAAGCCATGAATGCAGCTGTTCCAGATTGCCAACGATTTAAGTTAAACATTATTTTTACTCCAGTAAAATTAGTTTTTTTACTCTTAATTAATTAGACATTTACTGAAGTATTAGGTTCCCAATTATTTCGATTTTTTGTAAAAACCATTACCTTAGTCATACAGTCACAATGAAAAAATATATGTCAAATGAATTAGGTAATAAAAGTTGTGTAATTACCCTATTACTCCTTTGCACTATTAAATAAGTATTCCAAAAAACCTCAATACTGGATAAGACGATACAGAGATAGAAGAGTTGCTGGAAAATAGAATTTTGTGGCTTAAAAATGAAGGCGATCGCACACTATAGTTAAAGTGGCGATCGCCTATAGGGGATGATTAAATTCACAACTTGAATGAAGTTAAATCTAGTAGCGGGATCGTGGTACTAAATTCAAGTTAGAATTGAGTGTGAGCCTTAAATCTTGTGCAGGTCTAAGGACAAAAGCATTTCCTTCTTTCTTCCGCAACAGGACACTCGCTCCCGCACCGGCAGCCGCACCGATAACTGGTTTTAAATCGTCAATTCTATTGTTGCCAGTAATTAGTGAACCCAAAAGACCAGCACCGCCACCAATAGCTGCGTCAGTTAAAACTTGACCGGTGCTAGGCCCCTGTTTAACTTTTTGAGTTGTGGTGTATGTCCGAGAAGTTGCATTAATTGACTGACGCTGACCATTAGAAAATTCTAATTCTTGAGCTACAAACCTTACGCCTTTTCCTTGGTTATCATCTGTATCTCTTGAATAACTATCTAAGTCAACAGATTCTAGCCGTCCATTTATTTTAGTACCAGCAGGAATTAAGACATTTCTGTTTCTGTCGATAATGTCGTTCGCTATTCTCAAGGTTAGAGATTTACTTTCTCCAGGAGCAATAGTAATTGTTTCTTTTTCGTAGGTAACTGGCAAAGCAACCCCAGAAGGAATGGTAACGTTTCCGTATTGCCCAGTTCTATCTTGCCCAATTCTGTATTGTGCATTAGCAGGAGCCAAGCTAAATAGGGGGCTAATGACGCTTGTAGTAACGGCCATTGCCATAAGTGCGGCAGTTCCAGATTTCCATTGATGTAACCGTGTCATGAGAGGGTTATCCTTTGTGTATGTGATGTATGTAATGACGGGGATTCACGGAGTTTGTTTCTGACTGTTTTTGAACCTGTCTATAGGCGTATTCCGAAGATAAAAGTACTTATATATGATGGGAAGTCTTTGCGATCGCTTAGTCGTAGACATCGCTCCTCAGAATTTGTATTCTGCTAATGTGCGTTACTAAAATCAAAGGCGAGACACTCATAGGACGTAAAATGAGTATCATTTTGTTCCCAAATGCTTTTTTATTACTTATGTCTACATATCTAAGCCATTAAATAGAGGCGAATGGCTGGCTGCAAATTCTATACTTATATTCTAGATTAATTTGCTAGGGCTTGGGAAATATTTTCGCTTTCTTTTAGAATTACTCAAGTCAATTTATAGAGTAATTCCTAATGTCAGCGAGTGAAGTGCAATACTTGATTATTGACGCACTTATTACTCTAGATTTACTCGGTAATACGTTCTATGATGAAGATAGTGGCAATTGGTACATAAATATCCCAGCCCTATCTTACCGCTACGATTTTACAAAAGGGTGATATTGTTCCGACTAGTTGGGACTTGTAAATATGGCAAATTGGACTGAAAAGCAAAAACAAAAGTATGCGAGGTTTCAAGAACTTGTAGAAATTGGTAAACAGCGTTATGTAGATGCTGGTGGTAATCCTCAACGTTATCGGGTAGGTTTTAAAGGTCAGGATTACCTGACAGACGAAGAGAGGAAAGAAGCAACCAGAATCATGCGACAAATGTTTGGTATTTCTATCACAAATGGTTATGTTTATTGTCAAGGGTCTTCTTGGCAGTTACCAGATAACTCGCTATTAGGTAAAAAGCAAGTTGAATAGTAAAAGGCCGGTAATAAATATAACGAATGATTTCCCTGTGGAAATGAGAGATAAAATATCTGTCACATGGGTATTTAAGATTGCTACTGACGTTATTTAATCTCTGCGATCGGTAATAGCAAAGTATCTTCTATTTGCTGTCGCACTTCACGGCTAACATAACAATCGCTATTTAGACAATCTGCCAGTAATTTATTGGCATCATAATACTGCTGAAGCAATTCCTTCTGCTCGTTACTGAACTGCCAATCATGACCAATATTGCGATGTTTAATCATTACTAGTCTTAATTCTTCACACCAAGTCTTTCCATTAGCTAACCACCATTTCTCAGATTCTTGCCAGTTTTGTCTGCTTGGTAGTTGCTCTCGAAGTTTTTGCAGCAAATTCTTGAGTTTTGGGTCGAGAGATCGGTCGAGGGATCGGTCGAGGCATCGGGAGAGGGAGAGGGAGAGGTCAAGGGAGCGGGAGAGGTCGAGGGAGAGGAATCGGGACAGGGACAGGGAGAGGGAGAGGTCGAGGGAGAGATCCAGGGAGAGGTCAAGGGAGAGGGAGAGGGAGCGGTCGAGGGAGCGAGAAAGGTCGAGGGAGCGGGAGAGTGAGAGGGAAAGGTATCGAGAGAGCGATCGGGAGAGGGATCGGTCCAGGGAGAGGTATTGGGAGAGAGAAAGGGAGAGGTATCGGGAGAGGGATCGGGAGAGGTATTGGGAGAGGGAAAGGTAAAAGGCCCTAAGTGCTGCTGGTTTGTAAGAAAAATTAACGGAAAGTGATTTTTCTCTTACCCACAGAAGAAACTCTTGCAACCTCTGATCATCAGCCAGCATAAAATCAATTTTCTCTTTGATCAACAGCAATAACCGATCTGCATTTGGAGACATCCCAACTGCCAGCAAAAAGACTTCCCGCCAGCGTTTCTCAGTAATATGGCTAACAAGATTTTGCAGCGCTTCGTCTGATGACTGTCTCACAACCACAAATTCTCTAGCTGTGAAATACTCATGAAATGTCAGGTGAGAAAATGAATAAATCCTTTTCGCTCTTTCGACAACTAACCCATGATGATGCTCAATTGAATGCAAAACTTTCTCACTGTCAATTTGCAATGTTTCTTCGTCAGTATTAGCTTCGGGTAAATTGCGGATGTATTCTGTAATGTATTTTTCTGCTATTTTTTGCTTGAAGAAATATTCACCTCCCTCAAAAATAGTCAACGCCATTTTGCTGAGTAAATCTTCTTTGCGTTGGACTGATAGCTTTTTGTAAATCTCCTCGCGTTGAATTCCCCGCTTGGTATCCCATTTTTTCAATAACGCATCCAGTCCTTCTTTATATAACTCAGAACGATTTGCAGGGAAATCTCCTGACTCTTCAAATGCTAAACAAAGCAACGTCAGCAGCAGAGGACTTGCAGCAAGTTGTTTGATTCGGCTATTCTCTTTGAGACGTTTGATAAAAGTCTCTGATTTTACAGCTTTCTCCTTAAACCAGTTATTGGCAAAGTTGGAAATTTGGTCATCGTCAAAATCAGCAACTTCCACCTCTGTGAACTTCTCAAAGGTATACTCTCGTGCTGCAATTCGGCAGGTCATGACAAACTGATTGTTTGGGAAACGGTCAGAAAACTCACGAATTTCCTTTAAAATGCGGTTACTATCCTCTTCTCTAACCTCATCCAACCCATCAAGTAAAACTAATGCCTTTCCATAAGCTATTACATCTCGAATAGAAGAGATAGGATTTATAGGTTCTTCGGTGATGTATTCTAGCAATCGGGGTTTGTTTGCAGCTTCCGCAAAGTTTTTGAGGGTGACAAAAATCGGTACATGTTCAGCCTGAAACTCACCTTTAATACACTGAATTGCTAAATACTTCAAAAACGTGGTTTTGCCTGCACCTGGCTTTCCCAAAATCATTAGCTTGGAATACTTCTCAACCGCTTCCAATCCTGGCACTCGTTTTTCAGTAATTTTATTGAGTCCAAAGAGGTCAAAATCCTGGCTCCTATACTGTTCTAATAATTCATCAATTCCTAGCGGTTGTCGCCCGGTGATTTTTTCCAGGATATTAACGCTGGTGTAAATGTCATTCAACCCAATAGGTTTAGTCATATCCAGCACCCGCATTGTGCCGCAGAGTTGTTGAATGATGGGTTTTATCTCTTCACGTACCTTTTTGACTAGTACACATACATCTATTTTGAGAGCAGATAGAATTGGTGAAGTATTAGATTTCTGGTACTCCTGAATCAGAAAATCGCGCAGTTTATAAAATTTACCTGGGCCCTTGCCACAAATACTGAACTTGTTATAAACACCAGTCATGCGAGTGCGAAAAGCATTGTCACAAATATAGAGAGCTTCTGCAACCCCTCGTTCGTCTCTATTTTCCCTACTATATAGTTCTATAAAAGCCTCTTGCTGCTTTGGAGAAAGCTCATACTTACGAGCCATCTCAGTCAAAAAGTCACGTAGTAAGGGTTGCATTAGCTAATCTCACAATTACCTAAAAACCAGTCTATATCTAAAGATTACAGATATGTAAGGCAATGTTAGGGTATGTCAGCCTAAGTTTAAGCGAAATCTCTCAGTCACAGTTGAGACAGTAAATGTATTGAATCAACTAATTCAGGAGTAGGTCAATGTTATCCAAGAAGTTTCCTTCAAGAGATGAAGTGCTGGCTGTTGTAACGCTGATTATGGTCATTGGTTCTCTCACACTTGCAGTTATCGATGAGAAGAGTCGCCCTCAATTTCTAGATTTAACAAAATTCGCTATAAGTACATATATTGAACTGTTGATACCTCGGTCAAGGTTAAACGATCGCGATCGCAACTAGCCAAACTAAAAGTCGGACAACTATACAAACGAAACCCGCCAGCGCGGGTTTTAATTTTTTAGAATTATCCACAAAAAGCGATCAGTTAAGAGAATTCCCAGCTAGCCTGCTTCTGGAAAGTAGAGAACATTGAGGAATCCAAGCAAAAATAATCTCCCACAACTCTGAGAGCGCCTATTGTTTTCATATTTTCCTCTCGGACAACAGAAATAAATAACCAAAAGCCTCCACGGAAGTTTTATTTTTCTCCGAAGATAGCAAAACTTATTCATGCAACAAGAAAAATTCACTTATGACATTGTAAATTTTTGTAAAATTGATGTCTTCAAGACTAGAAACCTGATATCTAGATAGCTAAACTAACAAACAGTGCATCTGTACTGTTATTTATTAAAAGTAGATGTGGCGCTATAGGGTGAATGATCCCAGTACAACTTATCCTCAAAAACTTTCTTAGTTACCGTGATGCAACTTTAGATTTTGGCGGTTTGCATACGGCTTGTATTTGTGGTTCCAATGGTGCGGGTAAATCCTCCCTTTTGGAAGCAATCACTTGGGCAATTTGGGGTGAAAGCCGTGCCACCGCTGAAGATGATGTGATCTATTCTGGTGCGAAAGAAGTTCGGGTTGATTTCACTTTCCAAAGTAACCAGCAAAAATATCGAGTGATTCGTACCCGAATTCGGGGAGGTACTAGCGTCCTCGAATTTCAAATAGAAATACCATCTGGGTTTCGCTCACTCACTGGCAAAGGGGTAAGAGCAACCCAAGATTTGATTCTAGAACACATCAAGCTCGATTATGATACTTTTATTAATTCTGCCTACTTACGTCAAGGTCGTGCAGATGAGTTCATGCTCAAACGCCCGACGGAACGCAAAGAAATTTTAGCGGAGTTGTTGAAGCTCAATCAGTATGATGATTTGGAAGAACGGGCAAAGGAATCTTCTCGTCAGTTCAAAGCCAGGGCAGTAGAGTTAGAGCGTTCTTTGGAGTCGATAAAAATTCAGCTGCAACAACGCGAGATTACCCAAGCGCAAAGAGTGGAGTTAGAAGCTGAACTCAACCAACTGCAACAGGTGCAAGCTTTTGATAATATTCAATTACAAAGTTTGCAAGTTGTCCAGCACCAGCGTCAAAGTTGGGAACAACAACTCAGCTTTGTGAAGCAGCAATATCAAAATCTTACCCAAGATTGCGATCGCCTCCAACAAGAACAATCAGCTATTGGCTCTCAGTTATCAGATTTAGAAAAAATATTACACCAAGAAGCTGAGATTAAAGCTGGATACGCTCAATATCAAAGTTTACAATCTCAAGAAGAAGCCTTTGCTGTCAAATTTGAAGAATACACCCGCGCCCAACAGACTCGTCAACAAAAACAACAACAGCTTACCAAACAAATTCACGAAATCGAGCGGCAACTGCAACAAGCCCAAGCGCAGCTAGAAGCTTTACAGCAACAAGAGCGAGATATTCAGCAAACTCTCACGAAATCAGGTGAAGTAGAAGCTGCTTTGTCACAACTAACCGCAGCCCGTCACCATGTTGCTCGTCTCGATCAACTGCAAATGCAAGTTACTCCCTTGTTGCAACAACGAGCAACTTTACAAAGCCAACTCGATCGCACTCATGCTGGTTTAGTAGCGCGACTCGAACAATTGCAAAGTACTGAAAACCAATTGCAACGCCAGCACCTCCGCCAACCGCAACTACAACAAGCGGTGATGGATGTAGCAATCCAAATTGAGGAACTGGAAAAAAAGCGGGTTTATCTACAACGAGTCCAGGAAAAAGGTCAAGAAAGGCGGCACTTTATCGAACGTCTGCAAGCTCACCAACGGGATTATGAAAAACTGCTGGGTGAACTAGAGCAAAAATTGCAAATGCTGCAAAATCCTGAAGCACTTTGTCCATTATGTGAGCGTCCTTTAGACGAACATCACTGGAGTCGGGTGGTGGAAAAAACCCAAAGTGAAATAGAAGATACTCAAGGGCAGTTTTGGGTAGTCAGAGAACAAATGGCTGTGTCTGACAGAGAAATTCAGGTACTTAGGCAAGAATATCGGGAAATTTCTCAACAATTGGCTGGGTATGATGGTTTACGCGAACAGCGGGGACAGTTGGCAGCGCAGTTAGAAGCTACAACTGATGTCCAACAACAGTTACAGCAAATTGCTGCTGAAAAACAGCATTTAGAGCGATCGCTCCAAGCAGGTGATTATGCTCCCGATAAACAAGCCGAACTCCGGCAACTAGACCAATATCTGCAACAAGTTAATTATAATGAACAAGACCACGCCCTCGCGCGGAGCGAAGTTGAGCGGTGGCGATGGGCAGAAATTAAACAAGGGCAGATTAAAGATGCGACTAAGCGACAAGCACAACTATTAGCCCGAAAACCTGAACTACAAGCTACTATTGCCCAATTACAAGCCAGAATCCAGCAGGATCAGATTGATTCTGAATGTGCTAAACAAATCGCGGCTCTTGAGCGTCACATTGCCGAAATTGGCTACAGTTCTGAGCAGCACAACAACCTCCGGATAGCTGTAAAGAAAGCTCAATCTTGGCATTTGCGATATCAACAACTGCTATCAGCCCAGCAGCAGTATCCGCAACTTCAGATAAGATTGCAAGAGTTAGAGGAGTCTAGAAGCGCCAGATTAACCGAGCGGCAAAAACTTGGCGGACAAATCGAAAGTATTATTCAGCAACTACAAGCAACAGCTAACCCATCTGCCCAAATTCAAGCTCTAGAGCAGCAGCTAGCAATCCGCAGACGGCAACTCGATGAGCAAATTGCCAAGTTAGGGCGTTTAGAACAGCTGGCGCATCAACTAGAAACGCTGCAAATTCAGTACGAACAACAGCAACAGCAACTACAATCTTGCAAGCAGGAATATCGTGTTTATCAGGAATTAGCGCAAGCTTTCGGTAAAAATGGTATCCAGGCACTAATGATTGAAAATGTGTTGCCGCAATTGGAAGCCGAGACAAATCAACTACTTTCACGGCTGAGTGGGAACCAGTTTCATGTACAATTTATTACTCAAAAGGCTGGGCGCAGTGCTAAATCAACAAAGAAAAATGCCAAGCTAATAGACACCCTAGATATTTTAATTGCCGATTCTAGAGGAACGCGGGCTTATGAAACTTACTCTGGTGGAGAAGCCTTTAGAATTAACTTTGCCATCCGTTTAGCCCTGGCAAAATTATTAGCGCAGCGGGCGGGGGCGGCGTTGCAATTGTTGATTGTGGATGAAGGTTTTGGTACACAGGATGCCGAAGGATGCGATCGCTTGATTGCAGCGATTAATGCGATCGCTTCTGATTTTGCTTGCATTCTCACTGTCACCCACATGCCCCACCTCAAAGAAGCTTTCCAAGCCAGGATTGAAGTGAATAAAACTCAGGAAGGTTCGCAGTTGAGTTTGTCAATTTAATTAAATTTAACCCGTGCATCAAGACCTAATGAGCGAAGCTTTTTCGTTAGGATTTCGGCTTGTGCGCGATCGCTAAATGCCCCAGCATTCACATAATCCCCTAGATTAGATTGCTCTGTGACAGCATTGGGTATATACTGCTGCACTTTACTCAGAGTATCATTATTGGAAATTGGCACTATTACTCTGTAGGGATTATTAGCAACTAATGTGTTGCCATTAGTAACAGGTACAACATAGCCATTGGTAGGAGGTAATGCATAGCGATTAGTCTGAGGTGCTACATAGTCATTAGTCTCAGCTAAGACATAACCATTAGCCTCAACATAATTGCCCCCAGTCGAGCTATTCAACCCTAATGCTTGCCAAGTTTGCCAATCTACATTTCCACTAGAATTAAGTCGAGAATATTGCTGGAATGCAATCACAGATTCTCTGGTGTAATCGTTGAAAAAGCCATCAGGATTGATATTAGAGAAACCCAACTGCGATAAACGTTCTTGAACTAATCTGACATTCTCTCCCTGATCGCCCACAGTCAGATAATTTCTGCTTGGTTGTTGAGTAGTATATCCACCTATGGAGGCTCTACGCACTGCCTCTAAAACTTGGGCATTGGCGATACCATCAACAGGTAGGCGATAATTTCGCTGGAATTGGATGACAGCTTCTCTAGTCATTGGGCCAATATTCCCAGTGGGATTAGTATTAAAATAACCTAGCTGCTGCAAACGCACTTGGAGTTCTCTCGCTTGTGGAGTAGAGAGACTTGATCTGGCTGAAGTCGGAGAGGAACCCATTAATGTGTTCCAAGTTTGTCGGTTCACAATCCCGTTAGCAGGTATGCGATAGTTTCGCTGGAATGCAATTACAGCATCTTTAGTAATTTGTCCAAAATTCCCAGTGGGATTAGCGTTAAAGTAGCCTAATTGCCGTAGACGCTGTTGTAACCTTGTGACTGCTGCACCAGCTTTGCCTTGAGAAAGAACAGGGTATTGACTACTTGGCGATGCCTGCGGCAGGCTGCTCCTACGCAATGCGCCACTGGTATTCCTACTAGAAGTTCTACTTTGACATGCTCGTTGTAAGGCTCGTTGAGTATTAATACCCACAACTCCATCAGCAGGTATTCTATTGGCTTGCTGGAATTTGATAACAGCATTTTGAGTCAAGCTAGCAAACTTGCCACTCACCGGGCCGTTAAAGTAGCCTAACTTTTTTAAACACCTCTGGCTACTGCTAACTTCAGGCCCACTACTTCCTATTTTCTGAAGTGCTAAAGCTTGCCCAGCTATACTCAGAAGTCCCATAGTCAGTGCCACAGACAAAAGACGTATCGCAGCACCGCTAGATAACTTTTTCCAATTCAAAAATTTGAAATTAGCTACGGTAGGAACAACCTTGACGCTTTCAGATGCCTCGTAGACTGAGGCAAGCTTGGTTAAATAGCTATCTACCCCTGTTTTCACTTGCTTTTTTCAAGTTATGACTACACATAATTATACGACTTTCTCTGTGTTATGTTTATTTTGTGTATGGTTCTTTACAAGTAATTAACCAGAAGAGGCAGCGGGGAGGGGAGCTGCTCTTGCAAGGGAGAAAGAATCATAAAAGCCATCTCGGTTTCAGAGCAACTAAATTTATTTATGGAAAAGTTGTAAATTATTGTTATCGCTCTGGTTGTTGTGTATCCTCTGGTTTTTCATCAACTTTTTCAGTATTACCTGCCTTCACCCAACCTTCTTGTTCGCTGCCTTCCAAACGGATCTTTTGCCAAGCTTTGTCCTCGCTTTCTTGCAAAATAATAATTTTTTGATTAAAACCAACCCCACCAATTTTTTCAGCTTCTTGATTTGGTTGCGATCGCAAACTCAAGCCTTCAGCCCAACTAACACGCCCTCGGTAAGCTCCCGATGGCAATGGTTTTGGTGATGGGGTAGCTTTAGGCGATTCTGTGGAAGTAGAGGTTGAGCTTGGAGAAGATTTACTAGATGCCCCAGGTGTAAGGCTAGGTTTAGCTCCTCCAGGCTCAGTTCCTTTTGGTGCTTGGGCTTTCACCGAGGGACTATCGTTGGAATAAACGGGTTTGGCAGGGGGGATGCCGGTGCGATTCATGAAATATAGTGCAATTGCAGCGCCGCCACCTATTAAGATAGCGATCGCTAAGAAGAACCCAAGTATAAACTTTGTTAAGCCAGACAACATAGTTAAAACCTGATTATTAAGAGTCAAGTGGCGTTCAAGGGAAGCCAGTCACGTGGGTATTTCCCCCATTGAGGGGAGTGACGTTGAACTGGCTCTAAAGAGTTACGAGTCGAGAAGCAATGTAACCCATCCGTATGAATCAATAGTCCATAATAATTCATCATTAACTATTGACTATGGACTTTTGACTAACTCATTATTGTAGCTACTGCTGAATGCGTTCATGTAGTGCGCCGGAGGCGTTCGCTTAAAGGACTGTGTTTAGATGCTAAACGCGCTCTCCCAGCAGCAGCCCATTCTTGGAGTTGCTGAATTTGCTCTACGGCAGTTCGCGCCAAGGGGATGATCTGACTAGCTGCTTCTAAAATGTCGTCAGTAGCAAAGTCGCGATTTTGGCTAAATCCAATATGCATCGCTTCAATTAAAGTTTGCTCAATCTCTGCCCCAGAAAAATCGGGTGTTTCGTATGCTAACCTTTCGATGTCATAACTTTTTAAGTTATGGGGGCGCAATCGGGATAAATGAACATCATAAATTGCTTTTCTCTCTTCTTGGGTGGGCAAACCCACAAAGAAAATTTCATCAAATCGCCCCTTACGGAGCATTTCCGGCGGTAAGGCTTGGATGTCGTTGGCGGTAGCGACGACAAACACGGGTGAGGTCTTTTCGGCTAGCCAGGTAATAAAAGTGCCAAACACACGGCTGGCTGTTCCTGCATCACCTTTGCTACCAAGTCCGGCAAAGGCTTTATCTATTTCATCAATCCACAAAATACAAGGAGCGAGGGCTTCAGCTACTTGGATCATTTGGCGAGTCCGAGATTCTGATTCACCCACCAAACCACCAAATAACCTGCCCACATCCAGACGTAACAAGGGTAAATGCCAGTGATGAGCGATCGCTTTTGCCGTTAAAGATTTACCAGTTCCCTGAATACCCACCAACATTAAACCACGGGGGTGCGGTAATCCGTACTGTCGCGCCTTATCAGTAAATGAACCTCCTCGGCGAATCAGCCAGTCTTTGAGGTTATCGAGTCCGCCAATATCAGAAATTTGCTCAGTGGCGGGGTAGAAGTCCAGGATTTGGGTTTGGCGGATAGTTTGGCGCTTTTCTTCCAAAACGAGATCCACGTCTTCTGGTTGCAATTCTCCGTGGGTAGCGATCGCTTTTGCCAAAACCCGCCGAATCCGTTCCATCGAAAGCCCTTGGCAAGAGCGCACCAAATCATCTAAAACTTTGCCAGAAAGGGAGTTACCAGTGCTTTGTAGTAAACGTTCTACCTCAGTTTTAATTTCTGGGGCAGCGGGTAAGGGAAACTCGACGACTGTCAGTACTTCGGTTAAGTCGTCAGGAATGGCGATGCGTGGCGACAATAAAACAATATTTTTTGGTTGCGACTTGAGGAGTCGGGACAGGTTGCGGAGTTTGCGGGCGATCGCTACATCATCTAAAAACCGATGATAGTCTCGGAGAATCAATACCGCAGGTGCAGAGGCTGGTAATTTTTCGATGAACTCCAAAGCTTGTAGGGGGTTACGTCGCCCAAAGCCAACATCATTGGGGTTTCCCTGGTAGCCATCGACAAAATCCCAAGTATACACTGGGCGATTACCCTGGTTGGTTGCTTCTTCCCGGATAGCTGCTTCTACCCGCTCCTCTTCATAAGTGGGAATGTAAATCAACGGGTAGCGGGCACGTAGCAGCAGTTTAAACTCTTCACGAAAGTTCATATATAGCTGTGGTTATTAGTTCTTCTCTCATTGTTCAGGTTTGTATCGCCTCTCACAACTAAAAAACCAACATTTACCAGTTCATAGCGGTTGCCAGTGCGATCGCTATATGTGGATATTCCTCAAAAGTATTAGGCTATAAGCACATAGAATAATTCTTGAAAAATTAACGCTGCTCAAAATTTCGGAGTTACTTTTGGTTTGAAAGCATCTAGAATTGCCGTTACATAATCACTGTTAATAAATATATGCGGATAAAAGATTGGATAAAGATTATATAAAGATTGGATAAAAATATTTTTTTTGATCCGAAAGCATTACTTAATCAGACTAATATCTATAAAAGTACAATTTGATTTTTTAAAAAACTCAGTACATATCTATTCCCTTCTTTATTGTTCACTGCTCCTTATTTCCCTGCTACATTGCCAATTTGATGGCGACGCAATAGATAGATCCCGTTTGTAACCTCTGGGTAAACCTAAAGCCTAGCTAATAAATAATATTAAGTGAAATAATAAAATCTGTCTAATAGTCGTGTAAACCTAAACTAAAGCTAGCATATTGCTCATACTGTTTATTGCAATATATTATGCTCAAAAAATCAATATTTGTGAGTATTTAAAATCTTGTAACAATAATAGAATTGAGAGCTTATAGCTGTACTCAATTATGTAAAAAAAATAATGTCTGTTTTTATTGTACAGCAGTAATTTGAGATTTTTGGCGGATTGATTGCCTATATTAAATACTGAAGATCCAAAGAAATAAATAACGCCTATCCCAAACTAAAAACTGGCTATGAATTGGATAAAGCTAAATTTTTATTCGATGTCAAAACTATACAAGATAGGATTTGAGGTTCTGGCAATTACAGCCCTCTTATGTATCTTGCAACTACTGGATGCAAATATGTCCAGATCAAACGAACTTGATATCTTACCTTTAGCGAAACAGTACGCAAATCCAAACTGGGTTCCAGGAGATTGGTATCTCAATCAATCACCAGGGTATAGACTCATATTCCAGATTTTGATAGGTAATTTGATACTAGCTTGGGGATTCTTAGCAACTTCTGTAGTAGGTCGGATACTATGCTATTGTCTCATTGCATTAGGACTGGTTTTAATCAAAAGAAGATTGGGTCTGAGTTTACCGTTGTTGTTGCTAGCGGTTTTTGTTTTCATGACTGCTCAAAGCTTCGCCGCTGGTGAACTAATAGTATCAGGAGTTCAGCCAAAGGTTTTTAGCTATGGTTTTGTCTTGTTAGCTATTGGAGCAATGTTAAGCAAAAGCTATTATTGGATGGCTTTAATGTTGGGACTAGCTACTTCATTTCATGTGTTAGTAGGTGGCTGGTCATTTCTAATGCTCCTAGTATTACTAATTCTGAGATGGAATACTTGTAGTATGAATTTTCGGCGTTTCGGAGGGATAGTTCTCATCTATTTAATAGCTAGTTCTTTTTCTGTTAAAGCTGTACTAGAGCAATTGTTCAACCCTCAGCCCGAAAGTCCTATATTTACTTCTTACATTTATGTTTTTTTACGTTTGCCCCACCACTTAAACCCCCTGTCCTGGTCTCCAAGTTGGTGGATAAAACTGACAATGTATCTGGTAGTACTAATAATCACTACTATATTACTAAGGCGCATCCAGCAAAGCAGCGCCAGAAATCACAAATCTATATATGACTTTTCTGAACAATATATAGCCAGCATGAGGCTATTGGATTTTACGATTATTAGCCTAATACCTTTCTTTTTAGGAATAGCTGTCGCACCTTTTGACTCTAATGGCAATTTCTTACAGTACTATCCCTTTCGAGTAGGCAGCGCTATATTACCACTTAATACTTGCTTACTCTTTGCGTGCTTATTAGAGCGGACATTTGTTGGTAAGAAGCGGCAGTTGCTTTTATTGGGAAGTATTTTACTCCTAAGCTTTTTAATGACTAAGCCTACCATAACCTTTAAAAATCAACTACTGAGCCTCAGCCAATTTCCAAGTAGCTTGCAAGGAGTATCTCTTGAGGAAAAATCTTTATGTGCTTGGGTTCGAGATCATACTTCTAGAGATACAATTCTAATATCCTCTCCAGCCTCTTTTGATAGCTTTACTTGGTTAGCAGAGCGTCCAACTATAGCTAAATTTAAGCTTTTCCCTCAGAATAAGCTTGGAATACTTGAGTGGTATGAACGGATGAGAGACTTAAGCGGCAATAACCCTTCTATTTTGCCAGTTATTAGTAAGGAATTAAAGATAAAAACAAAAGGATTTGAACTTCAACAAGTGCTTGACAATGGATACTACTCTTTAACAACGGCTCAGGTTAATTTTTTGATGGCTAAGTATCAGTCAGACTATTTTGTAACTAGCGTTAAACATAAATTAGATTTGTCTATTATTTATCGTAATCCACAATATCTTATTTACCAGAAAGCAAAATAGACATTTGTGCTAAGTTAGCTAAATAAATAATTGTTGAATATTCCCAAAGTACTAATTAACCAATACTCTATTTGGTGCTGAGTTTTGCAACGAAGCATAAGGGTTTTCAGCCAAAATACAAAGGTGCAGTTCAAATCCTACAGCCTTAGAATCCACATTCTGCAGGTGCGTAGACATAGCCCGCCGCAGGCATCGCAAAATATTGTATTTTTGAAGCATGACAGCTTCACTATTTTAGATATCACATTACCATTACAAGATATTGACCAAGTAAAACATAGTCGCAGGTATATGTGATGAGATGAACCTAGTAGAGCAAATAAACCGTCTATTAGGAACTCATCCTCAAGAAATATCAGTGCAGTTCTATATACATCTCATAGATTAACTGAGTAAACTACAAGATACTTTACTGTCCCGGAAGTTGCTTTTTCAGTGCTTCCAGAGAAGCCCAACGGTTATCAACTGGAGTTTCAGTATCAGAAGTATCAACAGTAATTGCAGGAATACCTGGACAATTGCGATCGCATAATTGGCGCTGGGGAATTGCCAAGCACATCTGCTCATACAGCCATTCGTTGGGATAAAAATAACCATCGGGTGGTAGGGTTTCAAGCAAATCTTCCATAACTACTTCCCTTTCTAAAGGCAAGTCATTTGGCTGATTTGCAGTTTCGTCTAACCAGATAATTTCTTTCGTATCAAGCCCTAAACGTCGATTGTATTGCTGCAAACAGCGGTTGCAGGTACAAGTGATAATTGTTTCTGCCTGACCGGACACTTCCAAGTAATTGCCATGATGCTGCACGCGCACATGACCGCGAATTGGAGTCAGGGTTTCCAGACCAGGTAGAAATTCCTTAACCTGAACTTCCTCTGTCCGCTCCGGGGCTTTAGTTAGCTGCGGAATAAAGATTGCGTCCATAGGATTTGTGAGATATCCTCACTAAAATTTATCTTCATCATCAGCAATTATACTGATATTACATCTTTATTTTATCTCTTAAGAACAAGATAAATTTTGAAATTATATGGTTATGAGTTTTCAATTAACTCCTAACTCTGCCAATTTAAGATTTTCAATTTTGGATTGAAGGAAAAATCTAAAATCGTTCGACTGAGCGCTCACGACGAAGTCTAAAATCCAAAATTGAATGACTCTTAACTCCTAACTCCTTCCAACGAAGCTGGTCGCACAACCAGATGACGATGCGGCTCTTTACCGCGACTGAAGGTTTCCAAATCTCCAAACTCCTTCAAGAATGTATGGATTTGACGCCTTTCAGCAGAACTAAGGGATTTGATTTCCACTTCTTTACCAGAAAAACGCACTTCATCGGCTGCTGCTTCTGCTAATGCGCGAATTTCGGCTTCTCTTTTGACTCGGTAGCCATTCAACTCAATGGTGTAAGAGGCTTGTTCCTCAGGGGGTTGGCTTAGGTTAAGAACCGAATTTGCTAGATACTGAATCGCATCTAACACAGAGCCATCAGCACCAATTAAGACCTGGATTTGTTCTGACGTCAAATTAGTTTGGTCAATTGTCAACCAGTAGTTATCTGGTTCTGGGGAATCGCCGTCTTGAGATTGGGCAGTTTCTAAATGACCCTGAATCTCAGCAGGTATTCCAGTGAGCTCCAGCAGGGTTTTTAACCACTGCTGACCTCGCTGCATCGAAATGTTGCTCATGATCCCCCTGTCGCCTTTTTCTTGGCACTTTTTGGTTCAAATGGCAATGCCTTTTGTTCGGTGACTGCTGCTTCTTTCTCCTGGGTTTCTACGATTTTTTGCAGTTCTTCTGGTAGAGGTTCGCGGGAGAGAAGATAAGTTTGTGCGGTTTGGAAAATATTACCAATCACCATATACATCAGCACCCCAGCTGGTAAGGGGAAGAACAAAAACATCCCAGAAAAAATAACTGGAGTGATTTTGTTAACTGTATCCTGCTGCGGATTGCCGCCACTGGAATTTTGCCCAGAAAGCATTTGGCTAACATAAAGGCTGATCCCAAAGAAGACAATCATGGCGACGATATCCCAGTGGATTGTGCCATCTGGATCTTGTGCGCCAACCCTGCCTAAGGCATCAATGAATAGAAAGCCTTTTTCTGCTGCTAGTCCAGGAATTGTTCCTTGAATAGTGACTTCTCCGGGTTGCAAGGCTTCTACATTGCCATCAGCATCAATTTTTACTCTATCTTCACCTTTGGTGACTTTCCAATCAGGAATGAGCTTATTTTCTGGGTGTTCTGCTACAAGCACCTGAAATGGTTTGCCCTCAACAGTCTGATACTGTATCTTGGTTTGCTCTCCCACCGCTAGTTTGTTTCCACTGGGAATGATTGCAGCTACTTTAACGTGTTCCCCATCAGCAACGTAAATATTTTGAGGAGCAGTGGCAAAGGCTTGCGGTTGAATTTGCTCGATTTGTTCTGCGGGAAGGATTTGCAGGTTAACGCTGTAGTTCGCACTTGCAAAAGGCGAACCCCGCAAAGTGGCAAACAGTGCTAATAAGACCGGCATTTGCACTAGTAATGGAAAACAGCCTGCCAAGGGGTTGCCAAATTCTTTTTGAACATTGACCATTTCCTCCTGCTGCTTTTGCGGTTCATCCTTATAGCGCTCTTTAATTTCTGCCATCCGCTTCTGCATCAGAGGTTGTACAATTCGCATCTTCCGCATGTTACGAATTGAGCCAGCACTCAGGGGATAGAGCGCGAAGCGGACTATCAGGGTCAAAGCAACGATCGCCAATCCGTAGCTAGGCACAATACCATAGAAAAAATCTATGATTGGCAGCATCACGTTGTTCGAGAGAAAGCCGATACCAAAATCCATTATTCTGAATTCAACCTGAGGTACTGTAAACTGACTGAATCTAATTTATCTAAATCATGAATTATCTGCGACTATCCTTCGCTACGGATAGCCGCACATCTCAAAAAAAGGGGAGTGGGGAGTGGTATGTAATTTTTGTAAGTGGGAAGTTCTGAATTTTGGATTTTTTCTGAGCAAATTTTGCATTCACTATTCCCTCCTCCCTACTTATTTCTCCCATCACTTGTTGGCAGTGCCGCTAAATTCGGGATTTTTCGCAGCAATTCTTTCATTGATATAGTCATAGACTTCCCGAAATTTGGGAATTGCACGCAATTCGAGACGACTGCCGTTTCTTAGGGTTATCGCCATATCTCCCCATAAGCCAATACCACGGGGAACTTTGACGATTTTGACAATTTCTGAGTAAATTACGTCAGTGCGATCGCGCCCCTGCCAACCTCCCGTCACGGTAATTCGGCGATCGGTAATGCGGAAACGCAGCCACAATGCCCTGACAATTGCCCCGACTGTTAATGGTATCCCGACAATGGTTAGCCCAATCAGCAGGTTGATAATTAAATCCCCAACATGGGGGCCACCTTCATAATAAACATCTTCACGAATTCCCATCTAACACCTCGGCTTGTGCCAATAACTGCTCTAATTCTTGCAGAAATTGTGGGCTTACGCACTTAGATTCTGCTGCTGTGGGTTTGACAATGACCACTAGCCGCCATCCTGGTGATAATTTGGGCAGCAAGTTGTGTAAAGCAGCAGTAATTTGCCGTTTGATTCGGTTGCGAACCACTGCCCTTTTGCTGACTTTTGTGCTTATGGAAATGCCAATCCGCGTGCTGGCAAGATGTGCTGAGTCAGTTGCTTGTGTAGTCTGGGTGGCAGTGCCTAAAGAAGGTTTTGTTGAACACAACGGCTTTAAGGCTCTCAATGTTAAATAAGAGCCATGACGCCGAATTCCTTCCCGGAAAACTGCCTGGAAATCCTTGCGGGATTTTAGCCGATTTGCTTTGGGCAAAGCCACAGATGCTCTTTTAGCTTAAATACGCCCTAAACGCTCAGACGGTGACGTCCCTTTTTTCTCCTAGCGCTAATCACGTTTCTGCCGTCTGGTGTCCGCATTCTGGCGCGAAAACCAGAGGTTCTTTTTCTCTTACGGCTAGTACCGCCCAGTGTTCTTTTCATACTGTTCTCCTCTTAGGTGATTTTTATAAAAACTCACAATCTCTAATTGTATCACTTTTTTATGAAATTGTGCATTGGACGGCAGAGACAGAGGAGAAGAATTTTTTCCCTACTCCCCTGAATTAATTGATGCTCAAAATCCATGTTCCCATGTAGCGCAGTAGTGGCACATCACCAGGGGAGAGAACTTGACAGTTAAAATAGTAAACTCCGCCGAAGGCTGGGTTTTTCACGTTAGATAAGACTACCTCAACTGGGCTACCTGCTGGCACCGGCTCCTGGGGAAAAATATTAATCAGCTTACCTTCTTTGTCCCACTTCACCTCAGAAAGCGGAACTGCTTTGCCTTTGACTCGGACTTCAATTTGTTTCTGGTCAAAAGTTCCTTTGTAATAATCAGGGTAGTTAATGGCAAATTGACCAACTGCCAATTTCATTCTTTTGGCTGGAATTCTCAATATGTATCGATCCCAACCATTAGCTTGTCCACCAAAATCTAACCGGAAGGGCAGTTGATTTTCGGCTTTGACACCGCTAAACAGGGTAAATCCTGGTAAGCTATCTGCCCAAGTCAGGGCTGGTAATCCAGTAACCAAAAAGCTAGTCACGGCTAAAGTGGAAAGTAAACGTCGCATAATCGGGCTTCCTCTACCAAAATATAAATCTGTTATCTAAAAATAGCTGTGTGTTAGTATTCGTTACTAAACTTTACTACTGACTTCCTGACAATTGACGTTCAGTAACAACAAAAAGTGCCATCTCCCCTGAGGTTTGGGCGGCAGCGAAATTACTTAGTTATAAATTTAGCATAGACTCGATTTACTTTATTACCCTTACAGAGTGGTGATTTTATGAATAGGTGGGTCAAATTTTGAACTAAATAGAAACACAGTCAGGATTGGATTGTGTTTCCAAATATGTATAAGTGTATCTAAATTTGAGAATTTTGTTATAAAAATTGAGGCGTGCCCTCAGCGATCGCCAGTTAACTTGGGCTAAATTGATTAAAATAAGTTGGAATCAAAGTCGTAATCATTAAAATTTGATTGGGAAATCATAAAGCTATCAAAATTTGGTCAATATTACTCTATAAGAAAGGAATACCAAAATTTCTCAATCCCGAAAATAAGCTGAAGATAAAGATGCAAAATTTGGGAATCAATTTAGGATGTGCAATACGTAACCCTGTTTGCAACTATCTGAAAATATGACATCTGCAAGCGGCAAAGTCAGGCTTTGCCTGGACAGCTAAGAGTGGGAGACGAAAGATTCAAGGTTCAATCTACAAGTAAAATTCATGGCTGATGTTCCTGCCTAAGTACTATGAGTGCGGGATACGCCTCATCTAGACAATCGCTTACTTGGCAGAGATTAGGTATTTATCTTCAGGAGATTTCATGAGAATAGCAGTTGCTAAAGAAATTGAAGTTTGTGAACGTCGTGTGGCATTAATTCCTGACACCGTTGCCCGATTGGTAAAACAAGGTTTGGAAGTGTGGGTAGAAACAGGTGCAGGAGAGCGATCGTTTTTCAGCGATTCTGCTTATGAAGCCGCAGGAGCCACAATAATCAGCGATACTGCCAAATTATGGGGCGAAACAGATATTCTGCTGAAAGTCAGCCCACCACAAGAACGAGAAGATGGACGCTCAGAAATTGATTTGTTAAAGGAAGGGGCTGTATTAGTCAGTTTCCTCAATCCTTTAGGAAATCCTGTTGTAGCAGAGCAACTAGCAAATCGGAAAGTTACAGCCTTGAGTATGGAAATGATTCCCCGTACTACCAGGGCGCAAAGTATGGATGCTTTGTCCTCGCAAGCTTCATTAGCAGGTTACAAAGCAGTATTAATTGCGGCAGCTGCATTACCGAAATATTTCCCGATGTTAACTACAGCCGCAGGCACGATCGCTCCAGCGAAAGTATTTATTATGGGTGCTGGTGTAGCCGGATTGCAAGCGATCGCCACCGCTAGACGTTTGGGAGCAGTGGTAGAAGCCTTTGATATTCGTCCCGCCGTCAAAGAAGAAGTGCAAAGCTTAGGGGCAAAATTTGTTGAAGTCAAATTAGACGAAGAAACCGTCGCTGCTGGCGGTTACGCCAAGGAAATTTCTGAGGCTAGCAAACAACGTACCCAAGAAGTTGTCACCGAACACGTCAAAAATTCTGATGTGGTAATTACCACCGCCCAAGTTCCTGGGAGACAAGCACCACGGCTTGTTACAGAAGAAATGGTGGCACAAATGAAACCCGGTTCAGTGATTGTGGATTTGGCTGCCGATCAGGGTGGTAACTGCGCCTGCACAGAACCTGGAAAAGATATTGTATGGAACGGCGTGACAATTATCGGCCCTATCAATCTCCCATCATCGATGCCAATTCACGCCAGCCAATTGTATGCCAAGAACGTAACATCGTTGATTCAACTGCTGATTAAAGACAAAGCTTTGCAGGTGGACTTTAGCGACGACATCGTTGATGCAGCTTGCGTTACCCACGCTGGTGAAATTCGCAATCAACGAGTGCGGGATGCGCTACAAGCTTTGAGCGGCGTTGGAGCAGGTTAGTAGCCAAATTACCATAAGGAGTTTTGATTTCATGACAGAGGCATTACTTGCTGCTTTGTTTGTATTTGTTTTGGCATCTTTTATCGGCTTTGAAGTTATCAACAAAATACCACCGACTCTACACACACCCTTAATGTCAGGCTCAAACGCGATTTCGGGCATTGCGGTACTTGGAGCAATAGTTGCTGCTGGTGCGAGAGAAACAAGTGTGTCAGTGATTCTCGGTTTAATTGCTGTGGTACTAGCTACAGTCAACGTTGTAGGTGGCTTTCTAGTCACAGATAGAATGCTGCAAATGTTCAAGAAGAAGGAGATTAAGGCGTGAGCGACTTTTTACCAACTGGCATTCAGCTGACATATTTAGTCGCTGCATCCTTATTCATTTTTGGTTTGAAAAAGCTAGGTTCACCAGCTACAGCGCGGAACGGTAATGTAATCGCAGCAGTGGGGATGCTGTTGGCAATTGTGGCGACAATGCTGGATCAGCATGTGTTGAACTACGAGATGATATTGTTGGGCTTGGCGATTGGATCGGGAATTGGTGCGATCGTAGCTTACAAAGTCCAAATGACGGAAATGCCCCAAATGGTGGGTTTACTCAACGGTTTAGGTGGTGCGGCTTCGGCATTAGTAGCTGTTGCCGAATTCTGGCGGTTATTAGATAGTTCTCAGACAATACCCCTAGATGTCAACATTTCCATGCTATTGGACGTGTTAATCGGTGGCGTTACCTTCACAGGTAGTTTTTTAGCCTTTGCCAAATTGCAAGGTTTAATCAGCGGTTCCCCGATTACATTTCCTTTCCAGCAACCATTTAACCTCTTACTTCTAGGTGCTTATTTGGTAGGCAGTGCCTATTTAATCATCACACCAGATAGCTTACCCATATTCTTGGGAGTGGTAGCTGTTTCCTTAGTGCTGGGTGTGATGTTCGTCATCCCCATTGGTGGCGGCGATATGCCAGTGGTAATCTCGCTGTTGAACTCGTTGTCAGGTGTGGCGGCAGCGGCGGCGGGTTTCGTGGTGATGAACAATATGTTAATCATCGCTGGTGCTTTAGTAGGAGCATCTGGCTTAATCCTTACTGAGATTATGTGTAAGGCGATGAACCGCTCCTTATTTAGTGTGCTGTTCAGCGCTTTTGGTACAGGTTCTAGTTCTGGTGGTGCTGCTGCTAGTGGTGGTGCGATCGATCAAACTGTTCGCAGCATCGATCCAGAAGAAGGGGCAATGATGTTGGGTTATGCCCGTTCTGTGGTAATTGTGCCTGGTTATGGTATGGCAGTCGCCCAAGCGCAACATAGCGTCCGGGAATTGTCAGATCAGTTAGAAAAAATGGGCGTTGATGTCAAGTATGCCATTCACCCCGTTGCTGGAAGAATGCCGGGGCACATGAATGTGTTGCTAGCTGAGGCAAATGTGCCTTATACACAGTTGTATGACATGGATGATATTAATCCCCAGTTTGAACAAGCTGATGTGGCTTTAGTGATTGGGGCAAATGATGTGGTAAATCCTGCGGCGCGTAGTGATACAAATAGTCCGATTTATGGTATGCCGATTTTGGAAGTAGATCGGGCGAAGCAGACAATTGTAATTAAGCGCGGGATGAGTACGGGTTTTGCCGGTGTAGATAATGAGTTGTTCTACAAGGATAAAACGACGATGCTTTTTGGTAGCGCGAAGGATATGGTGGCGAAGTTGGTTTCGGAAGTGAAACAACTTTAACGAACCGCCAAGGCGCGGAGGGCGCGGAGTAAAGAAAGAATTTAGAGAGTTGGCTTGCTTTGGGGGTGTGATGCTTCTGAGGCAAGTTTTTTGTGTTTTATTCCGAAATTAGTTACTCAAGCTTTGGAGAAGAATTTCAACAAGCCTATATACGTGTGTTCCTAATGTAGGAGGCCAGTTTTGTTGAAATTTGGGGTGCAGCAATTTTGCACGATTTGTCGCATCCGCAATATTAGGTTTGTATAAAGGCAAATCTAGATTACTACTGTTGTAACTTCCTAAAAGTGTTCGTAGTCTTGATTTAAAATCCTGGCAAGTTTTATCTTCAGGGTTTAAATCTTCAAAGTGTAGACACAACCAAATTTCAAAACACGGGTTGCTGACAGCTAAATAATAATCTTTTTGCTTGGCTTGACGACACACCATACTCAAATTTCTTGCTCCCCAACGGTCTACGTCAAGGACAAGCCAGAGCATATCGTCTTCATTTAAATTATATTGCTCCTTAAAGGTATTCAAGCGTTCTAACACGTATTGGGGAGCAGATTTACTATCATCCCCAGTAGCTAACACTTCTACTTTGATTCGGGTACTATGAAACATTCCAAAATATTGCTTTTCTGTTTCTTTCCCCTCAGTCGCAACTATGAAAAGCTTTGCATCTCTTCGGTCATGCTGACGATCCAGTAGTTTAGTTCGATTGATTCTTCCCATCACTTCTGGCTCATCTCTACAGATAAATCTGTTTCACAACCAAACCATCCTAAACTTTGTGGATCTCCAAAAAAAGGAATAGCACCAAAGCGACCGTTTAAATAACCTTTCTCAATTTTTAGGTCGGGTCTAATCTTGAATTCTGCTAAAGAATAAAGGTTGGACACACTCTGCTGATTCTTCTCAACAAACCAAATCTCATCACGTCGTAGTAAATCTAAATCAAGTAGGTTAGTATCGTGAGTTGTAAAGATTAATTGATTACCTTTTTCTCTACAATTTATTGCTGCTTGTACAAAACATCGAGATAATAAAGGATGCAAACGCCTATCAAGTTCATCTAAAAAGATGACTTTTTCAGTTTCTTCCTTTAAGAGAAAGAGACATGGAATAAGATTAATCAAACGTTGAGTTCCTTCTGACTCCTCTTCAATCGTAAAATCAATAAGATGTCCATCTTCATGACGATGCTGAGTTTTTAATTGAATCAAGCTTAATTGACCGCCTTCATTCTTGAAAAGGAGATACCGTTTACCTCTTATATTTTCTATCATTGCTACTGAGTCATCATCGGCTTCCGCAAGTTTTTCAAGGAAATCCTCTCTTACAGTTTTAGGCATACTTGGAAAGTGTTGATCAAAATCTAGCTCAACTTCTTCAGTACTTATCGAATCAATTCCTGTCCCCGCAAATTTAAGAAATTCACTGAGGAAATTTGTAAAAGATTCATTACCGAGTATTCCAATTTCTAAACCTCGATAATCTGCCTCTGCTGGAATAATAGTTAGTACTTTTCTAAACCAGTTAGCAACTGGAAGTAACGTTTGAACATTACGCTCAATTGCTTCCGTTAAAAAAAGTTGATTGGGACGAGTTCCTTGTGCAATAAAATCTAAAAATTGTTTACGTTTCTCACTTCTACCTTTAAGTACTGAACCATACTCTAGACTCGTTTCTTTTTCTATAGAAGTGATCCGCTCAAAGTACATAACTTCCTGCTTTCTACCACGAGGAATAGCATAAAGCCATTCCTCAAAAATTTGTTCTCTATTCAATTTAAATCCATAAGAATATTGAGTTTCTTGATATATAAAAATAAATTCAAACTTGCTCGGCTGTTTATTATAATCACTAAGTTTAAATGGGGAAACAGGAATAGATTTAGTACTTCGAGTACCTTCTACAACCAGATTTTGTACAAAGTTGAGAGCCTCTATGAGATTTGACTTACCTGCTGCATTTGCACCATAAATTGCAGCAATAGGCAGCAACGAACGCCCTTTGCCTGCTGCATTTTCAGCAAGATGATCTATGTGTTGCTGGTCACTGCTAACCCCTACCATACTGAAGGTAACTTCATCTCTAAAAGACAAAAAATTTTGTATAGTTAGTTGAATTAGCATTATCTTTTACCCAAAGTATTCCTATTTCACGCTGCTCCTCGTTCTATAATAAGCTTAAACCAACGTCTTAGGAGAGAAAATCTCGTAAGTCCTTAATCATTGAGCAATCTCTAATTTTTCTCTCAATAGTTGGAGCTGAATTCACTAGCTACACTTCACCTCCATACATCAGTCCGTAATTACTGCTAGTGATAGTTGACGTTTTTGCTGGTCTTTTGTAGATGAGTGTTTTTTTTGAAGAACCAATTGCAGTGCTGATTCAGCTATCTTTAGGCGATCGCTTATGCTCAGGTTTGGGAGTGCTTGGAGAATTTCTTTAGTTTCCATATTAGTTCATAAGAGCAACTTATATTACTAATTGTAGTGAAATTCTAATCGGCGATCGCCTGCAAAATCTTCACCGTGCGTAGGTGAAGCCCGCCAAAGGCATCGCTCTCTCTTCCTCTGTGTCCTCTGTGGTTCGTTAAAAAGAGCGATCGCATAACCTACCTCGTTGAGAATGCCTTCCCCCTGGACTCGTCTTGAAGTATCGCATTCCCCTATTTGCTGTAAGTGCGATATCTTGGGATTAATTAAGCGTCTAAACCTGACAATGCCAAAGAAAATCAGGGAACTCAAACAAATGTTGGTAAGAGCAAATTTTACAGAAATCCCAGGTAAAGGAAGTCATACAAACTAGATACATCCGTTATATGTGGGAAAACTCACGGTTTCTGGTAAAGACAGTTCAGACGCAAAACGCTATCAAGAGAAAGACGTTCAAAAAGCAATTCAAGAAGTAGAAGAAAAACAGCGAAAAAATCAAGAAGATGAGCAAATTTAAATATCAAATGCTAATTCAATGGTCTGATGAAGACAACTGCTTTTTAGTCGGATTTCCCGATTGTCCTGGACAGCCTTTTCGGACGCATGGCGATACTTATGAGGAAGCTGTTGCAAATGGTACTGAAGCATTGGAGTCACTGATAATAGCTTATGAAGCCACTGGGGAAGAACTTCCAAAACCGACCGTTTGTAAAGCGGCTTAAATGGGTAGTACCTTGATAAAGTGACCCGCTTGTTTTATATCGCCTCCGAACTTTATCATTAAGGCGATCGCTTGTTTTTTATTGAAATGCGATCGCTTCTCCTTTTCCTCTATGTTCTCTGCGCCTCTGCGGTTTGTTAAAAAAGGCGATCGCGTAGCGTTCCGCAGGAAAGCCCGCCAAAGGCATCGCCTGATTTTTTCTTAACTAACTATCCGTTTCATCGGGATTTCTATCCAGAACTCACAGCCGTTACCAGGTTCTGAAATACACTTGATATTCCCACCATGTTTTTCGACAATAATTTGGTAGCTAATAGATAATCCTAAACCAGTACCTTGTCCGGGTTGTTTGGTGGTAAAGAAAGGTTCAAAAATGCGCGATCGCATTATCTCTGGAATTCCACAACCATTGTCGGCAATCCAAATCAGAATAGTATTCTCTTCTATCACTTCTGTCCGAATCCAAATTTTAGGATTGTCAATTATTTTTCCACTAGTTACTGAGTTTTCCAATGCATCGATCGCATTGTTGAGAATATTCATAAATACCTGATTCATCTGGGCCGCATAGCAGACTACTGGAGGCAATTCACCATATTGCTTAACTACCTCAATAGCAAACGAATTGGTCTCCGGTTGCAGTCGATGTTGTAAAATTAGCAAAGTACTGTCAATGCCTTCATGAAGGTCAACGGGCTTCATTCCGGCTTGGTCAATTCGAGAAAAACTTCGCAATGATAAGACTAATTGAGAGATTCGCTCTGCCCCCATCTTCATTGAAGTCAGAATTTTGGGCAAGTCATCACTAATGAAATCTAAATCCAGTGCTGCTACTTGCTTTTGAATTTCTCCTGTTGTCTTAGGATACTGTTTCTGATAGAGGCGCAGTAATTTAAATAAATTTTCGGCATGTTCAGTAACATAAGTGATGTTGCCATAAATAAAACTAATCGGGTTGTTAATTTCATGGGCTACACCAGCAACTAACTGCCCTAAGCCTGCCATTTTCTCACTTTGAATTAACTGGCTCTGAGTGTTCTGTAATTCTTTAAGAGTCTGGGTGAGTTCTTCTTTTTGACGTTGAGTTTGTTCGAGTAATTCCGCTTGCTGAAGTCCTACCCCTAGCTGAGTACCAATCTGCATCAGCAAATCTATCTCATCCTCTTGCCAATCACGGGATTTGATATTTTGATAAGCTGCTAGTAATCCCCAGAGTTGTTCACCCTGAAAAATCGGCACAATCATATATGCCCTAGCTTGCATTAGCTCGATTAGGCCAATGTAAGGAATAGAATCATTGGTGCTGTAAATATCCTTAATAACAAGAATTTTACCGTTAGCAAAGTCTCCTCTTTGGATTTCTTGCAAATGATTATCTGCGTAGGCGTCGCCTGTCGTAGACATTGCAGGAACAATTTCCCTTACTGGTGTCCAACCTTGGGCTAAAGACTCAGCAACAAATTCGCCACTCCAATCAGGCCCGAATCGATAGATTGTCACTCGATCAACTTCCAATAGCCGTCGGACTTCTTCTGTACTGGTAGCAAAGATGGTGTCAATATCAAGAGACTGGCGAATTTTCTCCACTGTTGCGGCTAAGGCCTTTTCCCTTTCAGCCGCTTTCCGTTCTCGTTCGGCAGCTTTAGCCAGTTTTTGGGCTTGCAACTGCATCTGTTTTAAGGACTCAGCTTGTTGTAATGCTACCCCCAATTGAACGCCAACTTGTGCTAGCAAGTTGATTTCCTCATCTTGCCAATAACGGGGCTGGGAGTTTTGATAAGCTACTAGCAATCCCCACAGCTTTTCGCCCTGAGAAATTGGTACAAAAACTTCATTACGTGCATACTTACCCGCTTGCTTTCCTTGCACAAGAAGGCGTTCTGTCACAGGCTGCGGCTTAATCATTGGTGTCCAGCCATCAACAATGGAATCAGCAACAAATTCGCCACTCCAATCAGGATAGAAGCGATAAATTGCGACTCGTTCCACTTCTAACAGCCGACGGACTTCTTGAGTAGTGGTTTTAAATATGGCTTCAATTTCAAGTGACTGACGAATTTTTTCTACGGTGTTCGCTAATGCCCTTTGCCTTTCAGCAGCTTTGCTAATCTCTGCTGCTTGGATCTGCATTTGTTGGATAAATTCCGCTTGCTGTAAAGCCACACCTAGTTGGGTGCCCACTTGGGTAAGCAAGTAAACCTCATCTTTTTGCCAATCACGGATTCCAGCGTTCTGGTATACTGCTAGCAAGCCCCAGAGCTTCTGACCGTGGTAAATGGCAATGATCACATAAGCTCTGGCTTGATATATCTCTAAGATTTTAATGTAGCAGTCGCTAAAGCCTGAATTGTAAATATCATTACAAATCCGGTACACTTCACACCGACTGAAGCTACCACCCTCTGTATCTTGTAAGTAGGTATCGGCGACTGGGGGTTTAGCTAAATCTTTGGCGCTACATTCGCTGACGTTTTCACTCAATTCCGGGCGCTGCGACTGCTCATGGATGAGGGAAATCCAACCCTCTGCCACTGATTCAAACACGAATTCACCACTCCAATCGGGATTGAAGCGATAGATAGCCACACGGTCAGCATTTAGTAGCTGCCTAAGTTCTGCGGTGCTTGTGTGGAAAATGCTTTCCAAGTCTAGAGACTGACGAATTTTCTCAATGGTTATGGCTATGGTTTTCTGCCATTGGGCTGCTTTTTCTCTGGCTTTTGCTTGTGCTAATTGTGCCGATTGTAGTTTTACTTGTTCCAGGTAATCTGCCTGCTGCAAGGCAACTCCTAAATGTTCGGCGATTAATTGCACAAACTCAATTTCTGATGCTTCCCATTCGCGAGGATTACTACACTGATGAATACACAGCAATCCCCATAAATCTTTACCTTTCATCAAGGGGGCAGCTATATTAGCACGTACTTGGAATCTTTCTAGCATCTGGACGTGACAATCACTCACACTAGCTTGGTATATATCAGCCATTGCTTTAATTCGACCTTGCTGATATGAGCCTGCAAACTCCGCAGCAAAGCAGTGGTCGCTCAGTTTAGCTGCTAGTGCCGAACCCCATTCTGCTCCCACATCTTCATAGATAAATTCCCCTTCCCATACCAATTCGGGATAAAAACGAAACACACTAACCCGATCGGTTTTCAGAAGCTGACGTACTTCAGTGACTGTAATTTTGAAGATGGCGTCTATATCTAGAGACTTGCGAATGCAAGCAATAACTCCAGATAAGGTTTTTTGTTGCTCATTCTGACGCAGGGAGAATGTCATATCTGAATGAGATTCTTGCTGTTCTGAATTTGGTTGTATGGGTTGAGTAGTAGAGGAGTTTTCCATTCCCAGTGGGACTTTAAATATTGAAAGTCTTCTATCTCATGATTCCCGTAGCGATCGCAAAGGTAACAGTTATTTCCTTTTAATGCCATAAAAAACATTGTAGGGACACGATCTTATCGTGTCCCTACAAAAAACATTTTTCAACCACAAACGAATTATCGCCGCTTGGGAGTGGTGCTGCGGGTGGTGCGTTTCTCTTCATCTCGACGACGGCGATCGCGCCAATCTGCCAGGGTCAAATAACCAATACCACCAGTGACTACTACGAGCAGCACTACAGCAAATAAAGCCAAAATACTCAAAAATGGACTTTCCACAATGCCTCTACAGTCCGTTACGTCCCCACACTACCATTGCAATTGACCAAGTGAACACAACTAACAGCGATACCCAACCTAGTGTCAAAATCTCCATAGTCCCACTTTTCAAATAATTACAAAAGGTTTCTAATATTTATCATACAGGGATTGGGCGGTTGATCCTTCAACAGTGTTGGTGCGATCGTTGCACTCTTAAATTTCACCCAAGGACGCAAAGTGAACGAAACTTCAGATATTCAACTAATGGCAGAACGGCTAGAATCCCTGAAAGCTGGAATAATTGGGGGTTTATCTGGGTGTTTCGCTTTTGCGATTGCCAGTCTTTTGAATACTTTAGTACTGGCAAAGTATTTTCAGACACTCGCAAGTCTGCAAAGTGATGTTAATTGGGATTGGTGGGTGAGTGGTGCAGTTGCAACTTTTACTGGTTTCCTATTTGGTGTCACCTACCGCTATATCATCCGTTCAGATCAAAATCCTCAACTTAAAGTTGGTGGTGTGCTGGCCTTTGGCTTGGTACGCGGATTAACTCAGATAGAACTTGGGTGGAATTCTTTTAGCACAATTTGGCCTTTTGTCGTGTTGGCTTTTGAAAGTGTATTGTGGTTTGGAATAGCTGCGATCGCTCTTGATATCGCTATTCAACTCCATTGGGTTAAACCTTTTTCATCAATCTAAAATTCCCTTTTCCTAAGTTCTTGTTTAGTAAAGCGCAGAAAATGAATATAAAATTTACCTTTTCAGTATAGTAGGGGTTCCCTACAGGGGATTATGGTTCAAATAGATGAAAAAGGCTGTAAGTATTGCGCTTTTGTAGTATCAATAATACAATACAATTACAAAATTTACCTATGTAAATAAAAAATAAGTATAAATAATTAGTATTAGTCATTATCAATCTCTATTATCTAATATGAAAACTCAAATATCTCACTATTATCTGATAGTCGATTTGGAAGCTACATGCTGTAACAGTAAGACTATTCCCCGTCACGAAATGGAAATCATCGAAATCGGTGCAGTGATGCTCAATCGAACAACGTGGGAAATTGATTCAGAGTTTCAGAAATTCATCCAACCTGTGAGACATCCACAACTAACAGGTTTTTGCACCGAATTGACTAGCATTCGGCAGCAAGATGTTGATGAAGCACCCAAATTTTTAGAGGCAATTTCTCGCTTCAAAGAATGGATTGATTTATTTCCCAATTATATTTTTTGTTCTTGGGGCAATTACGACAAAAAGCAATTTATTCAAGATTGCGCGTTTCATAATTTTCCTTATCCTTTTACTTCAGAGCACATAAATATCAAAGAGGAATTTTCAGAATATCTTGGCGTGTCTAAAAAATTTGGTATGGCACAGGCTCTCAATGAGCTAGGAATAGAATTGAAAGGCACACATCATCGTGGAATTGATGATGCTCACAACATTGCATCTATCTACAGACAGATTAAAACTAAAAAATTAAGCTGAATAATTGTAAATCCTCAAGATCGGTGTGGCGATACCTTCTGGTGCGTCTGCTACGCGTAGCTTGCTTCCCCGTAAGGGTATGGTAAGCTTCTCTACGAGACGCTCCGCGAACGCTAACGCAGCCCTGAACTAGACTAAAAGTGTAATCCTAGTATGGCAGGAAACCTTTGTGAGAGCTAGATGGATTATCACAGCAGTTTCGGCAGCACTATTTTTCGGCGGTAGCCTGCTCACATCATTGCGTGACCCTTGGTTTCAGAACTTGCAGCGTCCCGACTGGTTGACCTTTGAATTTCTCATCCCGTTTATCTGGACATTCATTTGGGTCTGTCTGACAATCTCAGCAATTATCGTCTGGGAGAGAAGCTCAAAACAGTCTCGTCCTTGGCTGTTGATGGGTATGTACGCTGCGATCGCTCTTTTGACCTCCGTTTACAGTCCTATTGTGGTAGAACTTCGTAGCCTAACAGGTGGAATGATTGTCGGTGGCTTGGCAACACTTCTCGTCTACATTTTGGCATTTTTGGTTAAGCCAATTTCCCAAAAAGCCTCCTGGCTGTTCCTACCCTATGCTCTCTGGGGTCCTTTTGGTACTTATCTCACTTGGCTATTAATTCAACTTAATCAGGGCGCAGGCAGATAAAAGACTTCGGCAAAATCTGATTTGGTGCTGTTGAAATCAAAAAATATGAAACAACTTCTCAAGCAACCTGTGCTTTATCTGGCCTTGTTAGTGATAGGTAGCAATGCTGGATGCATCTCCACCAGAGAGGTCAGGAATGCTCAACAATCACCGACGCCAAACCCACAACCTCAAACACTTTCAACAATTGACGCCAATTACATAACTCAGGTTGTCCAACAGGTAGGACCCGCAGTGGTACGAATCAACTCTACTCGCACTGTTGAGACATCTTCAGATCCTTTATTGGATCGGTTTTTTGGGGGACAGTCGCCCACTACAGAAAAAGTGCAACGGGGTATCGGCTCAGGGTTTATTACCAGTGCTAATGGGTTAATCTTGACCAATGCCCATGTAGTAGAGGGTGCGGATAATGTCACAGTTTTATTAAAAGATGGTCGCCGTTTTCAGGGAAATGTTGTCGGCGTTGACCCTGTTACCGATGTCGCAGTCGTCAGAATTAAAGCCAATGGATTGCCAGTAGTTAAGCTGGGCAACTCAGATAATCTATTACCAGGACAGTGGGCGATCGCAATTGGTAATCCTCTAGGACTGGACAATACTGTTACCCAAGGCATTATCAGCGCCACACAGCGTTCTATTGCGGATCTTGGTGTACCGACAGAGCGGGTTGACTTTATTCAAACAGATGCGGCGATTAATCCGGGTAACTCTGGCGGCCCTTTGCTGAATGCCGAAGGAGAAGTTATTGGTATGAATACCGCCATTGTCCAGGGA
The DNA here is from genome assembly GCF_034531305.2 of Nostoc sp. ChiQUE02. NCBI lineage: Bacteria > Bacillati > Cyanobacteriota > Cyanophyceae > Nostocales > Nostocaceae > Nostoc > Nostoc sp. ChiQUE02. Next base: position 65,673 of record NZ_JAVRBN020000033.1, read on the forward strand.
GCGCAAGGTTTAGGCTTCGCCATTCCCATCAACAACGCTCAACGGATCGCCGAACAATTGGTAACTAAAGGACGAGTGGATCACCCCTACATCGGTATTCAAATGGCCCAGTTGAGTCCGGAATTGCAAGCCAAAATTAATCAGAGTGATATTGGTTTTAAAGTTAACCAGGATCGGGGTGTGATCGTTCTGGGAGTTGCCTCTAATTCGCCTGCGGCTCGTGCAGGCTTGCGTCCGGGTGACATCATTCAAAGCATTAACGGTGTTTCCATTGAAAATATACGGCAAGTGCAACAACTAGTAGAAGCCGCCAAAATCGGCGATCGTCTGCAAATTACAGTCAATCGTAACGGAAAAAGACAAGCGATCGTTGTCCGAACCGAGGCGTTACCAGCCAAAAAACCTACGTAACTCTGGCAGTTCACCACTGAAAATTGAGCAATTTATCGCTAACCACAAACCTCACAAAATTAATCAAACAGACCACTATTGGGATTTGGCAATATCTATCGTTTGCCAGAGGAAGCAATGATTGTGATTTCCTATGCTTTTGGTGATTTAGTATCGCTCATTTATAGGAATCCAGTTTGATTTCTGAAATAAATCTGTACACCTCTAATATCTTTGTTTCCTGTTAAGAGTTCCCTATCTCTACAAGTAATTTCAAAAATCAAATACTAGTCCTATATTTTCACCAATAGCATTTATAGACAAAAACTGCTTTAGAAAAAGAGGAATGTATGCAAGGTTTTCGTTTAGGTTCTATTTTCGGGTTTGAAATCCGAATAGACTTGTCCTGGCTGTTAATTGTCTTCCTCATTCTGTGGACATTAAGCGCAGGTCTATTTCCAGCCAACTATCCCGGACTTTCCGATGCAACTTATTTCGGTATGGGCCTAGTAGCAACGTTTCTCTTCTTTGCCTCGCTACTAGCTCATGAGCTTTCTCATTCTTTCGTAGCTAGGGCAAAAGGAGTTCCCGTCGAAGGCATCACCCTGTTTATCTTTGGTGGGGTGTCGCGCACTCGTATGGATGCCGAAAATCCTGATGATGAGTTTCAGATTGCGATCGTTGGGCCATTTACCAGTTTGGTGCTGGCTGCTTTCTTCGGCTTGATTGCGTATATCGGCAGAAATGCTGGATGGAGTATTGTTGTTACGGGTGTCGCATCTTACCTGGGAACGATTAACCTCATCCTAGCCATATTCAATATGCTGCCTGGGTTTCCTCTAGATGGCGGTCGTGTTTTTCGATCGCTAATCTGGAAGTATACTGGCAACCAGAAAAAGGCTACCAAAATCGCCTCGACGAGCGGTAAATGGTTAGCTTATCTGCTGATTGCCCTTGGTTTTTGGGAGTTGTTTGGTTCAGCCTTGTTGAGTGGACTTTGGTTGATCCTGATTGGTTGGTTCTTATACAACGCCGCAGAAGCTGGTTACGAGGAGCTTTTGATCTGCACAAGTCTCGAAGGAGTACGGGCACAAGAAATCATGACTCCCCATCCAGAAACGGTAAATGCTGACCTGACGCTGCAAGATTTAGTGGATAAATATTTCCTCAGTCGTCGCTACCAGTCTTTCCCAGTAACGCAAGATAGCCATCCTGTAGGCATTATTACCTTAAATCAGGTCAAAGATGTCCCGCGCGAAGAATGGATTTATCGTACTGTCAGAGACGCAATGATTCCCACAGACACAGAAGCTACTGCTCGTCCAGAAGAGCAGATGTCTCAGGTATTGGAAAAAATGCAAGAATCAGGAGTTCGTCGCGTACTCGTGACTCAGAATGGTTCACTCAAAGGTATTATCACCGCTAACGATGTCGCACATTGGTTACAGCGTCAGCGAGATTTAGGTAACCAGATGTGATAAATAAATGGAAAAAATTAGCACCAGCTTTTATATTTAGCAGCAAATCAAAATGTGAAATGTAAAAATCTTAGGGCATAAGATTACTAATTATTCTTAGCCAAAGGGATTTTTAGAAGAAAATTTTTTCTTGCTGGATGAGTACTCAGAGCAACTCATCGCTTCTTCAGTGAGAACAATCGAAGGGTTTACTGCACATTTTAGATAATGATTATTGGAATAAAATCGACAGTTCTTACAGGGAACTTTGTGTAAACTGTTGATGGAAAAAACCATCTTTTCATTTAAAAATACCCGAATTTTTCGCAATACCAGGAAAAAAACTATCCAACCAATTATAAAGCTAACAGGAGATAAAGATACCGCTATATCACGGATAGTTAATTCATGCGTTTGTGCTTGCTCATTTTTGACTTCACTCCGGATTCCTTGAGCTAAATTACTATTGGCTGCTACAGATGTTTGCAAGATTTGATGATGGTGCATATTATTTACCTTTTGCTATAGGTCTTTATTGCCTTGATTTTTGATAGCCGGGTAACTAACTAGTAATTTGTGACAAGACATGATTTATTCCTGTTTCATCAGAATTAGGTTGATAACACTCTTGAATTTGGAACATATAGACCTTTAATAAGCAAGTCAATTCAGCAAATACTTAGAAATAAGTACTGGATCTTACGTTACTCGTGAAAAATTTTAAAATAGTCCATATTAAAGATGTAGATATCAAAGCAGTTTGGTAAATAAGGGCGTTTATGGATTAGGTTTATTCATGTATATTTTAATTAACTAAAAATCACTATCCAGTTGTCAAGTTGTCGGTAGATCAAATTCTAATGCTTACAAGGTTTTAATTATAGGTTTAGCAAAATAAAACTTCAGCCATATCTGTCAAGGGTTTTGCTTGTTATTTATCGTTATATACCCAAGGGAATAAATTAAGTAAGAGACTTATAAATAGATATTTATATGTTAAAATGCGTGGAAATATTTTCTCAAAATTTTATGGGTATTGAGGTTATGTCCTTTTTGAGTTACCTTTATTACTAAAGCTGGATCTATCGTTAACTTATCGACTCATATTAATAAATTTAGGAATTATGATATTTGACATTATCCTTACTTGATTATTTACCACTATCAGTTTTTTAATTATTTATAAACTATCTTTAGATATTGATATTATTAGTTTGAGTAAAGCGGCGATTTCTAGTGTTGTTTTCGGAATTTTAAATGCAATTTAACTGTCAATACTCAGTTTTTTTACCTTTCCTGTGATTATCCTTAATCTGGGCTTATTCTTCTTTGTTTTAAATACAATTATTTTTGCATTGGCAGCTTATGTAGTAGAGCGTTTTCGCTTAAAATGCTGCTTTTAGAGTGCTGTAAGTTCCTCTATTGGGTTGGCAGCGATTAATTCTATTCTCTTGAGTATTTTTCCTCGTATTACCTGATAACTAAGGTAATATATATAATATTTGGCTTGATTGGGCTGCAAAACAAGACTCCATGATCAGATTACAAGCCAATAATATTGATTTTGAGGCTACAATTTATGATAAAATTTTGGCGAAAAACAATAGTTTTTTTCTTCACAACAATTGTGTTGACAATTCTGCTAATCTCTCATGAATCAGTACTAATAGCTGAGGCACAATCTTCTACACCAACACCAACGGCTGCTGGGTCGTTTCCTCCTGTAGCTTATCCTAATAGGTCGTTAAGTGCTTCCCCTGCACAGCTAGCACCATTACCTTATGCTTATGGAGCATTAGGAAAAGCTATTGATGCTGAAACGATGAAATTGCATCATGACGCACACCATGCTACCTACGTCAAGAACTTAAATGATGCATTGAAGCAGTATCCAGATTTGCAAAAAAGAAGTGTTGAAGCTTTACTAGTAGATTTGAACAGCGTACCTGAAGATATTCGGACAAAGGTACGCAATAACGGTGGCGGTCACCTTAATCACACGATTTTTTGGCAACTAATGAGTCCCGAAGGTGGTGGACAACCCTCAGGAGCGATCGCTCAAGAAATTAACCAAACTTTTGGCAGTTTTGATGCCTTTAAAAAACAGTTTAACGCAGCGGGTGCAGCTCGCTTCGGTAGTGGTTGGGTTTGGTTAGTACGTAACCCCCAAAAGCGACTCCAGATCGTGACCACAGCAAATCAGGATAACCCGATTATGGAGGGTTTATATCCAATTATGGGTAACGATCTGTGGGAACATGCTTATTACCTGAAATATCGCAACCGTCGGGCTGAGTATTTGAATAATTGGTGGAATGTGGTGAATTGGCCGCAGATTAACAGGCGATCGCAATTCTTATCACAACAGCCTGGTTAGCAATACTATCAATAACAATATGTACAAAGCTACCTATAGAGGTAGCTTTGTTTTAGATAGGAGTCTAAATACCCTCATCTAACATAATTACGAATTTTTAAAGACCGCTGTTTGTAACGGACTATACATAATAGAACAATTAGCAATACAAGCGCTTTGAGCATTGATGGCTCCACTACCCTTTTCACTTCCGTAGGGGGTTTAGGAGTCACATTACATGGAATCTCAATGATCTGTGTGTGATCGGGAGCATTACCACTGGGAGTCAGATCGCATTCGCCTTTGCTGGTGAGAGACAAAGGTGTAGGTGTAGGTGTACTTCCTGAAGAAACAGATGCTTGAGCTGAAGAACTATCGCCATCCAGTAGTAGAAGCAGAAGTAAACCAAGACCACCAACTGCCATTATTGGCCAGAGTGGAAAAGAATCAGAACTATCTTGTACCAAGACATCTCCCACTGAGCCAGGGAAAGCATCGAAGCCTATTGTTTCTCCCTCCAACGGTATTGGATTGTCACTTAACAAAATATCTCCTGGGACATCTTCTCCCAAGAGTTGATTCAATTCCTGTGGAATCGCGTTATTGGGGCGTCCGAGTTCCCCACCATCTTCGGAGTATGGAAAGGATAGTACTTCAAAAATCCTTTGTTGGAGTTGGTTCTGATTTCCAGAACTCAATGCATCTAAGCCTGTAGAGATTTTATCTAAATAAAAATTTGTCATCTCTGGTGACAGACCTAGAGACTCAATCTGCTCCTTGATGTTGGAAATTTTTGAGGCTTCTTCAAACAGCAGTCGTCCGTATGACAATTTCAGGTCTAGTAATCCATTCCGGAGGCTGACCGAGTCATTGACTCCTGAGTATGGTGCCCAGTAGAACTGCTTGGTTACAAGTCCGAGTCCTTCTACTGGATTTCGACCAAAACCTTGTCCAAGAACGTATTGAGAACTATCCATGATTGCGGGGGATTCCTTTCTCCAAAATGAGGCGAAAGGCACCCCAGAGAGATTGGGATTGTTACCGTAAAAGCTAGCGAAATTTTGGAAGTTTTTCTCCCCACCTGCTGCTCGGATCAGGAGGTTTTGATAGCTAGTCCCGCCGTTTAACTCCAGTAATCGTTGGATTACGGTTCCAGTTTTATTGCAGCTCAGACCAAATCCCACATTACATGCAGGAATGACTCGCATCTGGCTGAGATTCTGGTTATTGATTTGGTACTGAAGATACTCATACTCCAATCCTTGTTGGATACCATACCGTCCAATATTGAGTTGTGCAAAAGCAGACTGACACGTAGTGAGTACTACTGCAACAGATGAAAATGCGATGGTCGCGAAGCGAACTGCCTTCGGCATCGCAATTCTTTGAACAATTGATTTAAGCAAGATGCACCTCCACTAAATGACAATAATTTAATTGGCGATTGGAGATTGGTATTTCCCAGTCCCCAATCGCCAGTCCCCACTCCCCAATTCAACTCTTTGGTAAATAAATATTGATCGTGATTCCGGTACCTTTGAGACTTCCTGATGAGAGGGTGTGATATAAGACCAATGCTCGGTTTGGTTGGTCAAAAAGAAACCCACGACGCGTGGGTTTGATCTTCCCTTGCTTTACTAAGGAAACGAAGGCTTCTAAATATCTACGTATACCTTGACGGTTCTGTTGACTAGTATTCATATGACGCTCAATCAGCATCATAAAGAAGTCCAAGCTACGATTTTCCTGTCCCTGGATCAAACTGCCCTCATCTAGAAAAGAACTTGCTATTAGCCTGCCATCAACTTGCTTAACCTTAAACAGAGTAAAGTAACGCCCTTCTTTTTTAGGATCGTTCGCATAACAGACCCAGGAACCCTCTTGATTCTGTGTAAAACCCTGTTCAGCAAGGTAAGAAAGCAAAGAATTACTTGTCTTGGTTTGTGGTGGAGGTAATAAATCCTCAATCGGATCTAAAGAGCAAATCCTCTGTCTTGTTTTCAGTTGAGAAATGACAGGAGTCTCTTGAGTATTGACGCGCAAAGGCTTGTCATTAGACATTGCCATGCTAGACATTGCAGCCAGCACAGACACTTGGAGAACCAACGCTCCAAACAAACGAACAATAATATTCATGTTTTTCCTGTTACTCTTACTTACGTTGTCAATAATTGAGTTGTTACTAAATCAAGATTGATCTAGCAGTCCTAAATGATTTGATAAATTTAAGAGTTTGCCTCATTTGGTTGAGGGTAGCTTAAGTTTTCACCAATCAATTAAGACTTTTATATATAGGTAACTAAGCACAAAGAGAATCAATGTCTAAATAAAACACACAATATTAATGTCTTATGTGCAAGACAAATTAAGCTTTTTGATATTTTTACATATACAAAAAACAATTGACATTGTGTCAAAACTTTTCTATTTACTGTTGTCTAATTTTTTGCCATTCTAAGAGGGTTTTATGCCTTTCTAGCTGGCTGTCATGATTCCTAAAAAAGGGCTTTGTTAGCTCTTTAGTTATCTTATATAAGCAGACTTTCAAAAGCTCTGTGCTTTGCACGTTGGTGCTTTTGTTGATTTCCTGGGTGGGTTGAATAATTTTTTGTTTTTTGAGGTAGCACACCTAACTAGCCGCTTAAGCATGGTTGCAATTGGATGTATAAAATAATATCTCCTGACAGTAAAATAATATTACCATGAGCTTGAGACATGCAACAGTATTGTGGACAGTTGTCAAAGTTGTACACAGTGAATTGTAACCACCTCTTCATTAAATTTCATGGCAAATAGGTGAGAGTCAAAGTCAATCTATTTACACATCACTAGTATTTGAGAATTTGATACTATTGTTCTTAAACTAATAAATCTATGTTTAAAATATTACATACTTATAATTAAAATACGTATAATAAATATACTCTGATGGCTAATCCAAGTTGCTAACTAGACTGCCGAGCAATCACCTCAAAGGAAGTTAAATTAGATTACAAGTATAAAAATTTGCGATTTAGTATGCTGTTGTTGTCACAGGTCTTAAAAGCATCTAAGTCTCATATTTTCAACTTATCTAAGTGTTGTTCACAAAAAATTAAGTAGGGCTATATATTCTCACTATGAAAAAATATGTCTTTAAATTTGCTCTGAAGATAGAGAAATATCCTGAGCAATCTTGGTATATTTAGAACTTGGAGTAGTAACAATTTTTGACTAAAATTAAGAAATTAACTTAGTATTTTTACAAGCCTTGGGAGTATGAATGTGGAATTTTTTAACAGGATTCCTTTGATGCCTTTAGTATTACTCTTATTGGCTTATACACTCCTGGGATGGTATCTTGCAGCTAATCATATTATTTGGTTAGTGGGAGCTTTTGTCGCTGCTATGGTTATAGCTGTAGTGCGAAAGAGTAATGCTTGGTTAGAGCGTTTAGTTGAATTTGGCTCTAAAACTTTAGTTGTTATTTTATTTTTAAGTTTATCAATTGCTGTAGTCGCAACTTGGTCTATATTATTAAGGCTATTTATTGTCCCCTTAGCCACTACGCTTTTAGCTGATTTAGAAATGCGATTTACTGGCTTCAATAAACTAGATTCATTTTGGGTTATAACAGTCATAGCAGTATTGGGTTTAGTAATAGGCGAAGTAATAGATATTCTACTTTTTCCTAGTAGCAGATACTAAAGAATTAGCGATAAAAAGCCTATGTATAGGAATACTATCTGATTTCTGAATAGGATTTTAAATGAAACCCTGATAAAACAGGTTTTTAAGTCTCAGTATTTTTTCAAAACTTAAATTGGAGTCCTACATTATTGATTAAGTAGGAGTGCACAGATATATATCCCTACTTAATCTGACTTATTAAGCGATCGCTGTCTCTAGTACAGCAAGGCACAAATAAACCATCCACTCTAAATCAATGAAACGCTTGTGGTATATATATTACGGAACTTGCTTCTCGTCAAAAGTGAGTATTATGTTAGCGCAGCAGGACGTAGCCCATTAGGAATTACGTTAGCGAATATTCGAGCCTAATTCGTAATCATGCCTAGCAGTACTAGCGACTTGATGAAAGAAAGCACGATTGCCCATTATTAGTCAATCATTCTCTAGATTACTATAAATCTCACTCACGGAAGACGTTTTTTCGAGTCAGGTTCTCTAGCCTATTAGCAGAATGATGTTGTCTAGCTAGAGAATTTGAAGCGATGCCTACGGCGGCAAGCTACGCAGGGAGGTTAATCTTAATGTGACCAGATGGATATTACGAGACCTCTTGCAAAAGTTCCTTCTGCACTCTTGTAGGGAAAGGGAAAAAGGGCAAAGGGAAAGGAAAAATTCCATCCCTTTCCCCCTTACGCTTTTCCCCACTTTTGCAAGAAGTCTACGGTTTGAAGACATATCACTGGTGACTCACACTTTCCCATCACTTTTATTCTCAACCATACAAGCATAGGTAAAACAGTGATTCAAATTTGCCCTCCCCAAGGGCTAACTTTTGGGCTGGTAGTTCCCAACCCAAAAGGTTTTGCTGAATCGCGAGTTCCACAATTTGGAGAATCTAGATAATTGCTCTGTTGAACAAAGACTATGAAATAAAGTCAAGAGTCCAAACTCAACACAAATAAGGAAGTAATGTGAGTAGACGTAAAGACTACAATTTGCTTCAGCAGACAACATCAACTGAAGTAGCAGCACCCAAACCATCCCTGACATTACCAGACGCAGTGGCTTTGATTGTCGGTATTGTTATCGGGGCGGGGATTTTTGAAACCCCGGCTTTAGTGGCAAGTCAAGCAGGTAGTGATATTGCTGTACTGCTTTTTTGGCTAATCGGTGGTGTAGTATCTCTAGTAGGAGCGCTGTGTTATGCAGAGTTGGCCACTGTCTATCCCGACGTTGGTGGTGCCTACTATTATTTGAAACGTGCATTCGGGCGGGGAGTCGCCTTTTTATTTGCCTGGGCGCGGATGACAGTGATTCAAACTGGTTCCATTGCGCTGTTGGCATTTGTTTTTGGCGATTATGTTTCTCAGATATGGCGGTTAGGAACGTTTTCTTCTTCTATTTATGCAGCCATAGCGATCGCACTTTTAACTGCTTTGAACATCATCGGTTTGCAACAGGGTAAGTGGACACAAAACTTGCTGAGTGCTGCGAAAGTTCTGGGTTTGTTGCTGGTAGTAATTATTGGGCTTACCGCCATTCCTAATTCTGCCGCCTCTGTAGAATCTGCATCATCGGGAACCTGGGGACTGGCGATGGTGTTTGTGCTGCTATCTTACGGGGGTTGGAATGAGGCGGCTTACATCTCGGCAGAAATTCAAGATGGACGACGTAATATTGTGCGATCGCTAATCTGGAGTATTGGCATCATCACCACCATTTATCTGCTAATCAATTTGGCTTACCTGCGGGGACTGGGATTAGCAAATATGGCGCAGTCAGAAGCGGTAGCCGCAGATTTAATGCGCTCTCTTTGGGGTGCACCAGGAGCCTTATTCATCAGTGTACTGATTGCGATCGCAACTTTGGGAGCAACCAACGCCACAATTTTTACCGGAGCGCGTACCAATTTCGCATTGGGACAGGATTTTTCGCTATTCGGTTTTATGGGACGCTGGCAGCAACGTCCTAGCAGTCCTACCCATGCCTTATTATTGCAAGCAGCGATCGCCTTGGCACTGGTTTTTTTAGGCACGCTCACCCGCAAAGGCTTTGAAACAATGGTGGATTACACCGCCCCAATATTTTGGTTCTTCTTTTTGCTTTCCGGCATATCACTGCTGGTATTGCGAAACCGCGAACCCCACATAGTGCGTCCATTCCGTGTGCCATTTTATCCTTTCACACCATTACTCTTTTGCGCTGTCTGCGGTTACTTACTCTACTCCAGCTTGGTCTATACAGGTGTGGGAGCAGTTGCAGGTGTTTTAGTTGTCGCAGCAGGTATCCCCCTGTTGTTCTGGAATAACTACCGCGGGCGTGAGAGGGGACGCGAGGAGTGAGGGAGATGAAGGAGCCGGAGGACAAGGTGACTTACTTGCAACAAGTCTTTCCCTTTGTCCCTAATTCTCCTTGTCCTCTTCCCCATGCCAAATACCTAATACCCAATAACTATTGACAAAGGAGAAAATTCATGAGCTTTAAAAAAATTCTGTTTTTACTGGCTACAGGGGTTAGTATCACCAGCTTGGGAATTGCTGGATGTACGCCGCCACAGCAAGATTTGGAAGCCGGGACAGAACCTTCTACAGATTTAACGGCTCAGACTGAAACCGCAACTCCTACACCTACACCTCAAGCCCAAGAACGTCCTGGAGATGTTCCCTATGTACCTACACCACAGCCAGTGGTGGATGCAATGTTGCAAGTAGCAAAAGTGGGAAAGAATGATGTACTTTACGACCTTGGCAGTGGTGATGGGCGAATTGTCAATACTGCGGCACAAAAGTATGGTACGCGTGGTGTCGGTATAGATATTAATCCCGAACGCATAAAAGAGGCTAATGAAAATGCTAAGAAGGCAGGAGTAACCGATCGCGTGAAGTTTGTCCAACAAGACTTGTTCAACACTGATTTTAGTGAAGCAACAGTAGTTACACTTTACTTACTGCCAGAGGTCAACGCCAAACTGCGTCCCAAGCTATTGAAAGAACTCAAACCTGGCACTCGTATTGTCTCCCATGCCTTCGATATGGGCGATTGGAAACCACAGCAAACGCTGAACGTAGAGGGCAAAACTATTTACTATTGGGTAGTTCCGGAACAAGTGCCAGCGAATTTGCGCTAGGACTAATACCATTTTCAACAATCTATCTTGGCAACAAGTAAATCAGCTGTAGGGGTGTACAACTGTACGCCCCTACACGTTTATCTATAGCAGGGATTTCGTCAAATGATATCAGAAATTCAAAATCATCAAATACCTATTTTTGAATTTTGAATTCTCTCCCTAGAGAGTTGACAGCGCCAACTTGAGATTTTGAATTGAAGGAATAATCTAAAATCGTTCGACTGAGCGTAGTCGAAGTCTAAAATTCAAAATTGTTTGACTGAGTGCAAATTCCAGCAAGAGCAGCTTAGGAAGGAAATATGATAGGGTTAAAAGGGAAGAATGCCTTAATTACAGGTGCAACATCAGGAATCGGTCAGGCGATCGCTATCAGACTCGCTCAAGAAGGGTGCAACATCGCCATCAATTACCGCTCATACCCTGAAGCCGCGGCAGACACGGAAGAGATGGCATTGCAAAAAGCCTGCGGAAATATCGAAAATTGTGGTGTGAAGTCGCTGCTGGTTCAGGGAGATGTCTCTCAAGAATCAGACATTGTTGAGATGGTCAACACCGTAGTAAAGGAATTTGGCAGTTTAGATATTCTAGTTAACAATGCTGGCATTCAAACAGAAAGCCCATCTCACGAAGTTACCACAGCAGACTTTGATCGGGTAATTGCAGTCAATCTCCGGGGTGCTTATCTCTGCGCCCGTGAAACTATTAAACACCTCCTGTCTCTTAATCGTCCAGGAGCGATCGTTAATATTTCCAGCGTTCACGAAATTATTCCGCGACCGATGTATATCAGTTATTCCATTAGCAAAGGCGGTATGGAAAACCTGACCAAAACCTTAGCATTGGAATATGCTAACCGAGGTATTCGTGTCAACGCCATTGGCCCCGGAGCAACGATCACACCAATGAATCAAGCCTGGATAGATGACCCTGAAAAAAAGGCGATCGTGGAAAGTCACATCCCAATGGGGCGTGCTGGTTCCTCTGAGGAGATGGCCGCCGCAGTAGCTTTTTTAGCTTCGGATGAAGCTGCCTACATCACCGGACAAACGCTATTTGTAGATGGTGGATTGACTCTGTATGCTGACTTCCGGGAATCCTGGTCAGCTTGAGGTCAGGCTTGCGTACTTTCCACAATTGAGCCGACACATACCATTAGTGGAATTAGACGCCTATGACTAGCGCGATCGATAAGAACAGTCTGCTAGAAGCAGAAGCCTGGGAATTGTTGGAAAAGTCCATAATTTATTACCAGGGTAAACCCATTGGGACTGTAGCCGCCCAAGATTGGGAGTTAGATGCACTCAATTATGACCAGTGCTTCCTCCGCGATTTTATCCCTTCTGCCTTGGTGTTTCTCATGTACGGCAAACCAGAGATTGTGCGTAACTTCTTAGTAGAAACACTGAAATTACAAAGTCATGAAAAGCAGATGGACTGCTTTGAACCGGGAGCGGGATTAATGCCTGCAAGTTTCAAAGTACATTCTAATGGCAATGAGGAATTTTTGGTTGCTGATTTTGGTGAGCAGGCGATCGCTCGTGTTCCCCCAATTGATTCCTGTATGTGGTGGATTCTCTTGCTACGTGCTCATGAAAAAGCTACAGGTGATTTGTCCCTAGCGCGTCAGCCAAATTTTCAACAAGGAATCAAGCTAATTTTGGATCTTTGCTTGGTACATCGGTTTTCCCTGTACCCAACAATGTTAGTTCCCGATGGCGCATTTATGATTGACCGTCGCATGGGAGTCTACGAACACCCTTTAGAAATTCAGGTGTTATTTTATGCATCTTTGAGGGCAGCTAGTGAATTGCTTTTACCAGATGGGGATGGCGATAGTTATCTTGGCAAAGTCAATAGGCGATTGGGATCTTTGAAATATCATATCCGCAACTATTACTGGCTAGACCTGAAGCGATTGGGGGAAATCTATCGTTACAAGGGTAACGAATTTGGTGCAGAAGTTGTTAATAAATTCAATATCCACTCAGAATCAATCCCCAGTTGGTTAACCGATTGGTTGCCCGAAACTGGAGGATATTTAGCGGGAAATCTGGGGCCGGGACGGATAGATTTTCGCTTTTTTGCTCTGGGAAATCTGATGGCAATCTTAGCTTCCTTAGCAAGCGTTAAAGAATCTCAAAGCATCATGAATTTATTTGCCCAACGCTGGCAAGACTTGATTGGCTATATGCCTGTTAAAATCTGCTTTCCAGCTTTGGAAGGTTTAGAGTGGAGAATTGTTACAGGATGTGACTCTAAGAACAGCGCTTGGTCTTATCACAACGGCGGTAACTGGCCAGTTTTACTGTGGTTATTTACTGCTGCGGCCCAGAAAGCAGGTCGAACAGAACTTGCCCAAGCAGCGATCGCCATTGCCGAAAGGCGTCTATTTAAGGATAAATTTCCGGAATACTACGATGGCAACAATGGTCGTTTAATCGGCAAAGAAGCCCGAATCAATCAAACTTGGAGCATTGCCGGATTGCTAGCTGCTAAAAAGTTCGTAGAAAATCCAGAGTATTTGGAATTAATCAGCTTTGCAGAGGGTCTTGAAGGCCCAGGCTGTAGCCTGTAGGTACTGAATGCCCTCCAGGGCTTCTACCCCAAAGATTATTTAGCAGTACAATTATCAGGGTGTCTCTACTTAAGCTAACGCGCCTACATATTGCACAAACTCCGTGTAGACCGTCATTAGTCATTAGTCATTAGTCATTTGTGTTTACTAAGGACAAAGGACAATTGACAAAGGACAACCTCACCAGTTGATGTGCAACTTAAATGCGTAACAGCTTAC